>PLIG01000155.1 GCA_003139255.1 Acidimicrobiaceae bacterium | reverse complement strand
GAGTCGACCGACGTTTTGGTGCCCTTCACCTCGTGCAGGTCGGTTCTCCGACACCACCAATCTGCGACTGGCGGGTCAAGCCCTGGAACTAGGTGGCATCGCCGAGCCGATGTCCCCCGGTAGTACACCGAATCGGTCTGCTGACCCTGAGTGTCTGCGCCTATCAGGCGCCTTATTGGGCCAGGGCCCGCTGATGCTCCGGGCAACGCGACCCGCTGGCGATGAGCACGCCACAATCGAGGAAGGGACGCTTCAGGGCACCAACCACTCGCCGAAGTCCGACGCGAAGCCCGCGTTCGGTGACCACTGGACCTTCACCACCGACACCCCGGTCGGCATCTGGAAGGCGACGCACCCGGTCGCCGACTCGCTGGGTCCGAGTTGGAACTGCCCCTCGCTGAAGTTCGTGCACTCAGTGAGCGAATAAGGGTTGAAGGTGTACGTCTGGTTGTCCGAACCGATAAGCGCGGCATCGTCGTTGGCGTTGCCTTCGCCCGCCACCTCCGACGTGTTCATGATGTTGAACACAGCGGCCACGAAACGCTTGCCAGGATCGGCCGTGATGTACCGGCCGGCACCTTGTGCCGGGTCGATCACTTGGACGAGCGTCACCCGCTCACTACCACCGCCACCCGCGCCGAGCGTCAACGTCGTGCCCACGTGGGCCACGGACTTGGACTTGGGTGGTGCCGCGGTGGGCCCGGAGGTCACGGTCGATTTCATGCCTGCCGACACCGTAATGATGATGATGATGATCACCAGGGCGATGATCCCCGAGAAGATAGAGCGCTTCTTCTTGTACCAGGGCCGCAGTGCTTTGGCACGGGCGTTGGCTGTTTTGGCCTCGGCCTTCGCGCTCTTTGCGTCCGTCGGGGTAGCAGCCGGGGGCGGAGGTGATACGGGGTCAGCCATGGCGCTCACAATATGCTTAGCGGTTGGACCGTGCTTGGATGAGGTCGACTCGAGTTTCAGCCAAGCTTGAGGCTGAGCGCGCAAACTGGCGGGTGCGGACTCTGTAACACAGCACCCGCTCCCCCGCTCCCGTTGGACCTCGTTCGGCGTGACACCAGCCACCTTGCTCGCTTGGCACCGACGCCTCGTGGCCCGACGCTGGACCTATCCACACCGTCAGCCGGGACGTCCACGGGTGGACGAGGAGACCACCGCCCTCGTGATCCGTTTGGCCAAAGAGAACCCACGATGGGGCTATCGGCGCATCCAGGGTGAGCTCATGAAACTCGGCGTCCGCTTGGCAGCCAGCACCGTTGCCCGGATTCTCTTCGACCACCACTTGGGGCCAGCATCGCGTCGCAGTGCCACGTGGCGAGAGTTCATCCGTGCCCAAGCGTCGCACATCGTGGCGACAGACTTCTTCAGCGTGGACACGGTCCTACTACGACGCCTCTACGTCCTTTTCTTCATCGAGCTCGGCCGCAGGAGAACCTGGATCACCGGCGTCACCGGCCACCCCAATGGGAGCTGGGTCACCCAGCAGGCGAGGAACGTAGTCGGTGACATCGTCGACGCCGGAATCGACGTCAGGTTTCTTGTCCACGACCGGGACACGAAGTACGTGGCAAGCTTCGACGAGGTCTTCAGATCAGAAGGCGCCCAAGTCCTGCGAACCCCATTCCGGGCGCCGAACGCGAACGCCTACGCGGAGCGGTTCGTGAGGACCGTCCGGTCAGAGTGCCTGGATCATCTCCTCATCGTCAATGCACGACATCTCGAGCGCATCCTTCGGAGCTACGCCCCGCATTACAACTGCCATCGCCCGCACCAGGGACTATCCCAGGAGATCCCGGTCCCAACATTGCCCTCTCCTATGTTGGCAGCGACGCCTGCGCAGCCTTCGCACTCCCGCCCGCTGCGCGTCCGTCGACGCGACCGGCTCGGAGGACTGATCCACGAGTACGAGCTCGCCGCGTGAGGGCGCGTCGAGTATTCGGACCTTACGCTCACAAACCGGGTCCGATCACAGGGGGACATATCAACCGGCATTTCTTCCGCCGCTGTGGCACTCATCGTGGCCCAACGTACAGCGTCTGTGCACCACGGGCTACCAGGCGCTCCCGGTCGAAAAGCCGCGACGCGGCGAGCCCAAATCCCCGGCGGTCAATGCGCGTGCGCGCGTCCAAGCAGATCCACTCCCCGGATGGCACCGCCGTGAGGTGCACGGTGAGCTCGGTGTTGACGAAGAGCCAGTCGCGGAGCGGCAGCGCGTTTGAGACGCCATTGCCAGAGTCGGCGATTACCATCACCCGTTGCAGCCCAGTGGGTTCCTCGTCTGGCACGAGCGGGACACGCATTCGGCCCCAGATCGTTGCCAAGCCCGCATCAGGCCGGTCATCACCTAGGTGGCGCCACTCGATCGCCTCGAGGTATCCCCCGGTCCAGCCGGGTCGTGTAGGAGACTCCTTGGCCGGGAACGTGGGCACCGGGTCGACAGTCGGATCGTCGTGGCTTCGCGGCATTGCCGGTAGCAGCAGGTTGGCCTCACGGACCCGCCACGCTTGCGCCCGCATGACCGTGCGGCCACCTGTGTCGAGCGCCGCTTCGACGAGTTCGACGCTGCGCCCCGGCCGAAGCACCCGGCTGCGCACCGTCACTTCTGCGATGGGTACCGAGTGGAGGACGTCGACGCTCACGCGTGAGACGGTGGCGGGCCACGATGGCGATTCGGCCTCGATAGCCCGGACAAGCAACGCGGAAGGCGGACCGCCGTGCTGAGAGCGCGAGTCCCACGGGCCCACGGTGTGCTCGGTCGAGCGGTAACGGCCGCCGCCGCGTGGCTCGTAGAAGGTTGTTGCGGGCATCTGGCTCCGGGGATTGTGCGGCTTGCGATGAGGGCACTCTGGAACGTGGTTTAGCCGGGTCTATGGGCCGGCCCGAAGATGTGTCCGCTCTTTCGGGCTCCGAGAGAACGCTTCTTGGGCGAAGTTCTGTCAGGTTACACGGACGAAGACGGGCTTCAGATGCGGTTGCGGCAGGGTAACCAACCGACCTTCGGGCACGGTGGTAAGGCCAGGCGATGAGAAAGACCATGAGCACAGGGTCCCGCCGATGATGAGAAGTAAACTCCATTGCCCTCGTTCCCCACCTTGGAGCTATGACCGATGGACTTCCAGCACTCACCCCGCACCCTGGAGTTGATAGAGCGCCTGACCGCGTTTCAGGAGCGGGAGGTGGGCCCGCGCGAGGAACCCTATCAACGGGAGCTGCTCACGCGTACTGACCCCTGGCTCGTTCTACCCGTGATCGATGAGCTCAAAGAGAAGGCCAAGGCTGCGGGCCTATGGAATCTGTTCCTTGCAGACGAGCAGTATGGCGCCGGTCTCTCCAACGTCGAGTATGCGCCGCTCGCCGAGCGGATGGGTCGCTCACTCATAACTGCCGAGGTTTGCAACTGCAACGCGCCTGACACCGGCAACATGGAGGTGCTGCTGTATTTCGGCTCAGACGAGCAGCGCGAGCAGTGGCTAACCCCGCTGCTCGACGGGCGCATTCGCTCGGCCTTCTGCATGACCGAGCCCGACGTGGCCTCCTCGGATGCGACGAACATGCAGGCCACTGCCGTGCTCGAGGGTGATGAGGTCGTGATCAATGGTCGTAAGTGGTGGAGCACAGGCGTCGGGCACCCCAACTGCAAGGCACTCATCTTCATGGGCCTGACCAACCCGAATGCCGACCGTCACCACCAGCACTCGATGGTGCTCGTCCCGATCGACACTCCCGGAGTCAAGGTCGAGCGGATGCTGGAGACGATGGGGTATCTCGATGCACCCGGCGGCCACGGTGAGGTCACCTTCACCGACGTGCACCTACCAGCGAGCGCCATCATCGGCAAACCTGGTCAGGCGTTCGAAATCGCCCAGGCTCGTCTCGGACCCGGGCGCGTCCATCACTGCATGCGGCTCATCGGCCTAGCCGAGCTGGCGCTGGAGCTTGCCTGCCGTNNGGTCGCGTTCGGCAAGCCGCTGGCTAACCTCGGCGGCAACCGCGAGCGTATCGCCGATGCTCGCATTGCGATCGACCAGGCGCGCTTGCACGTGCTGCACGCCGCGTGGCTCATCGACAACCAAGCACCCGAAATGATCGGCGCGGTTTCGCAGATCAAGGTGGCGGTGCCGAACATGGCCCAATGCGTGATCGACATGGCCATACAACTGCATGGCGGTGCGGGGTTGAGCAACGATCTACCGCTCGCCGCCGCCTGGACGATGGCTCGTTCCCTACGAATCGCCGACGGCCCCGACGAGGTGCACCGGGGCCTCATCGCACGCTTGGAGCTCGAGCGTTCTCGCAGGGCTCTTAGGTCATGGCGCAGCACCACAAGACGTTGACCTCTTGGGAGCTTGTGGGTGCCGAGAATCCCGTCCAAGGCGGCTAACTGAACATTCGCCGGGGTGAGCTGTCGGTGAAGATGGGGCGTGG
>PLIG01000132.1 GCA_003139255.1 Acidimicrobiaceae bacterium | reverse complement strand
TGGCGAAGGGACCCAGCGAGTTAGCAGTGACGCTATGGCAATGGCAGGAGCTCGACGGTGAACACCGACGATCTGTGGCCCGACCTCGAAGAGGCCGAGCCCCGGGTACTGCGTATGCAGGCGAAGCTGCACCAAAGGGCAACTGACAGCCCCGATCGTCAGTTCAGTGACCTGTACAACCTCGTGGCCGATCCCGCCTTCCTTGTGGTGGCGTGGCATCGGGTTCGGGGCAATCGGGGTGCACGGTCCGCCGGGGTCGATGGGGTGAAACCGAACTCCATCCTCTTCGGTGACGTGATGCTCGCCGAGCTGCGAGACGATCTCAAGGCCCGGCGCTTCAGACCCCTTCCCGTCAAGGAACGGATGATCCCGAAGGCGAACGACAAGTTCCGCCGCCTCGGCATCCCGACCACTCGGGATCGGGTCGTGCAAGCCTCCCTGAAGTTGGTCTTGGAGCCCATCTTCGAGGCGGACTTCAAGCCGTGTTCCTACGGCTTCCGCCCGATGCGCCGAGCCCAGGACGCCATCGCCCAGATTCACCACCTTGCCTCCCGCTCCTACGAGTGGGTGCTGGAGGGTGACATCACGGCGTGCTTCGACGAGATCGACCACACGGCCCTCATGGGCCGGGTGCGGCATCGGATCGGAGACAAGCGCGTTCTGGACCTCGTCAAGGCGTTCCTGAAATCTGGGCTCCTCACCGAAGGTGGCCAGATCATCGGAACCAAGACCGGCACACCTCAGGGCGGCATCCTTTCACCGCTGCTCGCCAACATCGCTCTCTCCGTTCTCGACGAGCATTTCGACGAGGCGTGGAAGACGACCATGGCAACTGCAATCGACCGGCAACGGCGCCGCTACCACGGAGAAGCCATCTACCGGATTTGTCGGTATGCGGACGACTTTGTGGTGCTGGTGTCGGGAACCAAGGCGCAAGCCGAGGGACTAAAGGATGAGGTTGCAGCGGTGCTCTCCCCGATGGGGCTTCGCCTCTCGGAGGAGAAGACAACGATTGTCCATATTGACGAGGGGTTCGACTTCCTCGGCTTCCGCATCCAGCGGCAGACCAAGCCGGGGTCGACCAAGCGGTTCGTCTACACCTGGCCCTCGAGGAAATCATTGTCCTCGATCATGGCCAAGGTGAAGGCGATCACCAAGCAGGGAACGAGCAAATCCCTCTCCGACCTCCTGCACCAACTCAACAAGGTGCTGCGAGGTTGGACCACGTACTTCCAATACGGCGTATCGAAGGCGACCTTCCGATACCTGAGCCACTACACGTGGCTCAGGGTCAACGGATGGCTTCGCCGAAAGTTCCGCCGCAGTACTTGGAAGGACCGGCGACGCCGCTATCTCGGCAACGGGTGGCGGCCGCAGCAGGACGGGGTGATCCTCTTCAATTCGGGGGCGGTTCCGGTCAGCCGATATCGCTACCGAGGAACGAAGATCCCTTCGCCGTGGGACAGATGGATTCGGGCGATCGCCGAAGGTTGACCAGCGGGGCACGTGGAGAGCCGGATGCGGTGGAAGTCGCACGTCCGGTTCGGGGAGCGGGTCGGAGAAACGGATCAGCCGAGAGGCTGGCACCGCGCTCCGGCTCGACTCCACTCGCGGGTCAGGTTCCCCGACAGGGTGGTCGTGTTGCTCATGGTCTTCACCTCTCCTCTACTCGTGACACCCTCGCGGGTGTACCCCGATCGTGAAGAACCGACCTCGCTCAGTCGCTGTCGCTCGACCTTGCCGCGGACCTTGCTGGAACGTGAACCTGCGATGTTTCCGCGAAAACGCGGTGGAGGATCGCAAGACGCGTCGACGCTGACAGGGACTGTGCCGGTGGGCGCCGCTACCGTGGGTCGCGATGTGCCTGCTCGTGATGGTTTCGCGCTTGGAAGAAGCGGCACCACTGGTGGTGGGAGCGAACCGCGACGAGCGCCTGGACCGGCCCGCGACCGCGATGACCGTTCTGCAGTCTGCAGGACCCAGGATCCTCGGGGGCCGCGACGAAGAAGCAGGTGGGACTTGGCTGGCGATGAACGAGCACGGCTTGGTGGCAGCCCTCACGAACCGTCCCGCGTCCGAGGGTCGCGACCCCTCCAAGCGTTCACGCGGTGAGCTCCCGCTGGCGTTGGCTCGCCACTCGAAAGCCCAGGACGCGGTCGAGGACTTCGTCTGCCGTTTCCACCCTCTCGACTACAACCCGGCATGGCTGCTCGTAGGCGACCGCCACTCGCTGTACTCACTCGACATGACAGGCGACCGACCCGTGGCAGAGGAGCTGCCCGCGGGAGTCCACATCCTCGAGAACCTCCCACCGGGCTCCCGTTCTCCCAAGGTCGACCACGTCCGTGAGATTCTCGGAAGTGTCGGTGTTGGCACTCTGAGAGGAGCTGCGCTCATTGGCCGTCTGAGGAGTGTGCTAGGGGACCACAGCCTGCCCGACGAGCCCGACGAGCATGCAATCTGGGGGCCCGTACGCCCGCCCGAGACGCTCGCCGCGTGTGTCCACACCGAGAAATACGGGACACGTTCGTCCACCATCGTCCGGGTACCAGCCCGCGAGGACGCTCAGATCTCAGTGAGCGTGGCTCATGGCCACCCTTGCACCACCCCTTTCGTCGATGCCGACGGGCTGTGGAGAAGGTCCTGACCCTCAAGGCGGTTGATTGATCTGCCGATCAAAGGAACGTGTCAGTGCGATCGACGCGACCACTTCCGGATCGTCACGCCCTCGACCCGGGGCAATGGCGGCGATCGCCCTCGTGTGGCCGATGCGCACCCGCCGGCCACGGCGCACGCGTGGTGAGCCGGCATGACCTCCAATGACGAGGTCTTTCTCGACGGCAATCCGGTCCTGCACTTCCAGCCGGCCGTCGACCTGACCACGGGACGCCTCCTCGGGTTCGAGGCCCTCGTGCGCTGGCAGGATCCACAGCAAGGCCTGATCCCTCCAAACGTGCTCCTGCCGTGGGCCGAGAAGAACGGGTACATCCTCAACCTGAACGCGTGGGTGCTGTCCGAGGCCTGCTTCCAGGCCGCCAGTTGGCCCTCGGCCCTGCAGGTGGCGGTGAACTGTTCGACCAGCCAGCTCCGAAACCACCGGACTTCTATCGCCGCCGCCAACGCGCTGGAAGGGTCAGGTCTCAATCCGGATCGCCTGACGATCGAGGTTACGGAGAACACCGTGGCTGACGAACAAGCCAGTGGGGACCTCGACGAGCTGTCACACCTGGGCGCGCATCTCGCGGTCGACAACGTCGGGACGAGCTGGTCGACCTTGGAGAACCTGCGCCGTTTCGCCATCGAGACCGCGAAAATCGACCGTGAGTTCATCTCCGGTCTGGAGATCCACGAAGGCATGAACCGGGCGATCGTGGAAGCGATCATCCACGTGATCCACTCGCTTGCGATGACCACCGTTGCCGAGGGAATCGAGACGGCAGAACAGGTGGCGATCCTCCAAGAATTCGGGGCCGACGTGGGCCAGGGCTACTTCTTCGCCCGCCCCCTCCCCTCGGACCAGGCGTATGTGATCGCAAACGCCGAGCCGCGCACGGTCTTCGACTTCACAGCAGAGACAGAAAGCCCGAGCTCGAAGAGCGTCGAGAAGAGCGTCGAGACGCGCGACGTGACCGTGGTTGAAAGCACGTCGGACACTGAACTGGAGATGAGCAGGGCGCACGTGCTCTGATAGGACCTCGTGAAGCTGGCCGTACCCACAGAGACGCGGATTGGCGAGCAACGCGTGGCCATCGTCCCCGAGGTAGCAGGCCGGTTGTCGGGTCCTGGAGTGGACATCTTCGTGCAGGCCGGCGCAGGTTCGAAGGCCCACTTCCCCGACGCCGCCTACCGTGAGAAGGGGGCAAACATCGTCGAGGGCGCCGACGACCTGCTCGCCGGGGCCGACGTCGTGGCCAAGGTCCACGCACCTGCTCCCACCGAAGCACAGCACCTGCCAACGGGGGTGACCGTAGTCAGCTTCCTCCAGCCTGCCGCACAGCTCGACATCTTGAGAGCCCTCGTGGAGAGACAGGCCACCGCGTTCAGTCTCGACCTCCTACCTCGCATCAGCCGTGCCCAGTCGATGGACGCACTGTCCTCTCAGGCCACCGTGTCGGGCTACCTAGCCGTACTGGCAGCTGCCGAGCGCCTGCCCAAGTTCTTCCCCATGTTCATGACCGCCGCAGGTACGGTTCCGCCGGCCAAGGTGCTCGTGCTGGGCACAGGGGTAGCCGGTCTGCAGGCGATCGCCACCGCCCGGCGGCTCGGTGCGCAGGTCCGCGCATACGACGTGCGAAGCGCTGCCAAGGAGGAGGTGGCCTCGCTCGGTGCCGCCTTCGTAGAGCTCGAGCTCGAGTCCCAGGAGGGCGCAGGCGGCTACGCCAGGGCACAGTCCGAGGAGTTCCTGGCCCGCCAGCGCGAGCTCATCGGCAACGAGGTGGCCGCCTGCGACGTGGTGATCACCACGGCCGCGGTCCCGGGACGAAAGGCCCCCGTCCTCGTCACGGCCCAGATGGTGGACCAGATGGCCGAGGGCTCGGTCGTGGTTGACCTGGCAGCGGACTCGGGTGGGAATTGCGAGCTGTCGCAGCCCGGTGTCGAGGTCCTTCGCGGCGGTGTGATGGTCTACGGGATGACGAATCCCGCCGCGGCGATGCCCACGCACTCGAGCTTCTTGTACTCACGAAACATGGCCAACTTCCTCGGCCTGATCGTTGTGGACGGCGAGCTTCGTCCTGACTTCGACGACGAGATCGTTTCGGGAAGCTGCGTGCTGCGAAACGGCACCCCGGTCCACGAACTGGCACGCGAGCTCCTTGAGGAGAAGCCTCAGAAGGCAGACGCGTCGTGATCGCCTCGCTCGCCAGTCCGGGCCTGATGGGCTTCATCACGATCTTCGTACTGGCCGCCTTCGTCGGTTACGAGGTCGTCTCGAAGGTGCCGAGCATCCTGCACACGCCGCTCATGTCGGGAAGCAACGCAATCCACGGCATCATCCTGGTCGGCACCATGCTCGTGCTGGGCCAGGCTCACGGAATTGCGCAGCTCACTCTGGGCTTCCTGGCTGTGGTCCTTGCAACCTTGAACGTGGTCGGAGGTTTCGTCGTCACAGACCGCATGCTCGAGATGTTCAAGGCGAAGCCGCAGGAACATTCGGGCGCTCCGGACGTCGGAAATCCCCCGAGTACCCCGAGTGTGCAGGACAAGAGGACCACCAAGTGAGCCGGGCCACCGCCACCGACCTCGTCTACCTGATAGCCATCATCGGGTTCATCTTCGCCCTCGTGGGCCTGAGCTCCCCCAAGCACGCTCGGCGCGGGAACCAGCTGGGCGCTCTCGGCATGCTCCTTGCCGTCGCCTGGACGTTCTCGCTCCCCGCGGTCTACAGCAGCACGCGCAACCTGACGCTCATCGTGATCGCCGTGGTGGTCGGGACGGTCATCGGGGTACCGGCAGCACGGCTGGTGAAGATGACCGCGATGCCACAGATGGTGGCCATCTTCAACGGCGTCGGCGGGGGTGCGGCGGCGCTCGTGTCCGTCACCGAGTTCATCGCGCTGGGACACGGCTCCATAGCGGTGTACAAGATCTGCGAGATCCTCTTTGGAGTGCTCGTCGGATCGGTGTCCTTCGCCGGCAGCGCCATCGCTTTCGCCAAACTGCAAGAGCTGATGACGGGGCGCCCCATCACCTACCCCGCGCAGCAGCCGATCAATGCCGCTCTCGGGCTCGCCATCCTCGTCCTGGTCGTGGTGACCATCGCGACCGCGAGCACAGCGGTACTGGTGGTCGTTCTCTTGTTGTCACTCGTGCTGGGGATCATCTTCGTGCTGCCCGTCGGCGGGGCGGACACTCCGGTACTCATCTCGTTGCTCAACGCCTTCACGGGGCTTGCAGTGGCAGCTTCGGGCTTCACCTTGAACAGCAACCTGCTCATCGTCGCGGGCACGCTCGTCGGGGCCTCGGGGACCCTGCTCACCCGTCTGATGAGCGTGGCAATGGGGCGCTCGCTGTCCAACATCCTCTTCAGCGCCTTCGGGTCCGTGATCACCGCCACAGGGGGGACCGATGCGGACGGTCGCTCCGTGCGAAGCGGCACTCCCCAAGACGTAGGAGTCCTTCTCGCCTATGCGCGCAAGGTCGCCATCGTCCCCGGCTACGGGCTCGCCGTGGCACAAGGACAGCACGCCGCGCGTGAACTAGCCGACGCCCTCGAGGCGCGCGGCGTCAAGGTCTTCTACGCGATCCATCCGGTGGCAGGTCGCATGCCCGGCCACATGAACGTATTGCTGGCCGAGGCAAACGTGCCCTACGACGAGCTCGAGGAGATGGACCAGGCGAACGGGGAGCTGCCCACGACCGACGTCGCCTTGGTAGTCGGCGCGAACGACACCGTCAACCCAGCCGCGGAGAACACCCCCGGAAGCCCCATCTACGGGATGCCGATCATCCACGCGAACGAGGCGGCCAACGTCGTCGTCATGAAGCGCTCGATGCGCCCCGGTTTTGCCGGCATCGACAACGAACTGCTCTTCGACACGAAGACCACGATGCTGTTCGGCGACGCCAAGGACACGCTCGTCAAGCTGGTCGCCGCGGTGAAAAGCGCATAGCGCTGCTCAATCGGTGCTGGCGTCGCCCGCCAGCGCAGAGGGGCCGCCGTCGAACAGGTGGGCGAAGACGAGCAGTCCCTGGCTCGTCTGGCGCGAAGAGGACACCACCACCTCTATCTGTGAACGTCCCACCAGGTGCGAGGCGTCGTTGACCACCACCATGTCCCCATCGGGGAGATAGCCGACGGCCTGGCGAGGTTGGCGCCCCTCCTTGACCAGGTCGACCACCAGGCGCTCGCCTACCGGATGGTCCGGGGTGAGCTCGGTGGGGAGCCTGCGCAGGTCGACGACTTGCACGCCGTCGTCGATGGCGCGCTTGGCCAGCTCCGAGGAGCACGTGGCCAGGCGCACGTGAAGCCTGTGGGCAAGGGCAAGCGCACGATCGGCGGTGTCGTCGAATTGCGGCACCTCTTCCTCGCTGGTGCGGACCTCGGTTCCAGCCTCTCGAAGCGCTTCCATCGCTTCGAGACCCCGACGGGCCCGGCGCGACGACACGGGGTCGGGACCCTCGGCGAGCGTGCGCACCTCGTCAACGACAAAGCGCGGCAACACGATCCCACCGGCGAGCAGACCCGCCTGACCGAGGACGAGCAGGTGACGATCGAGCATCGCGGAGGTGTCAACGAGAAACGCGGTAGAAGGCGGAGGATCACCGGCACGCTCGACCAGGTGCGAGAGGCCTGCCGCCTTCACGATCTCGCGTCCTTTCGACACTCCGAGCTGCACGCCGAAGCCACAGAGCACCCAAGCGAACGCGGCTACGAGCGGGTAGTCGACGCTCGAGTGCACCAGGGCGATCACCGGAAGTCCCGCCACCAAGCCAAGTAGTAGCCCGGTGGTGCCCACCACCGACGCGGCGAAGACCTCGCCGGCGGGCATGCGACGCAGCCTGGCGACTCCTTGTCTCATGCCCCGACTGAGGAGCCTCCCAACGATTCCGCCGATCACATATGCGATCAGAGCTCCCAGCGTGATCCCGATCACGGGGGCAGACGTGTTCTTGCCCAAGTCGTCTCCGACCTGCAGACCCCCGATCACCCCCCCTACCACCAGGAGGAGCCTGAGCACCTCTACGAAGACCACGGCTCGTGCCTCGCTCTCGCGCTCCCTCTGCGGGAGCACTCCCAAGGGTAAGTCATCCGAATGCTGCACACAGGTTTCCCCTGGCCTCGGTAAGGTCTGTGACCAGGGAATTACCAGCCTTGGGTCGGCTAGGCCACCATCTAGAGTGAGCCAGGGGCTGAAGTTCGGAGCCCCGATTGCCGACACCTATTGGATGCCGCAGTCCGTAGACGCTACGAGCGCGGGTGGAAGCGAATGCCCTTGAGAACGAGGCGTGGAGAGCTCGCGCGCGCAGTCCGGGACGCTGCCGTCCCAGGAGTGGTGGGATGGCAGCTAGTCGCAGCCGACGTCGGCGGGCAGGTACTGGTTCGCGGGGTCGGCCTGCGAGCCACGAAGAGAGGGCTGGACGTCGTGCGTCCCGGGAGCCCCACCGTGCGGAGCTGGCCGTGGGCAGGCGTGATCGATGTGCGCGTCGGCGGTGCCGTACCCCAACCGTCCGGCGAGGCCAACCGTCTGGTGGAGCTGGATGTCGAAGGCCACCGTCACCTCTTTGTGTGCTCAGCGTCGGAGTTGACCACGTTGCGCTCTTCCCTCGAACGACACGCCCCTCGCCTCTGTGACGGCGTCCCGGCAAACGACACGAGGCGTGCTCGGCATTGGCGCGCGGTCAGCTTACGCGAGCGCCTGGCGCCGCTCGGTGTCGGGGTGGGGGTGCTCGTGCTCC
>PLIG01000054.1 GCA_003139255.1 Acidimicrobiaceae bacterium | reverse complement strand
AACGACTTCCTCGTCATCTACCTGGACAGCATCGCCGAGCGGCTCCTTGAGTACCTGGGCGACGAGGACGAGCTGAGCCTGGACACCGTCCAGCGCCTTCGGCTCTACACGAGCGCCCTGCTCGANNTCATGGAGGACTGGCCGGACTGGTTCGACATGGCCCCAGCGTTCGTTGCCGCCTACGGCACCGGGGAGCTGGAGGAGCTGGAGTACGCGGCAGTGTTCCTCCGAGCGGTGGAGGAGCACGAGGACGTGAGTCTCACCGACGCCGACCGGGCCTACCTGGAAGCGCTGGAGTTGCAGCTCGACATGTATCCCGAGATGCGAGCGGAGTAGGGGAGCGCTAGTCCTCCACCAGCGGGAAGGCCCGGTCAACGGCGTCTGCCAGGTCGGTGTCGGACAGGTGCAGGTACCGCGTCGTGGTGGCGATGTTGGAATGGCCGAGCAGGCGCTGGACGACGTGGATGTCCACCTGCTCTTCAAGCCCGAACTGGGCGAATATTGACGTTCCGTGGTTAATCGCGCGCCTCGAGCAGCTATACGTAAGAAATGTTGCCAGCACCTGGGGGTTGGGGGCCGCGTCGTCCGATAGGTACTCCTGAAAGCGCAGAAAGCGCAGAAAGGAGGTCCTCAATTGGGAACTAGCCCGCTTGATGACATCTTTGACCCCGACCCGACGGCAAGTGCTCAAACCACCTCTCCGCCGGTTTCGGGAGAGGTGGTGCCGAGGACCAGGAAGACCAGCGAGCGCAAGCGTGCTTCAAACGCCGCCAACGCGACGAGGTCAACTGGCCCGAAGACCCCTGAAGGCAAGGCACTCAGCTCGAAGAACGCCACAACCCACGGTCTGTATCAACAGAAACTCCAGCCGATCCAGCGCGGTCCATTCGCCGAAGACCCCGAGGAGGTTCGTGAGTTCGTGGCCGCGATCACATCGGACCTTGAGCCTCGCGACTCACTTGAGGAGCAGTTTGCTGGCCGCATTGCAAGCGAACTGCTCCGAGGGGTCCGGCTTGAACGCGTCGAAGGCACCGTTCTCACCGCAGCGGGAGCCCTGACATCGCGCGAGTACGACAACTTGAAGCAACAGGTTGCGACAGCCACGGAGCTTGTTGACTACCTCGACAACCCCGACCACGAGCGCCCCGGCAGTTGGCGATACAAATTGGTGGAGTTCATCAACAGCCGCACTGATTTTTGGTCCGACCCGTCACGTCAACACACGGGGTCTCTGCGCCCGCCGCAAGCGTTGCAAGTGACCGTCACCCAGTACTTCGGCGAGGACGTCCAGGTGGCGCAAGATTGGGCCCGCGCACAACTTGTCGAACTTGAGGAGCAGCTCGCCGTCACAGCCCAATGGGACGAGGGCGGGGGTGCTGAAGGCATCGTTCGAGAACTTGTCAAGCTGGGCGTGATCGACACCCAGTCAACCCGGAATTTGCAGCGACTCCTCAGCGAGTATCGCCATCTTCAACTGCGCATAATCGAGACGGAGCGTGACGAAGCCGACGAGAGCAGTGGGAATTGAGAAACGAACCCAAATCGCCATTGAAGAGAGCTAGCGACGTCGAACCAGGGAGGGACATGAAGGGGGACAAGCAGCAGACGAGGAGACTTCACCTCCTCACCAACCCGAAGCAGCCCGATGTCTTCATGGGCATGGCCGATGACGCTCCACCCGAATCGCCACCGGTGATCCCTACTCCGAGGGCGCGCTCCTACTGGGCGCACCCGTCGCAGTCCGGCCTGTCGGCGGTCTCATAGGGCCACACGTCTGCAGATCAGCTCCAACGCTGTTTCGGCAGGCGGAGGTGGTCCGAAAGGACCGTGGCGAAACAGCGAGCCGGGCGTGACGGGAGTCCCTTTGACCAAGGAGAACCCCTCAACCAGAACAGACCGGATCCAAGGATGGGTTATACTGTTTGGTATGACTTATCGTGTCGGGCCAAAAGGCCAGGTTGTAATCCCAAAGGCGTTGCGTGACCGGCTCGGGATTGTTCCTGGAGACGAGGTCGACTTTGCCCTCGAGGACGATGCGGTGCGGGTCGAGCCGGTTCGGGAGCGCCCCAGTCTGCGGGGCGTCTTCGCAGGGCTCGGGTTGACCGCGGAGCTAGAAGCCGACCATCGGGCCGAATTAGACCGTTGACCGAGTGTCTCGACTCGTGGGCGATCCTGCGCTGGCTCGACGGTGCGGAGCCGGCCGCCAGTCGCGTGGAGGCCGCGTTGGCGAGCAGCCCGGTGATGAGCTGGATCAACTTGGGGGAGGTGGCCTACATCATCGAGCGAAGGGCAGGTGCGGAGCAAGCCCGTCGCGTCGTGCGAGACCTGCGTCGTCAGCTCACGTTGGACCTGCCGTCCGAAGCTCGCGTGCTCGAGGCGGCACGCATCAAGGCTCGCCACCCAATGGCATACGCGGACGCATTTGCTGTCGCCACGGCTGTAGCGCACGGCGCCACTCTGCTCACCGGGGATCCTGAGATCCTCGGTGGCGGTCCACCGTGGCCTGTGGTCGACCTCCGTTCCTGACCCTGAGCGAACGCGGTGTTCGCCTTCCGCGGGGGGGCCGGCTGAAACTTTAGGTTCACTGACCCGATAGTGGACTGACACGACGCGCTCAATGGTTCCCCAATTCGGATACTCAATGGTCTCCCAATTCTGATGGTGAGCCGTTGACCCGCCTCCGAAATGATGACACTGTGCCCGAAACTCACAACTCCTCGCGGGGGCATAGATGAAGACGACAAGGTTCATGAAGACCGCGATCGGGACCGGTGCAGCACTTCTAGTCCTGACGCTCCCGCCGACTGCCGTGGCCTACGCCTCAGGACCGATCAAAGTGCCGTGCTCGGGTTCCGGGGGTGGAGCCGCTGGACTGATCGCTGCCATCAACACTGCCAACGGCGGCGGGGGCGGGATCATAAACCTGGCTCCAAGGTGCTCCTACGCCCTTAGCTCTGCCGACAACGGCGACCCCACGACATCCGGTGCAAACGGCCTGCCGGTGATCACGAGCCAGATCAATATCAACGGCAATGATACGACGATCGCCGCGAACGACACGAGCTTTCGTGTCTTCGAGGTTGACGGCCCGGGCGGCAACCTCACGCTTCAGGGGCTGATCATCACCGGGGGGAATAGCCTCTTCGGAGGTGGCATCTTGAATGCCGAAGGCGCTGTCACCCTCGATCACAGCGGGGTGACGGGCAATACCGGCCAAATGGGTGGCGGTGGCATCGCCAGCGGCGTCGTCAACCCAGCTCACCTCGGTCCGATCGGTACGCTCACGCTCAATTTCAGCCAGGTGAACGGGAACAGCGCCCTTGGCGGTGGGGGCGGCGGCATCCTGAACCACGCCGGCACGCTCACCCTCAATTTCAGCCAGGTGAGCGGGAACACTTCGGCAGGTGGTGGCGGTGGTATCGCCAGCGGCACTGGTAACGGGGGCACTGCCGGCGGCAGCACGCTCAAGCTCTTCTTCAGCCAGGTGAACGACAACACCTCTACCGGCGGCCCGACCGCCGGCGCCGGTGGCATCGCCAACGGCGGCACAGCGACCATCACCCTCAGCCAGGTGAACGGCAACGCGGCTCCTGGTTCTTACGGTGCCGGCATCCTCAACCACGGCACGATGACCATCAACTTCGGCGAGGTGAACAACAACACCGGCCTTAGTGGTGGTGTTGGCGGTGGCATCGCCAATGTCGACTTCGGAGTACCGAACAGTGGAGTGCTGACGGTCAACCTGAGCCAGGTGAACAACAATTCAGCTTCCGCTATGGGCGGCGGAATTTTCGAAGCCGGTGCCAATACTGATGGAACGCTTACCCTCCCAGGTGGCCCGCTCACCCTCAATCTCAGCCAGGTCACGCACAATGCCAGCGCCTCCGGAGGCGGCATCTACACAATCGTCGGCAGCCCGGTGACACTCAAGCTCACCCTCGTCGCAAAGAACACTCCTGACAACTGCTTCCCGCATGGAAGCATCTCGGGTTGCATCGGTTGAATCCCGTTTGGCACCTCGAACAACGCGCTCCAGGGAGTACGGGAGTCCCGCTCTGTCGTAGCGCGGGTGCAGGTGGGGGAGAGGGCTCGGGATCCTCGTAGTTTCTCGATGGCCGTCCCCAGATGGGGAGCTACGTCTTCGCGTCCATGGCAGCGCTCCGGGCATCATCTACCGGACTCATGATCGCGGCTAGGAAGACACGATGGACATCGACGGAGCGGTTTGCATCGTCACCGGGGCATCTTCTGGGATCGGCGCGGCGAGCGCCCGGTTGCTGAACGAGCTGGGGGCACGGGTCGTGCTGGCCGCTCGGCGGGCTGAACGTCTAGCGGCCCTCGCCGTCGAGCTGCNNTGCTCGGGCTCGATCACGTTGCCCAGCGACTTGGACATGGCGCGGCCCTCGCCGTCGAGCTGCCGGGCTCACTCGCCGTCGCGACCGATGTCACCCTCCTTGGACAACTCCAGCGGTTGGTCACCCGGACCGTCGAAACCTACGGCAGGGTCGACGTCCTCGTGAACAACGCCGGACAGGGTCTGCACGTGCCGCTCGAGGAGCTTGACCCGACCGATCTTCGTGCGGTCTTCGAGCTCAACGTGGTCGCCCCGCTCGTGGGGATGCAGGCGGTGCTCCCCGTCATGCGAGAACAGTCTGCCGGAGCCATCGTGAACGTGAGCTCGGCCACTTCGTTGCGGGTCTTCCCGGGGCTCGGCGGCTACGCGGCCACCAAGGCGGCGCTCAACATGATCTCTCAGGTCGCCCGCCTCGAGCTGGCCGCTTCGGGCGTCGCGGTCTCGGTCGTGTACCCGTCGGTCACCGCCACCGAGTTCCACGAGCGGCTCCGAGCCGGTCACGTGCTCAGTGGGGCTCGCGCCATTCCACGCGACCCGCCCGAGCTGGCAGGCCAGGCCGTCGTCTTCGCCGTCCGAACCGGTGAAGCTCATGTACTTGTCGCCGATCCACCCCGGCCGATCGTCCCGGGGGATGACGAGGGTTGGGGCGCCCTGCTCGCCCGTCAAGTACCGCGCGCTGTCACTACGCAGGCGCCAGGTAACCAGGACGCAGAGCTGTCATGACCGGCGACGTCTCGACTTCACCGCGCGGGCACTTGGCGTGATGCGACCGAAGGCGGTGTCGTCGTACAGCCGTTGCACGGCGGGAGGCCCGAGAAGTACGCAGGCAAGGTGGGAGAGTCGCCCGGCGGGTTGGTCGGCAGGAGAGCAGGTGCTCGAGGCGCTTGAGCGAAGTCGAAGTCGTTCACGAGATCGCCCAAGATGGAAGCGTCTTCGCGGACGTCGGGCCGAGGGTCGGGTCGGCCGTCGGTGGCAGGGTCCAGGCGGGCGCCTCCCAAGAAGTCGTCCTCTATGAACTTGAGGTACGCGTCGCTGGAGAGAACCTGGTGGTCGATGAACCCCTGCTTGGCATACGGGGATATCACAATGCTCGGTACGCGAAGGCCGTAACCGTTGCTGTCGACCGTCGGCGGCACGACGTTGTCGTAGAAGCCTCCCCAGTCGTCCCACGACAAGAAGATCGCCGTCGAGTCCCAATCGGGGCTCTTCATTGCTGCGTTGATGATGGCTGTCACGTACGCCTGGCCCTGGTGGACGCTCGCGGGAGGGTGCTCGCTGTCGGCGTCCGAAGGGGCGATCCAAGAAACCTGCGGGAGCGTGCCTGCTTTCGCCGCCGAGAAGTAGGTGTTCAAGGACCGGACGTTGGACAACTGGTGGTCGTCTTGGACGTCGTTGAACAGCGGCAGGGGGTTCCATATGCCCGGGGTGGTCCAGCTCTGTGCAGGCTCGGCACACGTTTCGGCGCTGTCATCGGCACAGTCGGGCTGTGTGCCGGTCTGCACGTAGTATGACCAGCTCACGCGGTGGCGGTAGAGCAGCCAGGTGATGTCTGTCCAAGCCATGTCGATGTCCGTCGTGCCCGTGTCCACTTCTTGCTTCACGGCGTTCTCGATCCGTGCCGGGGTGTAAGGCCCGACGATCGCGTTCACACAGGAAAAGGGGTTCGCGTTCTTGCACTTGGCCGACCAGCCGGACACCAGGTACAGGTGATCCGGAAGGGACCAGGACTTGACCGGCTCGAACATGTGGTCATCGAGCACGAAGTCCTTCGCATAGGTCCAGTAGTTCGGTATCTCCGAAGCGTCGTGGTAACCCATCACGTCGGAAGGAGAACCCGGGAGGACTTGGCACGCAGGATCGTTCGGGGTGTTGCAGGTGCGTTTCGCCTTTTGGGCCTGGCCGATGAAGCCGTCCATCGCGCCGTGGTTGACGTCGGCGACCGCACTGGCTTCGCCGTGCGGGCCTCCGCCGTTCACGTCGGCAACGTCGTGGTAAGGCCGCTCGCAGGGACCGGGGGGGTTCGGGATGCAGACGGCCGCGGTGGTGCCGCTCGTCGGGATCCCGTCGGCTCCGGGGAACGTCCCGAAGTAGGTGTCGAAGGAGCGGTTCTCCTGCATGATGACGATCACGTGCTGGATCTTGTGGATGCCCACAGGCACCACGTAGGTGCCTGTGGGGCCTCGCGGTGCTCTTGTGGTAGCGGTCGAGGGCGACGCGCTGTGCGTAGTGCTGGCCGAGCAGGCTGTAAACAGGCCTGCGATCGCGATGATCGGCACGATGGCTCTGGGTCGCACGGCTTCCTCCCGTCTTGGCAGGATCGAAGCTAGCTCCCAACCTGCCCGAGAAAGGAGCAGGGGCAACCTGTCCTCAAGGCCGGCCCGACTCAGGTCGATTCTCCCCAGGAGACATGAGAGTCGAGCGACGGAGGGGCCATGGGACCACAGCAGCTGTGCGAAGTAGAGGAGTGGATCGAGGCGAACCCCGGACCGTCGCCGCCGACCCGGCTGAGAGAATTCTACGAGGCCGCTCTTGTCCATTCGCTCATACGGTTTCCCACACCGGGAGCGACTCGGGTTCCTTCCCAAGCCGAAATGGCGTTGTTGAGCGATGAAGCCGAACGAGACAAGATCACGTCATTAGCGGCTGCCGCCCACGACCATGTGATGAAGGTCCAAGGCGTAGGGGACCTGGCCTCGGTGCTCGGGATGTTGGTGGCCTACCTGGTGGACCTGCTGGGCGACGGCGAAGAGAGCGAACGCGAGGCCTTCGAGGGGCCGGTCTACATGGGCGCGACATTGGGCTACGTCGTCGGGACGATGGAGAACGCCAGTGGTGTCGCGAGGCCCGCCGAGAGCGAGGGGCACTACCTGATGGCGATGCACGTGGCTCAAGCGGGCCTGCCAGTGGACCTACAGACAATTGCATATGAGTACGCCAAGGAAAGTGGCTACTACCTCGCCCGCACTGGAGAGGCTTCCTTCGACGAGATTGTTAGCAAGGCAAGTGGCTGCGTCGATCAACTTCGCATGCGTTTGGAGGTTCCATAGCGGTGAGGTCGGCGCGCGTCAGCCTCGTGATGGCAGGGGGAGGTGCATTGACCAAGCCAGAGCCTGGAGGATGTCCGCGGGGGTGTAGTTGGGGTTGGGGGGGTGCTTCAGGTGCTGGTTGCCGAGGGGGGAGAGGAACTTCTCGAGCGTCGGGTCCAGGTGCCCGTGGAAATCTGGCGCGGCGTTGGTGACGAAGCGTTCGGTGCCATTCGGGTCGATGACGACGAATCCGTCGGAGTGGTCGACGTCATAGGTGAGCGGCTGGCCGGTCCACCAGTCGATGTCAGGCGGATTGTCTTCGGGGACCTTCTGATACCAGATGCCGAAGAACTTGGCGATCGTTTGCAGCTGCGCGGGGGTCTCGGTCACGAACTGCCAACCAGCCCCCGTCAGCCTGGCGTAGGCGGCAAGGCGGGCGCGGGTGTCACGACCGGGGTCCACGCTCAGCTCGACGATCTCGACCTTCGAGGAAGCCTCGTCGGCTCGAAGCGACCGCTGCACCTGTAAGAGGTTGCCGGTCGTCATCGGGCAGATGTCCGAGCAAAGGGTCAGGAACGGGACGAGCAACACCGTCTTGCCCGGCCACGAGCCCAGGTCGACGCTCTGGCCTTGTTGGTTCGTAAGCGGGAGCTGACGGATGGCCGGGGGTAGCGCCCTGTCCGAGACGGCCCCGACCGCCGCAGATGGTGGGCCCGTGGACGATGAAGAACATCCAGCTAGGAACGCGGCAAACGCGGCGACGAAGATCATGACACGGGCTCCTCTAGGCATCGAGGTCCCACTTCTGCTCGATCCGGCCGAAGTGCCAGACAAAGAGCGCTATCGCCCAGGTCAGCACGAACACACCCACGATGAAGTACCCGGCGGTGTTGAGGTTGAAGCTCGCCATGAAGGACCACAACCCGCCACGCAGGTGAGCGTCCTTGGCCAGCAGGGCGAGCACCTCGATGGCGCCGATGAAGAACGCCACGAAGACCGACAGTCCCGTGATGACGAGGTTGTAATAGACCTTTCGGACAGGACGGGCGAAGGCCCAGTCGTAGGCGAAGTTCATGAAGCACCCGTCCATCGTGTCGAACAGGCTCATGCCCGCGGCAAAGAGGATCGGCAACGAGAGGATTGCGTAGAAGGGAAGGCCGCCCACGACGGCGGTTCCGGCGATGACGAGCAGGGCGACCTCGGTGGCGGTGTCGAAACCCAATCCGAACAGAAAGCCGATGGGGTACATCTTCCACGGCGCGTCGACCCGGCGGGCGAACGGTCCGAAGAACCGCATCATGAGCCCACGATTGTCGAGCTGCGCCTCGAGCTCGGCGTCGTCGTAGCGGCCCGCGCGCATCTCCCGGAAGATCTTCACGATGCCGAGGAGGATGACGACGTTGAGCCCTGCGATCAAGAACAAGAAGAAGCCCGACACTGAGGTCCCGACGATGCTGGTGGTCTGCTGAAGGCCTGAGGTCGAGCTCTTCAGCTGCGCGTCAAGCCCTCGGATGCCGAAATTCAGCAGCACGGCCAGCAAGAAGACCACCGTGGAATGTCCCAGGGAGAAGAAGAACCCCACGCTGAGCGGACGCTCGTCGTCGTTGATGAGTTTTCGGGTCGTGTTGTCGATCGCCGCGATGTGATCGGCGTCGAAGGCGTGGCGCATGCCGAGCGTGTAGGCGAGGATCCCGGTTCCCCAGCCGAAGACCTCGGTTTTCGAGACGTGGTAGTGGCCGCCGAGGGCGGCGCCCAGCATCACCCAGCCCAGGACATTGAGCCCGAGGATCGTGAGCGCCATGGCGCCGGTTCGCGCCCATTCCGCAGGCGTGAGGGCATCTCGAATTCGACGGAGAGGTCCTGTCGGCAACGTCGGTGGTTCCCCGGTGGCAAGCGCCATGGAAGTGCTTCCCCTGATGGTCGATCGACGTCCGGGGGCAATGTCTAGCCGAGATGCGATCTGGACGCAAGAGCATCCAGGTCTTAACTGCAGCCGGGGACAGTGACCTACCACGTTGCCCCGAACTGCCGAGCCGACCATCGCGCTCGTGCTGAGCGCTGCTGAGCGCTGCGAGCAACAGGTCTGAGAGAGGGTGCCGGGCCCTGCTCGGTCCGTTTGCGAAGACGAGATCCGCGCGAGGATCATTGCCGTGGCGAAACGGGCCTGGGAGAGCCATTGGCACAAGCACCCAGGGGTGCGATCAGGAGATCAGCTCTCTATCGGCGAGCGAGCAGCCGACCGAATGCGCAACATGATGGGGTCATGGCCCTTCGTGTTCTGCTTCTTCGCCGTCATGATCGCCTGGTCCCTCGTGAACACGCTCCTCTTGGCGCGGATCCTCCACCACAAGTCGTTCGACCCCTACCCCTACATCCTCCTGAACCTGTTTCTCTCCATGCTCGCCGGTGTGCAGGCTGCGGCACTGCTCATCGCCGCCAAGCGGGCTGACTCGATCTCCTCTGAGATCGCTGTTCACACCGAGCACAACACCGACGACATCAAGACGTTGATCGAAGAGAACACGGCCCTCACCTCGCAGGTGAAGAAGAACACCGACCTCCTCGACGAGATCCACCTGCACGTGACGAACATCGGCAGGAAGGTCGGAGCAGAGAATTCCTCAACTGGTCCCTAGGGCCCTGGCGGCCGCGACGGTCGCCGCGGCTGCGCACACCGAAGCGGGCTGGTGGTTTGTGATCGAGCAGATGGCGGCGGTCAGGTAACTGGCCGTTCCGACAATGGCCTGGGTCACGGGGTCTCTGGGTTTCTTGAGCTTCGCCGCGATGTCCGACTGCGAGAGCCCCGACAGGATCTTGGGGTCGTAGCTGAGTCCGATGCCGAACACCTTGTTGCCGACGTCGAGGAAGGGAAAGCCCTCGGAGGTGCCGAAGTGTGCCGAGTACGTGGCCCACACGTTGGACTGTGTCTTGGTCAGGCTCTGGAGCACTTGACTGGTGCCCGGCCCGCTGGTGTCGTTGCCGGCCGCCTCCACGGGTTCGAAGGTGAGCAGGTTGCTCGAGTAGCTGGCGCCGTAGAACGAGAAGGTCGCCGTGGACGGGGCATAGTCCCAGGCGGACGACGCCGTCTCCTTCAGACCTGAGAACGTGCCGAACCTGGAGAAGGCCATGACGACCGCCCAGCGCTCGGCTGCGCAGTAGGGGCAGAACTCGGCGCCGATGAAAATCGCACCGGGCTTTCCGTCGAGGGTGAGGGGCGCTTGTCCCTTGAGCACGCTGGGAGGAGTGACAGAGGATGGCAGACCGACGGCTTTGGCGACCGACGAAGGCACGCCGGTCACCTTGACGATCACCAGGGCGACGATGATCACGATGACCACGCCGATGGCGCCGAAACCGACGGCCGAAAACGAGAACCGCCTCGGTGGCCGTACCTGCACTGTGCTCATGTCGCTCCTCGTGCCACAGCCGACGGCGAGGTCTCGGTGATCCGCGTGGCGATGACGTTGGTGCATCCCCGAGCGGCATTCCAGCCATGGAAGGCGCCCGTGGCTGCGGATCCCCTCAGGGGCTCGCGCAGATCGTCGCCGATCACCGCCGGTCGCCAGGCTACGCCGTGGATTCGCCGGCCGGTGGTCGTGCTCGACCAGTTCTCGCCAACGCCGCGTACTAGGTTGCAGCGAGCGGCGAAAGCCCGTCCGTGGATCAGGTGGGGCCACGACGTGTGGGTCTCGTATTCCGGTGGCGGCGCCGGTGGGTCCCTCGTCAACACCACCTCGCTGGGTACAAACTCAGCGACGAACCCGAAGGAGGCCGTCATGGTCGGCGAGAAAGTAGAGCATTTCCAAGGCAAGGGCACCGAACTGAGTGCCCTGCAGTCCCACATCGAGGAGTATCTGAAGACTGACGGCTTCACGGCCCAGACTTCGGTACCGAGCACCCAGGGTGTGGTCATCCAGGCCAAGAAGGGCGGCTTCCTGCGCGGGGTCATCGCCGCAGACCGCGCGCTGACCATCATGATCGCGGGGACCCCCCAGGACTTCACGGTCCGCATCGGCATCGGCAAGTGGCTGGAGCACCTCGCAGTGGCAGCCGTCGAGACCTTGCTCATCTCGGACCTGTTCCTCATCGTGGACGTGGCCGAGATGGCCTGGAACATCGAGATCGAGGACAAGCTCGTCAAAGACATCAAGTCGTTCGTCGGCTGAGGCGGTCACAGCTCAACGCACAGCTCGTGACAGCCGTCTGGTCGACCATCTCCAGGCAGCCACGAAGCCAGTCGCGGCGAGGAGCACGAGAGACACCTCGAACTCGGCGCGAAAACGCACCTGTCCGAACCCGATCGCCGAGGACAGGGTCACCACGACCGCCGGGACCAGCAACGGCCACAGCGGGACCCGCCGACGGCGCATGGCAACGATGCCCAGAACAGCCGCGGGAAGCAGCGCGTAGTACGCGAAAAGCCCGGCGAACGACGCCGGAACCGGCCGGCCCTCGTTCACGTCGACATGCACCATCTGCAAGGGCTCGTAGAGATCCCACAGCCTTCCCACCCGTGCCATGACGGCGACCGGGAGCCGGCCCAGGTGATGAGCGATGTAGGTCTTCGCTGCGTCGAACTGGCGCGTCGACTCCACCGACTGGTCATGCGCGGGGCGCACTTTAAGCGAGCAGTCGAGGCTCCAGCCCCCGAGGCTCGGCCCGTAGTAGGTCTGCGGGCAGTTCGCCCCCAGCAGCACCGGCCCGACCTCTGTCGAGAGGATGGTCGTGTCGCGAAACGAGACCAGGTTCCGCCCCACCCAGGGGCCGGCGCTGAGACCCACCGCCAGCACTCCGACGGCGACGAGCCCCAAGCGCGAACTCCAGCGCACACCTTTGCAGGCAAGCGCGGCCGGCACGAGGAGGAAGGGCACGAGCAGCACCGCCTCGGCCCTCACCAACATCTCCGCTCCACATCCCAAGCCGAGGAGGGCCGCGTTGGCCCAGCCGGGAGCGCGCAACAAGCGGTACGTCGCTATCAAGACGAGGGCTATCACGAGCATCGTGAGGGTCTCCGACATCACGATGCCGTTCGGGATCCACATGTTCGGGTAGAGCGCTGCCACTGCGGCTGCCACGAGCCCTACCCGGGGCCCGGCCAGGCTACGGCCGAGGAGACCGACGCACAGCACGACCAAAGCCCCGAGCACGGCCATGGTGAGCCGCTGGGGGGTCTCGCCGGGGTGGAGCCCGAAGAGGTACGTGACGGGGGTGATCGCGATAGCGGTGAGCGGCGGGTGGGCGGCGTCGGGCCCGTGCCCGAAGGGGACGGGGAAGAAATGCCCTCGAGACAACGTGAAGCCTTGTACCTCGTACCAAAGAGAGTCGTAGAGCTTGGTGTCCTCGTGGCGGGTGACCACGAGGACGTAGATCATCCGCAGCACCAGCGCTCCGGCGACTATGAGCCCGAGACCCACAGCGAAGCCCCGACGTTCCTGGCGGTCCGCGCAGCGCTCCTTCGCCGGTCCTGCAGTGCGCTGTGGTCGCGGTGCTCCTGACACGAGCGACCATCATTGCCCGCTGTGTCGACCTCATGGAAGATCGCAACCTCGAGCGGGGACCGGGAGGCAAACCCGAGAGCCGACACCGGGTCCATCCAGCTTGTGGTGCTATCGCGCTGGTGCTATCAAGACCGGCTCAGGTGAGGTAGTGGAGTGCCGATACTCTTCGTGTGGAGGATGCCACGCAAAGTGCATGTGAGCGCAATAGCCGCCGGGAGGCTATCGGGCGGAAGATAGAGCTGCGGAGGCCCAGCTGGCGAGGGCTTGGCCTCATGCTCGGCGTCGGAGCCCTGAGTCTCCTCGCCTCGCTGGCGGTCCCCTCGAAGCCGCCAGGCGATGCAGGACCTTCGGCGACCGGCAAGCTCACATCCGTCTCCGCTCACGAGCACTCGTCGACAGACGGCTCCTCTTCTGGAGCGCCGCAGCCGGCGCCCACGAGCACCACGGTGCCTCCGGCCACCCCGGCGAGGCCTCCGGCACCTGCTCGTGCGCCCTCGAGCTCCATGGTGCCGCGCCCCGCGGCGCCGTCCCAGCCGACCACGGCGCCGGAGATGCATCCGCCGCAGAACCCGCCGGCCGACATCGCGCCGCAGCCGAATTTCCTCGCGAGCTGCTCGGGCTCGCAGTACGACGACTCGAGCGCATGCGTGAGTACGACGCTCACGGCGATCGCCAATGCCCGCCAGCACGAGGGGCTGGGGCCCATGACCCTCCCGGGCAACTGGGGGAGCCTGTCACCTCAGCAACAGCTCTTCGTGGCGACGAATCTCGAGCGCAGCGCCCGTGGTCTCGGCGCCCTCAGTGGCATGGCCTCAGCGCTCGACCAGGCCGCAACGGCCGGAGCTGCGGCAAACGCAGACCCGTCCCCACCGCCGGGTTTCGGTTTCGTCCAATGGGGCGCGAACTGGGCGGGAGCGGTGGGCAACCCCCTCGAGGCGATCTACTTCTGGATGTACGACGACGGCCCTGGGTCCTCGAACCTCGACTGCACGGCGGGCGACACCTCGGGGTGTTGGGGACATCGTGACAACGTTCTTCTGCAGATCGCAGGGCAGAATTGCGTGATGGGCACCGGGTACGTGGCCGACGCTTACCGGGGCACCCCGAGCTGGACAGAGCTGCTCGTGCAGGCCACCGGTCCGGCGCCCCTGGACTTCACCCCCTGACAAGAACACGAGAGGTCCTCGCCCGCGTCTGCTGTCCACTACGGTTCGAGCGCCATGGCGGGGTCGCTGCTCACCGATCTCTACGAGCTGAACATGGCGTCGAGCTATCTGCGCCGGGGCATGAACGGCGTGGCGACGTTCAGCCTCTACGTTCGCCGACTACCCCCTGGTCGGGCCTTCCTCGTCGCTGCGGGCATCGACAAATGCCTCTCCTGGCTGGAGGAGCTTCGGTTCGACGAGGAGGAGCTCGAGTACCTCGCTGCTCTCGGGTTCGACAGCACCGCGATCGAGGCGTTTCGAGGCTTGCGGTTCACCGGTGAGGTGTGGGCGGTCCCAGAGGGCCGGATCGTCTTCGCAGAGGAGCCTCTCGCGGAGGTGAGCTCTCCGATCGCGGAGGCGCAGCTCGCCGAGACCTTCCTGTTGAACCAGCTGACGTTCCAGACTGCGATTGCGTCCAAGGCCGCGCGCTGTCGCCTGGCCGGCGCCGGACGTGTGGAGCTGGTGGAGTTCGGCTTTCGCCGCACGCAGGGGATTGAGGCCGCGATGAGCGTCGCGCGGATCACCGGCCTCGTCGGGTTCGCCGCGACCAGCAACGTCGAGGCGGCGCGGCGCTACGGGTTGGCACCTGCGGGGACCATGGCGCATTCCTACATCGAGGCGTTTCCCACCGAGCGCGAAGCCTTCCGGGCGTTCGCGAGCGACCTACCCGCAGCCACCACGTTTCTCGTGGACACCTACGACACGCTCGGTGGCGTCGCCCATGCGATCGAGGTGACCAAAGAGCTCGGGATCGCGTCGCGTGCAGCGGTTCGCCTGGACAGCGGGGACCTCGTGGCGCTGGCGTACGAAGCGCGCCGGATGCTCGACGAGGCGGGTCTCGAAGACGTGCGGATCTTCGTCTCCGGCGGTCTCGACGAGCGTGACATCCGGCGAATGCTCGGCGCAGGTGCGCCCATAGACGCGGTGGGGATGGGTACGCGCCTGGGGGTCTCGGCAGACGCGCCGTACCTCGACAGCGCGTACAAGCTGGTCGACTACGGCGGGCGTCCCGTGATGAAGCTCTCGGTGGGCAAGGTGACCTTCCCGGGGGCGAAGCAGGTGTTCAGAGCCCCGGGCATGCGCGACCTGCTGGGACTGCGTGACGAGGCGTCTCCAGCAGGCACCGAGCGTCTGCTCGAGCACGTGATGTCGGCCGGTCGTCGGTTGGGACCTGCGGGGAGTCTGGAGAGCTCGCGTCGTTGCTTCGAGTCCGACCTGAGCGCGCTCCCGGTGAGCTTGAGGGACCTCGACGCGGCCGCGCCCGCGGGACCGGAGGTGTCCTCGGCGTTGCGGGCCCTGGTCGAGGAGGCCACCGCCACCGCCGTTCGAGCAGCAGGATCGTAATCTGGCGCTGATGGCCCCGACGACAGCGGTGGTGAGCCCGGTCGCGTACGCGACAGCCCTCGCGCTCGGCGCTTTGTCGTGCGTGGCGCTGTGCGTCGAGGGGCGCCGCCATCGCGGAGCGTGGACCCGGACCGCCGCGCGTGCCCTGGGCGCGGTGCTCGGCGCGGACGCGCTCAGCTACGTCGTGACCCTGGCGGTGCAGGGGACGTTCTCGGCGAGGACATCGCTCCCGCTGGCGCTTTGCAACGTGGCGGCGGTCGTGGCGGCGGTCGCATGTTGGTGGCGGGTCCCGGTGCTGGTGGAGCTCACGTACTTCTGGGGGTTGGCCGGGACCCTCCAGGCGCTCATAACGCCCGACCTGAACGTGAGGTTCCCCCACCTGGTGTTCTTCCAGTACATGGCCGGCCATCTCGGGATCGTGGTGGCTGCTCTGTTCCTCGTGGTCGGCATGGGGATCACACCGCGCCCGAAGGCGGTCCCGCGCGTCCTCATGATCACAGTCGCCTATACCGCGCTCGTCGGCCTGGTAGACGCGACAAGCGGCGCCAACTACATGTTCCTGCGCAGCCCTCCGTCGAACTGGACCCTGCTGCGGGTGCTGGGCCCATGGCCCTGGTACGTACTGAGCGCGACCGGGGTTGCCTTCGTGCTGCTGGTCGTGCTGGACGCGCCGTTCTGGGCCGCCCGGCGCGCTCGACGTGGGCACCCTCACAGACCTGGATTTGAGAGCCGAGGTCCGTTGCCTCCTGCGAGGGCTGAAGACGATGAGGATGACAATGAGACACACGCGCGCGCGCCGTGGCGCGCGCTTCGCTGAGCCTCTGTGGGTGCTTCGGAGGGCTCGCGCCCGTCGCTCGAGCTTCGCGGTTGGCTGGACCCAGCCGTGGTGGCGCTCGCTCTCATGGCGCTCGCATCAGGATTCGGGCAATTCGGAGCCGTCTCCGCGCTCGGCGACGTGGCGAAGACCTTCGGCCGGGTGGTGCACGGAACCTCGATCGCGGACCAGGCGGGACTGTCGGGGACCGAGCTCGGCATCGGGCTCGCCGTGCTGCGTCTGGCGTCGTTGGGCGGGCTGCCGCTCGCGGGGATCGCCGACCGCTTCGGCAGGCGCAAGATGCTGCTCCTCACGTGCGCGCTCGGGCTGGCGTTCACCGTGGCCGCCGCCGCCAGCCCCGGGTACTGGTGGTTCGTCGTCATATTCGCCTTGGGGCGCCCGTCGCTCAGCGCCACGAACGCGCTCTGCCAGGTGGGGGCCGCCGAGGAGACCGGGTCGGCTGACCGGGCGAAGGCCATCGCCCTCGTCGCCGCCGGCTACGGGGTGGGCGCCGGGCTGACCGCGGTGATACACGGCTTGGGGGGGGCGGTCGGCTTCAGAGGGGTGTTCGCACTGGCCGTCGTGCCGCTCATGGGCCTGCTTTTCGTGCGTCGGTGGCTCGTCGAGCCCCGCCGCTTCGCCATCGCCACGGCGGCAGCCGAGCATCCGCTCCCTGTCATTGGGGCGATCGGGAGGGCATTTCGCTGGCGGCTGCTGGTGGTGGCGGCTCTCGCCTTCGCGGTATCGGTGGTGACCGGCCCCGCGAACAGCTTCGTCTTNNGTGCTGGGCCCGGTCGGCCGGCAGTTCCGAGGACGGCTGGCGGTGGTGGCACTGATCGGCTTCGCGACCTCGGTGATCACCGGCCCAGCCAACAGCTACGTCTTCGTCTACGCGCAGAACGTCCTCGGGCTCTCCGGCACGATCACCGCAGTGATGGTCGTCGTGGCGGCAGTCTTCGGCCTCGTGGGTCTGATCTTCGGGCGGTGGCTCGCGGACACCGTCGGCAGGCGCCCGACGGCCGCGGGTGCAATGGCGGCGATGGCCGTCACCGGAGTGCTCTGTTACAGCGGATCGCGCGTCGCGCTGCTCGTTGGCTACGAGCTCGGCATCTTCTGCGCGTCGACATTTGCTCCTGCGGCGGGTGCCCTCGTGAACGAGCTGTTTCCGACGTCGGTACGGGCCTCGGTGGCCGGCTGGAACGTGGCCGCCGGAGTGGCCGGAGCCGTGATCGGGTTGCTCGTGTTCGGATCGGTCGCCGACGTGGGGAACCGTTTCGCGATCGGTGCGGCGGTCACATTCCTGCCGATGGTGGCCGCCACCGCACTGTTCTTGTTGCTGCCCGAGACGCGCCACAAAGAGCCCGAGGACCTCTGGCCCGAGAGCGCCTGATCGAGGGCCGTGGATTTCAGCCCCTGATCGAGGACCTAGCCCTTCAGAGCACCGGCGGTGAGCCCGCGTACGAGCTGCCTCTGGAACACGAACAGCAAGACGAATATGGGCAGCGCCCCGAGTACCGTCCCGGCGAAGACGACGTCGAGCTGGTTGAAGTTGGAGATGCTCAGCTGGCGGAGGCCGATCTGCACGGTACGCACGCTGTTCGTCTGGGTGACCAGGAGCGGCCACAGGTACTGATTCCATGCGGTCAGGAAGGCGTATATACCGAAAGCGGCGGTCACCGGCCGGTTGAGCGGAAGCACCACCCGGGTGAGGAACCGCAGGTGCCCGTAGCCGTCCAAAGTCGCCGCGTCGCGCAGGTCCCGCGGGAGCCCGAGAAAAGCCTGGCGGAACAAGAAGATTCCTATGCCGCTTCCTACGAAGGGCACTATGAGTGCCGGGAACGTGTTGTACCAGCCCAGCATCTCGATCGTCCTGTAGTTCGGGAGGATCGTCGCCTCCAACGGCACCATCAAAGTGGCAATGCAGACCATGAAGATCACGCGGCGCGCTGGGAAGCGGAGGAAGACGAAGGCGTAGGCGGCCAGCACCGAGGTGATGAGCTGCGCGGCCGTGATGCCGATCGTCACGATCGCGCTGTTCCGCAAGTAGATGCCGAGGTGGGCCTCGCTGAACGCGGCGCGAAAGGACCCCCATTGAGGATGCGTGGGGAACAGGGTCGGCGGCCGAGCTCCAATCTGCGCAGACGGCAACAGGGCGTTCACCACCGTGATGTAGATGGGGAACGCGACGACGACCGCCATGCCGACGAGCAACGCGTAGCGCGCGATACGTCTCACCGGTCGCCGTAGGGCGAAGGTCCCCTTGACGTGGCGCTCTTCGTGCGGTCGAGCGTTGCGGTGCTCAGCGCGCATAGAAGACTCTTCGCTGGAAGAACCAGAACTGCATGAACGTGAGGAGGAGGAGAATCCCGAACAGTGCCACCGACAGCACTGCCGCGTAGCCGGTGTTGTCGTACTTGAAAGCCTGCTGGTAGAGGTCGTAGATGAGGAGAAGAGTGTGGTTGTTCGGGCCGCCCTGGGTGAGGATGTCAATTTGACCGAAGGACTGGAAACCACCGATGACCCCCACGATCGTGGTGAAGAAGATCATGGGTGACAGCAGCGGGATCGTCACGGAGCGAAACCTGAGCCATGAGGATGCGCCGTCGACGCGCGCCGCCTCAAGCAGGTCGTCGGGCACCGACTGCAGCGCAGCGCTCATCAGGATGAACGTGAAGCCGATGTTCTGCCAGATCGTCACCACCGACACCGCGGGGAGGGCCAGCGAGGAACTCTGGAGGACGCCGCTGCCCCCCTTTCTCCCAAGCCAGTAGCTGAGCAGGCCAACCTGCGGGTTCAGCAACGTGAAGAAGATCACCGCTGCCACCGCGGCGGAGGTGGCCACGGTCGAGGAGTAGATGGTCCTGAAGATCCGGATCCCCGCAAGTCGCTGGTTGGCCAGCATCGCCAGTCCGATCCCGAGCACGATGCCCGCGGGCACGGTGTAGAGGACGAACTGCACGGTGCGCCACAGGCTGTCGAGGAAGTCGCTCGAGGAGAGGACCGCGCGGTACTGGGTGAGCCCGACGTAGTGCGAGGGGAGGTTCGGAGCCGGGGGACTGGTGAAGAACCCGAGGTACGCCGTCTTCACCAGCGGGTAGAACACGAACACGCCGAACGCCACTAGGGCCGGGAGCACGAAGAGGTACGCGGCGCCCGCCTTGCGCAGCGGACGGCTTTGTGGACGCTGGCGCGCGTGAGCACCTCGTGCTCGGTGTCGGGCGCCCACCTCTATTCGCTCCCCACCTCTATTCGTTCCCCACCTCTATCAGGTTGCCGGTCTGCGGGTCGAAGAGGTGCACGGTCCCTGTGGCGGCGATCCTCACGTCTTGCCCGGTTCGCATGCGCGGTGCCTCGCTGCCCATGCGAATCCATACGAGCTGGCCTCCCGGGAGACGCAACGCCACGTGCTGCTCGTGGCCGACCAGCTCCACCAGGCTCACCGCCGCCGCGATCGTGCCGTTCGGGTCCAAGCTCAGGGCCTCGGGACGCAGGCCCACGACGACCTCTCTCAGAGCGCGGTCTTCCACGGCGCGAACGAGAGGGGGTGACAGGCCGACTCGTCCGCCGGGCACGGCCACCCACAGAGCATCGTCTTCGGCAACCGCGCGGCCCCGGAGTATGTTCATGGGAGGGCTGCCGACGAAGCCCGCCACGAACGCATTCGCGGGACGGCGGTAGACGGCTTCGGGAGTGTCGAGCTGCTGGAGGACGCCTTCGTTCAAGATCGCGATGCGCTGGCCCATCGTCATGGCTTCGACCTGGTCGTGGGTGACGTAGAGGATGGTGATGTCGACGCGCGTATGCAGCTCGACGAGCTCGGCTCGCATTTGGACGCGCAGCTGCGCGTCGAGGTTCGACAGAGGTTCGTCCATCAGGAACGCGCGCGGCCGCCGGACGATCGCGCGCGCGAGCGCCACCCGCTGGCGCTGGCCACCCGAGAGCTGCGCGGGCTTGCGGTCGAGGAGCTGTTCCAGGCGAAGGCTCTCGGCCACCGTGGCCACGAGCTGCCGGCGCTGGGAGGCCGGGACCTGGCGTGCGCGCAGCGGGAACTCGATGTTGCGGCCGACGCTCAAGTGCGGGTAGAGCGCGTAGCTCTGGAACACCATCGCCACGTCGCGGTCCTTCGCGTCGACGTCGTTCACGACCCGACCACCGATCCGCACCGTGCCGGACGTGGGGTCCTCGAGCCCGGCCACCAGTCGCAGTGCGGTCGTCTTGCCGCAACCGGAGGGACCGAGAAGCACGAGGAACTCGCCCGCTCGGGCTTCCAGGGTTAGGTCCCTGATCGCCGTCACCGGCCCATAGCTCTTCGTGATGCCTTCGAGGGCCACGGAGGACGCCGCGCCGCGCTCCAAGGGCAACGCGGCCAAGGCCTTGTCGGTGACCGGCGTAAAGTCGGCTCTCGAGGAATCGATCTCTGTGCTGTTCCCGGGCGGGCTCGTCATAGCAGCGCTATCGTCCACGGCGCATCGCGTTGAGAGCGTACAGAGAAACTTCGGGCGGAACCGCCTGGACAGCGGCGGTCCCTCGCCGGTACGGCAAAGAGGGCCGGTACGGGCAACGAGAAAAGGTGCCACGTAATGACGACCGTACGATGGATGATCAGCACATGATGGCAAGGCGAGTACGCGTGCTCGAGTTCCGCGTCGAGGAACCAGGAGCGGTCGTGGAGGAGATGGACCGGATCGGCGAGGCGCACGACGGATGGGTCAACTTGCGGCCCGTGTTGCCCCCCGAGCAGGAGCCGCCCCCGCCCACCGGGCTTGACGCGCTCTTCTCGACGGCGGTGCACGACGTCCCGATCTGCACTTGGGTGACCGGCAAGTCGAACAGGCACGGGGTGGAACCTGACTCGCTGGGCGTGCAACATTCGGCGGGCACGAAGACGCTCGCACGCCTGGGCTCGCTCGGTGTGTCGCTCCCCGAGGGTTGGCGCTCAGTGCAGGACCACCCTCGGCGGGGCCTGGTCGTGCTCGCGCCAGCCGGGACCGGACATGCCGAGCAGCTCGTGTGGCTACTACAGGCCGGCACCGTGCTGAGCAGCGTCCGCCTCAGCGGCGAGTGGCGCGCCGAGGTCCACGAGGCCGCCTAGAGCTGGAGGCGACGAACTCGGGAGGGCCCCCTGCGGGTCGGTCCTGAGCGACTCGGCTCCCAGCAGCTCGATCAGAGGCCGGGCGCCGGGGTCGGGGCGCAACATGCCCCGCGAGACCCAGTTCCGCTGGTCGGCCCAGACCACGACCGGTGGCAGGATCACCAGGGCACTGATGAGGGCGATGATGACGTTGAAGGCCACGACCTCACCGAATCCCGACAGGATGCTCATTGACGATGTCGCCATGACGGCGACACCTGCCACCGCGGTGAGGCCCGACACGATGAAGGCGCGTCCGGTGCGAGCAGACGTGCTGTCGAAGGCTGCTCGAGGCTCGAGTCCCCTGCTGCGCTCCTCGATGTAGCGCAGCAGCATCAGCGAGGTGAACTCGGTGCAGACGGCTACCACCAACGGTCCGCCGACCGCGGTGGCCGGGCTCAGCCGAATGCTCAAGGCGTAGGCGACCAGGTTGGCGAGTCCGACGGCTATCAGCACCGGCACCATCGACAGCAGCGCTCGCACGAAGCTGCGCAGCCGGATGGTGAGCCACACCAGGACGAAGATGATCGCCAGGTAGGTGAGCAGGGCCCGGTGTCGCTCGATGTCCTGGAGCAGGCCGGCACCGACCTCGGCTATGCCGCCGGGCCTGATGCTGATGCCAGGCGGGGGGTGCTGGGCGTTCACGGTGTCGACCGCCGCCTGTAGCGCGTTCAGGTTCGACGTCTTCGAGACGAACAGCAAGTCGAGGTCCTGGCCGCCGCCTGCGACCAGGAGCCGCTGCATGGCCGGTGGCTCTTTGGCGTAGACGGCGAGGACGTCGGATACCTCCGGGGCGACCGAAGTGGCGCCAGGCACGGCCGTCAGGTCCGCTGTAGCCGAGACCAGGCTCAGCGCGGGCTGAAGGGTGGCCGAGTCCAGCCGGGCGACGCGGTTCTCGAACTGCTCGATGTACGCGATGCCCTGGTTCGTCATGACGCCCGGTCCGCTTATGAGGACGTTCAGCTGTCCGGCCGCGTCGACGTTGCGCTCGAGCGCGTGGATGTTCTGGATGACCGACGACCGCTGGTTGATCCATTGGACGGCGTTTGTCTGGATGACGAGCTTCCCTTCGACGGACAGGCCGCCGACGAACACGGCGATGCTGGCCAGGGCCAGCGGGATCGCCCAGCGTCGGGGCAGCGATCCGAGCCGAACGGCGATCCGGCTGAGCGACGCGTGGCTGAAGTCCCGGCGGTTCGGTCGTGCTCTCGTGGGTGACTTCTGCTCGCGGATGCCGAGCACGGCCAATGAACTGACGATGGTGCAGAGGCAGATGACGGCTACACCTATGGCGAGTATCAGCCCGAATTGGCGGATCATCGGCACGGCAGAGAACTGCAGCGCCAAGAAGGCGAAGACGGCATCGAACGTCACGACCAGCAAAGCAGGGCACAGATTTCGCGCCGTGGCCTGGATCGGGTGCGCGACACGGTCGAGGACGACCTCCTCTTCTACGCGCGAGTGCATCTGGATCGCGTAGTCGATGCCGATACCGAGCATGATCGGCAGAGCGGAGATGGTGGCCAGCGTGAGCGGAACGTGCAGGTAGGCGATGAGCCCGAACGCCCAGACCAGCCCGATAGCGACGATGCCGAACGGAAGCAGCCGCCAGCGGACGTTGAACAGCAGGACGAGGATCGCCACCATCAGCAAAGCCGCTATCCCCGTCAGCCTCAGCATGCCACCACGCAGGTAGTCGTTCAGTGCCTTCAGGAAGGACGGGCTCCCGGTGGTGATCACGGTGGCACCCTGGAAACGGGCGGCGGACATGATGCCAGCGACCGTGGCCGCCGCGTGGCTCTCCTCGTCGATCGACAGGTTTCCGACGAGCCGCACGTACATCACTGCGTGGGTCGGGTTCACGAAGTACTGGTTCACGCCGGAGTAGAGACTCCCGTTGCTCGCGTAGAGCAAGAAGCGGTCCCACTGGGGGTTGCCGATGACACGGTCAGCGACAGGTACGGAGGCCAGGCGTTCGAGGTTCTGGGCGCCTTCGTTTTGCCGAAGCGCCCTGCTCGGCGCCGACTGCGGTGCCGCCAGTGCGGCGAGCTGCAACTGCCCGGCCAGGCTCTGGGTGACGTCACCGTTGGGGCCGGCCACCATGTTCTCGATGAATTGGAGAACGGTGATCGGTGTCGTGACCGCGCTGACGTCGTGCACCGCCTCGAGCTGCCGGGTGACCTTGTGCAGCTCGGCGAGGTTCGCCCGATCCAACAGGTCCTCGACCGTGTGCCCCGATCCCATGGTGAACATCGACACCATGTCGTCGCCGCCGAAGGTCTGCTGGTAGATGGCGTTGTCCTTATAGGCGGTGTCGGTCCGGTTCAGGTAGCTGGCGTTGTCGGTCTTGAACCGGAGTTGGCCGAGCCCGACGCCGAGCCCGATCGTGAGCGCCAGGCCGATCAGCGTGACGACCCGGACATGTTTTCCCGCGTTCAGGCCGAGCCAGGACNNCCCGACAGGACACCGCCCGACAGGACACCGCCCGACAAAGCCCGATAATCGAGGAGCTGGCGAAACGTTAGCTTCACCAACGTGGCCTGCCGAATACCGCGGTCAGGTCTCGGTCAGCCGGCCATGGAGGTAGTCGTCGTAGGCGCTGAGGTCCAGCAGACCGTGGCCCGAGTACGAGAACAGGATCACCTTCTCCTCACCTGATTCCTTCGCGGCAAGGGCCTCGTCTATCACCGCGCGGATCGCGTGGGCCGTTTCGGGCGCCGGGATCGTGCCCTCGGTACGAGCGAACTGCACGGCGGCGTCGAACACCTTTCCTTGCGAGTACGCGGAGGCCCGCATGCGTCGATTTTGAACCAGGTTGGAGATGATCGGCGCGTCGCCGTGGTAGCGGAGACCGCCGGCATGGATCGAAGGCGGAATGAAGTCGTGTCCAAGGGTGTACATGGCGAGCAACGGGGTCAACCCTGCGGTGTCTCCGAAGTCGTATTCAAAACGCCCCTCGGTGAGGGTGGGGCACGACGACGGTTCGACGGCTAGAAGCTCGACGTCGTTGTCGGGCACGTAGGGCAGGGAGATGCCCCCGAAGTTGGACCCTCCACCACAGCAGCCGATCACGATGTCCGGCCGCTCCTCCCCGGCCAGCGCCAGCTGCTCCTTGGCTTCCAGGCCGATCACGGTCTGGTGCAGGAGCACGTGGTTCAGGACCGAACCGAGCGAGTAGTGGGAGTCCGCGCGCGGGCCCGCGTCGCGTACCGCGTCGCTGATGGCGCTGCCGAGCGAGCCCGGGTGCCCAGGTTGATCGACGGGTGACGGCTCGACGTCGGCGCCCCAGACCTCCATCATCACCCTCCGGTAGGGCTTCTGCTCGAACGAGGCGCGTACCATGTAGACCTTGCACTCGAGTCCAAACCGCGAGCAGGCGAACGCGAGAGCGCTGCCCCACTGACCGGCACCCGTCTCGGTCGCGAGGCGTGAGGTTCCCTCGACTTTGTTGTAGAAGGCCTGGGGTACGGCCGTGTTCGGCTTGTGGGAGCCCGCGGGGGACACCGACTCGTCCTNNCGTCCTTGTAGTAGATGCGCGCGGGGGTCCCTAGAGCGCGCTCGAGGCGTTGTGCGCGTACGAGGGGGGTAGGGCGCCACGCTCGCAGCACGTCGAGCACCTCTCCGGGGATGTCGACCCATTGCGCGGTCGTCACCTCTTGCTCGATCAGCGCCATCGCGAACAGAGGGGCCAGGTCGGCGGGACCGATCGGCTCTCGTGTTGCGGGGTGTAACGGCGGCTGAAGTGGGGTGGGGAGATGGGGTACGACGTTGAACCAAGCCTCTGGAAGGCGATCGTCCGGGAGGATCCAGCGCATCGGTGGCTCCTTCTGCCTCTTGCCGGGTGACTTGCAGTTTCTATCGCTCCCAATCACGGGCGTCGAGCAGGTCTGCGAACATGACTCGATGAGCGTGCGGGAAGTGGGCGGGACCTGGGTGATGGACCTGGACGGGGTCGTGTGGTTGGCAGAGCTGCCGATTCCTGGTTCGGCCGAAGCGGTTGCCCGACTGCGAGGGGCTGGCATCAGGGTCCTCTTCGTCACGAACAACGCAGCTCCCACGGTCGCCAAGCTGCTCGAGCGCCTTGCGATTGCCGGGATCGTCGCCCAGGAAGAGGACCTGATCACCTCCGCCCAGGCGGCCGCATCGATGCTGAAGCCGGGCAGCACGGCGGTCGTCTGCGCCGACGAGGGAGTGACCGAGGCGTTGGCGAGGCGGGGGGTGCAGGTCCTACCCGAAGGCCCGGCAGATGCCGTGGTCGTCTCGTGGACGCGCAACTTCGACTTCGACCGGCTGGCCACGGCCGCGCTCGCGGTGCGCGCCGGCGCCCGCTTCATCGCGACGAACGAGGACGCCACGCACCCGACGCCCGAACGCCTCCTGCCCGGCGCCGGAGCAATCCTGGCGGCGGTGGCGACCGCCGCCCAGGCAACACCGGAGGTGGCCGGCAAGCCGCACGGCCCGCTCGTGTCGTTGCTGCGCGAACGAGCCGCGGACATCTCGATGGTGGTGGGGGACAGGCCCTCCACGGACGGCCTGCTGGCGCGCCGGCTGGAGGTGCCGTTTGCTCTTGTTCGAACCGGCGTGACTCGAGACGGCCGCGAGCCGATCGTCGTGGATCCCGACGAAGAGGCGGCGGATCTGGCCGGGTTGGTGGAGCGGATCCTCGAGCTTTAGTTCAACTGAGGATGCCCGAGGCTCTTGCCGCCCGGTCGTCACGCGCCCTACTTTGTTCGCATGTCACAGATTGATGGACTCAAGCGGTACGTCGAAGCTGCCCTCGCGCTCGGACAGATCACCCGTACGCGCGCCGAGGAGCTGGTGCACGAGCTGATCCAGACAGGAGCTGTCGACCACGTCCGCGCGCAGGAGTGGGTGGAGGACCTCGTATCGACCAGCCGGGAGCGATCCGAGGCGTTCCTCTCGGCCGTGCGTGACGAGGTGCGCTCGCAGTTGTCCGAGGTGGGGATCACGAGCTTCGAGGAGCTGGCACAGCGAGTCGAGCGCATGGTCGCGCGGGCCCAGGCTGCGGCACGAAAGACGGCCCAGGGGCCTTCTACCCCAAAGGCTGCGCCGAAGAAGGCGGCCAAGAAGAAGG
>PLIG01000126.1 GCA_003139255.1 Acidimicrobiaceae bacterium | reverse complement strand
TCTCGCACCTCTCCGAGCACAGCAGTCTACGCTTCGGTCGTCGTCGGCAGCGCTCGTAGGCTCTGGCTGTGGACGACGCAACCCTCGCATGGATGACAGAAGCCCTCGGTGCGAGCAAAGTGCGAGAAGTCGGCTCGATCTCATTCGGAATCGTCTCCGACCTGCGTCTTGTCGAAGCCGACGACAGGTCGTTCGTGCTTCGCCGCTATTTCGACGACGCTCTGTTGCAGAGGTTCCCTCATCTCGTCTCCGACGAGGCCAAGGCTCTGGTCGAGGCGCGTTCTGTCCTCGGCGACCTCGTTCCCGAGCCCGTCGCGGTCGATCCTTCCGGGGATCGTGCGGGCCGGCCCGCACTTCTCATGACATATGTCCCTGGAAACGTCCAGATCCACGGTCTCGATCCAAGCCGCCTTGCAGCTCCCATGGCGATGCTCCACGCGAGCGAGCCACCGAAAGAACTGCCCCGATCTCGCAATTGGTTCGAGCCCGAGCGACTGGCGGTGCCGGAGTGGAGCGAATCGCGCGGGCCGTGGGCCGAGCTCGTCGAGATGGTCCTGGGACCCGAGCCGCAGTCCACATTCGCTTTCTTGCATCGCGACCTCCATCCCGGAAACCTCCTCTGGCAAGGCAACGAGCTGTCCGGGATCGTCGACTGGGCTTTCGCCAGCCGAGGCCCCCGAGCGCTCGACGTGGCGCACACGCGTGCGAACCTTGCTCTAGTCGACGGCGTCGAAGCAGCAGACCGGTTCCTCGATGCCTACGTTGCCCGAATCCCCCGGTACCGGCATGACGCGTGGTGGGATGCCGCCGAGCTGTTCGTGTTCATCGATGACTTCTCCGGCCCCCTCGCCTTGAACACCTTCGGAGCCGACCTCGACATTGACCTGTTGCGGTCCCGGACCGATGTTTACGCGAGGTCGTTGGTACTCACCGCCTAAGGCCCACCTCGCTCACGAGCGCCGACCCTGGCCAAAGCGTTCCTCCGCCATCTTGGGAAGCCGACCTCTCCGACCACCGGCACGCTGACGGCCAGAGCTCGAGTGACCGTCTCCACCTTGGCGGCTTGAGCTCTCACGACCAGAACCCTGACGCGCCGCCTGGACACGGGTCGAGCCCGGTTCCGTCCGCCCCGGGTTCCACGAAACCGTCGCCTCCGCATCTCCCCAGGGGTCAGGATCGTGGAACGCGTCGGCGTCGGCGTCAGCGTCGTCGAACACCGCTTCGAAGTCAAGATCATCGCTGTCTGCGGAGTCGAAGCTCGTGATGCGGACACCTCCAGACCTGCTGCTTCTTCGCCACCGCCTCTGACCCCACGAGGAGGACGCGCGCAGCGGATCTGGGCGCGTCGCCGCCGATTCGTCCGCGTCGTGCACGAGCTCGTCGGGAAGCTCGGAAAGGAACCGGCTTGGGATGCAGTAGCTCGTCGATCCCCACAACGTCCGGCTCCACGCGTGGGACACATACAGAAGTCGCTGTGCGCGCGTGATCCCCACATAAGCCAGGCGACGCTCCTCCTCCAGGCGGACCGGGTCGCTCAGAGCATGAAGGTGAGGGAACACCCCGTCCTCCATTCCGACCAGGAACACCGCCGGGAACTCGAGCCCCTTGGCCGTGTGCAGGGTCATGAGAGACACTCGGTCTGAGTCGGCCTCGAGCTCGTCCACGTCGGAGACCAGGGCGACGGACTCGAGGAACTCGTCGAGCTCGTCGTACTCCGCAGCCGCGCCCTTCAGCTCGGCGATGTTCTCGAGTCGTGCGATGGACTCGAGGGTCTCGGCCGCCTCGAGCTCCGCTCGGTACCCTGTGCGCTCGAGCACGGCTTCCACGAGCCCACCGGGCCCGACACCAGATTCCTGCATCGCCCGCAACTCGTCAAGGAGCCCTCGCAAGCTGTCGACACCTTTGACAGCGCGCGCAGTCACCCCTGCATCGCGAGCGTGCTCGAGAGCTTCGGCGAAATCGTGGCCGGGTGCACGGGCCCAGACGACCAGACGATCCACCGAGGAATCGCCCACGCCCCGGCGCGGGACGTTCACGATCCTGCGCGCCGAGACCTCGTCGGAGGGGTTGGCCAGCACGCGCAGGTAGGCCAGGACGTCCTTCACCTCACGGCGGTCGTAGAAGCGCGTGCCCCCCACCACCCGGTAGGCGATGCCTTCACGTACGAGCTCCTCTTCGAGGATGCGGCTCTGCGCGTTGGTGCGGTAGAGGACGGCGACGTCGCGGTACGCCAGCCCCTCGCTCGCATACAAGCGGGCGATCTCCGAGGTCATCCACGCCGCCTCGTCGTACTCGTCCTCCGCGCGGTAACGACACAGTGGCACTCCCGCTTCCCCTGCCGTCCACAATGCCTTCGGCACCCGGGTGGTGTTGTTCGCGATCACCGCGTTCGCGGCGTCGAGGATCGTCTTGGTCGATCGGTAGTTCTGCGCGAGCGGGATCACGACCGCGTCGGGAAACGACTCCTCGAACTCGAGAATGTTGCGGATGTCCGCCGATCTCCACCCGTAGATCGCCTGGTCGGTGTCGCCCACGACAGTGACGTTATGGTGCTGCGCGCCGAGCAGCAGCACGATCTCGTTCTGCGCTCGGTTCGTGTCCTGGTACTCGTCCACCAACACGTGCTTGAAGCGGTTCCGGTAGCTCTCGAGGACTTCGGGAAAGCTGCGCAGGAGTCTCACCGTGAGTAGGAGCAGGTCGTCGAAGTCCATGGCCGAGGCGGCAAACAGACGCTGCTGGTACTCGACGTAGACGTCTGCGATCCGGCGCTCGAAAACGCTTCGGGCCTGCGCCCGGAAGGCGTCGGGGTCGACGAGCTCGGCCTTGGCCCCCGAGACAGCTGCTTGCACCGAACGGGCCGGCAGTTTCTTCGCGTCGATGTTCAGGTCTTTGAGAACGTGCTCAGTGAGGCGACGTGAGTCGCTGTCGTCGTAGACCGTGAACGATCGCCGGTAACCGAGGCGATCGGCGTGCGACCGCAGGATCCGCACACAAGCCGCGTGAAAGGTGGAGACCCACATCCGCTGCGCCACAGGACCGATCAGCTTGACGAGACGCTCGCGCATCTCGTCGGCCGCCTTGTTAGTGAAGGTGATCGCGAGCACCTCCCAGGGCAGGGCGTCGCCGGTGGCGATCAGATGCGCCACACGGTGGGTGAGCGCCCTGGTCTTGCCAGATCCCGCGCCTGCCACCACCAGCAACGGGCCGCCTCTGTGGAGCACCGAGCGACGCTGCGGGTCGTTCAGCCCCTCGAGGAGGGCGTCCGGCGAAGGGACCGTGTCGCTCCAGTGGGCCCGACGCCCCTTCCCAGGCCCCGACCCGGCGCCGCCGAGGGACGCCTCACCGCCGCGACCAGGCGCACCGCCTGACTCGGACGGGCCGCGAGCCCTGGTCTCGTCGTCGAGCGCGCTTGCCCCGACGTCGGCGCCACCTGCGGGCGCGAGAACCTCGGCGAGCTCGTCTTCGAGGTCCCCGAAGGCACCGAGGCCTCCGAAACGGTGAAGGGGAGTACGCACCCTACCCTCCTGCACCGAGGTCATCGCCGGCGCCCTCTTCGAGGGCGGCGATGACCCGGATGCTCTGCTCATTGGTTCGTTCGCCTCCGGCTCGCTCACTCCCACTCGATGGTCCCGGGCGGCTTCGACGTGACGTCGAGTACCACCCGGTTGACACCGTCCACCTCGTTGATGATGCGGGTGGAGAGGCGTTCGAGCAGCTCGTAGGGGAGCCGGGCCCAGTCTGCCGTCATGGCGTCGTCCGAGGTGACCGCCCTGATCACGATGGGGTACGCGTAGGTGCGGCCGTCGCCCATCACCCCTACGCTGCGCACGGCGGGCAGCACGGCGAAGCTCTGCCACAGCTCGCGGTACAAGCCGGCCCGGCGGACCTCCTCGAGCACAATCGCGTCGGCGGCGCGCAGGATCCGAACGCGCTCGGGCGTGACCTCCCCTACGATACGCACTGCCAACCCCGGACCCGGGAAAGGCTGGCGCCACACGATCTCCTCGGGAAGGCCTAGCTCCTCTCCTACAGCGCGCACCTCGTCCTTGAACAGAAGACGGAGAGGCTCGACGAGCTCGAAGGACATGTCCTGCGGTAGCCCTCCCACGTTGTGATGCGACTTGATGGTGGCGGCGTCACCGGTACCGGACTCGATGATGTCGGGGTAGAGCGTCCCTTGCACCAGAAAGCGGGCATCTTCTGCATCGCGCGCCACCTCCTCGAACACGCGGATGAAAGTCTCCCCGATCGCCTTTCGCTTCTCCTCGGGATCGGTCAACCCGGTGAGGATCCCGAAGAAACGGTCGGTGGCCTTGACGTGAACGAGGTCCACATGGAACTGGCTTCGGAACGTCTCTTCCACCTGCTCTCCCTCGCCGGCGCGCATGAGACCGGTGTCCACGAACACGCAGGTGAGCTGGGCACCCACCGCCCGATGGACGAGCGCCGCCGCGACGGCCGAGTCCACCCCACCCGACAGGGCGCACAGCACCCTGGCGCCTCCCACCTGCGCCCTTAACGCTTCGACGGAGGACTCGATGATGTTCGTGTGGGTCCAGCTCGGGCGCGCCCCACACACATCGAACAGGAAGCGCTCGAGAAGCTCCTGACCACGAGCGGTGTGGAGCACCTCCGGATGGAACTGCACACCGTGGATGTGACGCTCGGTGTCGTCCAGAGCCGCCACCGGCGACTCAGCGGTGGTCGCTGTGGCCACAAACCCGGGCGGCACTTCGGTGATCGAGTCTGCGTGGCTCATCCACACATCCACACTTTGCTGCGCGGGCCAATCACAGAAGAGCGGTGAGGAGCCGATGCGCGTGAGAGGGGTCCGCCCGTACTCGGGGCGTCCTGTGCGCTCCACCATGCCCCCGAGCTGCCTTGTGAGCAGCTGCGCCCCGTAGCAGATGCCGAGGATCGGGACACCCGCCTCGTAGATGCCTGGATCCAGGGTCGGCGCCCACTGCGCGTACACGGACTCGGGCCCGCCCGAGAGGATGATGCCCTTTGGTCTGCGCTCCAACAGCTCCGACACAGGCGCGTCGAACGGGACGATCTCTGAGTAGACACGCGCCTCGCGCACACGCCTGGCTATGAGTTGTGCGTACTGGGCGCCGAAGTCGACGACCAGAACGGTGTCGAGGTGGTCTGTCAGCTGCCCATCCCCACTCCCTGAGAGCGTTGGAGCGCCTTGCCCTCGGTCTGGAACGCCGGCGCGATCATCACCTCGGTCTTCTGGAACTCCTTCACCGACTGGTACCCGCAAGTCGCCATCGACGTCCGCAGAGCGCCGAAGAGGTTCATGCGGCCGTCGTTCTCGTGCGCCGGCCCCAGGAGGATCTCCTTCAGGGAGCCCCGCACGGTCGTGCGCACGCGCGCGCCACGCGGAAGCGTGGGATGGAACGTTGCCATGCCCCAGTGGAAGCCTCTGCACGGCGCCTCCTCGGCCGAGGACAACGGCGATCCGAGCATGACCGCGTCTGCCCCGCACGCAATGGCCTTTGCCACGTCGCCACCGCGGCTCATTCCGCCGTCTGCGATGACATGGACATAGACGCCGGTCTCGTCGAGGTGGCGCATCCTTGCCCCGGCCACGTCGGCTATCGCAGTCGCCTGTGGGACGCCTATCCCGAGCACGCCGCGGGTGGTGCAGGCGTTTCCAGGACCCACCCCCACCAGCACGCCCACCGCTCCGGTGCGCATGAGGTGCAGAGCCGCCTGGTACGAGGCACAACCACCGACGATCACGGGCAGGTCGAACTCGCGGATGAACTTCTTCAAGTTGAGCGGTTCGGAGGTCTTCGAGACGTGCTCGGCGGAGACGACCGTCCCCTGGATCACGAGAAGATCGAGCTCGCCGGCCAGGATGGCGGACGCCAGCTCGGTGGTGCGCTGGGGGGTGACCGACGCGCAGGACACCACGCCCGCCGAGGAGACCTCACGGATACGCCGCGTGACCAGTTCGGGCTTCACAGGCTCCAAGTACATCTGCTGCATCCGGGCCGTCGCCTTCTCGTCCTCGAGGGTGGCGATCTCCTCGAAAAGCGGCTCGGGGTCCTCGTAGCGGGTCCACAGTCCCTCCAGGTTCAGCACTGCCACGCCGCCGAGACGACCGATCTCCACCGCAGTGCGCGGGCTCACCACTCCGTCCATGGCCGCGGCCATGAGCGGCAGCTCGAAGCGAAAGGCATCGATCTCCCAGGAGATGTCGATGTCCTCGGGGTCGCGCGTCCTCCTGCTCGGGACTATTGCGATGTCATCGAAACCGTAGGCCTGCCGGCCCGACTTGTAGATCCCGATCTCGATGTCGGCCACCTGGCTTCCTCCTGCCCGTCACACGATCTCTCCACGATACCGCCCGCCATCGTCGCCCCAGCGCTAGCCCCGATGCCAGGTCACACGTCGAGCACCAGGCGAAGAAGCTCGACGAGGATGCGCGCGGTGGCACCGCAGACCGTGTCTTCGTCCAGCTCGAAGAACCACACCGGAGACAATGTGCCGAGGACCGCCCAGCGTTCCTCGCGGAACACTTCCACGACAGCCAGATCCGCAAGCGCCACGTCGAAGACGCGCTCCACCTCGCTCGGGTTGGCCACGAGCTTCGGACGCGAAGGAAGGACACCGACCACCGGGGTTATCGCCGCGCCCGAGGAGAGAGTGGAAAGGGGGGTGAGCCGCCCCACCACCTCCACGGAACCGCGGTCCAGGGCGATCTCCTCGGCTGCCTCGCGAAGCGCCCCTTCCTCGGGGGTCTCGCCTGCGTCGAGGCGACCCCCGGGAAAGCTCACCTCCCCGGGGTGGGTACGAAGCTGCGCGGCACGCCGGGTGAGCACGACCCGAGCTTCGCCCTCTTCCTCGAAGATCGGAACAAGGACGGCCGCGCGCGTTCCGGCGGGGAGGTGCTCTTCTTCTGATACCTGCTCGGCTTTGTCGAGAACGCGATGTCTCGCCTCGGCGGCCTCTCGGACACGCCCGACCTCGATGCCCCGCCGGGCCTCAGGGGCGAGCCGCGCCCAGGGGGCGGACTCCCCGGTGGGGTGAGAACCGTCGGATCTCGGGGCTGTGCTTGGGCGGGCCTGCACTCAGGTGGACGTTACCGGGTGGAGCTCAATCCCCCCCATCACATCATTCCGCCCATGCCCCCCATGCCC
>PLIG01000184.1 GCA_003139255.1 Acidimicrobiaceae bacterium | reverse complement strand
TTTACGCGGATACTGGCAGTCTCATGCCACGATCGCGCGAAAAATCGCGGCTAAAGCGCAAGACGCCAGTGCTTGGTAGCAGATTGAGCGCGTCCCTCCTCCGACACGAACCCCCACCTCGCTCTCGNNNNGCCATCCAGATCGACGGTTCTTGATCGAGGCCCGGAACGTGAGCACCGAGCGCTGACTCGGGCGCGGCGTCGTGGGGACTGCTCGCGGCCGTTCTGTGCGCCCCTACCCGGCGAAGTGGGGCACCTCCCAGCGGTGAATCTCGGCGCTCGGGGGTAACCTCGTCCAGTCTCACGGCACATCCCGCTGTCGAATTCCCTCGGATGCCGGAGAAATGCAATTGCATCGGTACGAGAGGGGGCTGCGATGGGAGCTGGTGTGGCGTTCGGGCTGTGTCTACCGATGTTCGAGCGGCCCATCGACGGGGAGAAGCCGACATGGACAGAGATCGGCGCCATGGCTGAGCGTGCCGAAGAGCTGGGGTTCGACACGGTCTGGACGGCGGACGAGATTGTTTGGCGGGTACCCGAATGGCCGGGTCCGCGCGGCTGGTGGGAGTGCCTGACAATGACGGGCGCCGTCGCAGCGAGAACGTCGACGGTCCAGGTGGGCACCTGGGTGATGTCGGCATTGCACCACAATCCCGGCATGGTGGCGTCAGCCGCCGAGACGCTCGATGAGATCTCTGGCGGGCGCTTCGTACTAGGCCTTGGTGCGGGACATCCAAAAGGTGCTGCGAATGAATTCGGGTACCCGCAGGACAAGACGGTGTCACGCTACGCCGAGGCACTGGAGATCATTGTGCCGCTGCTGCGTGGCGAGTCGGTCACGTTTACAGGCCAGTTCCACCGGGCCGAAGGGGCCGAGGTGTTGCCTCGCGGGCCTCGACCCGGCCGGGTCCCCCTGATGATGGGTGGACATTCGCCGCGAACAATGAGGCTGGCGGCCACGCATGCCGACACGTGGAGTACGTACGCGCGGACGAGTAGTTTTCCCGAGGTCTTCCGGCCGATGACCGTGCAGCTGGATCAGATCTGCGAGGAAATCGGACGCGATCCGGCCTCGATCGGGCGGTCCGTTGGAGTGTTCGTCGAACCAGGCGATGACAATTTGTGTCAGGCGGTCGGGTTCGCCGAGGCGATAACGGGCTCCACCGGCCGGATCGCCGAGACTCTCGCCGGCTTCACATCGGTCGGGATAACTAGGGTCGAGATCTTTCCGTATCCGAACACGATTGACACGCTCGAACGGCTGGTCCCGGTACTAGCCGCGGTGGTTTGACGTACCACAACCTCTTCAGAGCCGTGGCGGACTCGATCCATCGCCTCCGCCTCGGGTGCGGTGCCAGAACGCGCCTACATAACGCCAGCATTCGAGGTCGCGCGAGTCACGCGTAACGACGGATCTTTCTCCGCCCGGCTGCCCTCGGCTTGGCAAGAGGCCCGCCACCCTTGGAGTAGGTCCCGGTACAAGATGGTGTCATGGACGCGATCACGTACCGTCGCCTCGGGCCCGAAGTTGCGGGCGAGCTGCTTACCGTTCAGCGGGCGGCCTTCTTGAGCGAGGCACGCGCTTACGGGACCCTCGAGATCCCGCCGCTCACCGAGACCCTGGATGACCTCCGCCGGGAGCTGGAGTCGAGCCTGACGATCGGTGCGTTTCTCGGCCGACGACTCGTCGGGGCGGCCCGGCTGACCCTCGAAGACGAGATCGGCTGGATAAGTCGCGTCGGCGTAGCTCCCGACCTGCAAGGCAAAGGAATCGGATCGGGCGTCCTCGAGGCGCTAGAGGCCGCGGCGCCGTCACAGGTGCAGCGCTTCCAACTCGGCGCGGGTGCTAAGAGCGCCAGCAATATCGCCATGTACGAGGCACGCGGCTACCGGGAGATCTCGCGCACTTTCGACTCCGTGGGCATCGAGCTCGTCATCATGGCGAGGGAGCGCTGAATCAGTGCGCTAAGCGTCCCTCGTCATCATTCGCCATGCTCCGATGGCCGTCCAGAACAGGAGNNACCAGTGACGCCGCCAAAGTGGACTCGGGTATCAGCCCGCCGACACCACCACCCGGGCCTCCGCCGCCGAACGGCGTCGGCAGCCCGCCCGGCTCGATATGGACCATGGCGACGCCCACGACGCCCCGCTCGAGGTTGACGAGGTGAGTAATGATGTGGCGGCTGAAGATCGGCGTCAGGATCAGTTCCAGCACAATGAGGAGGATGACCGGGACCGTCCGCTGTCCCGTCAACGAGGCCAGTCCGAGGCCGACGATGAACCCGATCGTCGCCTCGAGTGCGATCCACAGCCCGACTTCGACCATCAGCGGAATCGGTGGAACCAAGAAGTTGGAGCGATAGTCCGAGTAGTCCTGGTTGGCAACCGCGACGGCGAACGCCCGAATCTGGGCAGGCGATTCACTGGCGGGGACGGTGATCGTGCCCTTCGGCGTCTTGATGATGGCACCGGGCGGGGGACCGCTNNTGGTCTGACCGTTGCCGCACGGCACGCTCGGCGGCGGGCCGATCAGCCCTTGGCCCCCGTTGTAGTTGAAACTGCAGATGACCTCGTCGGCATGCGACGCCGCCCAGCGGTCCAGGGCAGGCCGCGACAGACCTTGCGGCACGTTGACCCCGTCGTAGTTGAGGTGGATCGGGGCGGCGAAGACGCAAACCGCGCAGACGATCGTGTAGCCGACGGCCACCATGGCGATGACGATGGCCAGCCCGGCGGGGATGCGGGCCAGATACAGGGCCAAGCGGGAACGGCCGGTGATGACCAGGTGACGGAACATCCCCTCTGTGAGGTCGACCGACCCCGCCGTGCAGCCGACG
>PLIG01000222.1 GCA_003139255.1 Acidimicrobiaceae bacterium | reverse complement strand
CCTGTAGCGCTCGAGTTTGCGATCGAACTCGCGAGAGAACCTCTCGGGGTGATAGGGGCGCCCGTCGTGATGGCAGAAGACGAGATCCTCGTCCTGGTAGCCGACGCCCAGTAGTAATCGGTCCTGAGCCTGGCGTGCCCAATGTGACCGAAGGACGGCCACGGTGGGTGCGTCGAGCTCGACAACCCGGGAGCGCCCCGTTTTCGTGTGCCCGTAGGTCACATCGTGTCCGACGACGATGAGCGTGCGACGAATCGCCACCTTGGCACTGTCGAGGTCGACGTCGGCCCATCGGAGCCCGAGAGCTTCGCCCCGACGCATCCCGGACGTGGCGAGGAAGTGAAACGCCGGCCCGTAGCGATCGTCCTTCGACCACCTGAGGAAGGTGGCGAGCTGAGCGCCTTCCCACGTCAGCATGGCTGGCGCGCTCTCGGCGGCATCCCGGGCCCGGGGCGGATCGGCGGCATCGGCCGGGTTCAAGACGAGCCGGCCCCACTTGACCGCGTCTCGAAGAGCCCGGTGCACGATGGTGTGGATATAGCGCACAGTGCGAGGAGACAGGCCTGATCCTTTCCGATAGCCACGGCGTCCGGTTGTGAGCAGGCTCCGGTAGAGCGCGTTCAAATCGCTGGCGTCGAGGGTCTGGAGCTGCACCCCACCGAGCGCGGGGAGCACGTGAAGTCGCAGGTTCCGGGCGTACGAGACAGCGGTCGACGGCCGGACTTGCAGCGCAGGCAGCCAGTCGTTTTCTACGAACTCCTGGAGGGTCTGTCGCTTCGGAGCCACGTAGGTGCCGCGCCGCGCCCCGTCGAGCAGCGCGCGCAGTGCTTCCAGAGCTTCGCCTTTGAGGCGCCAGGAGCCGTGACCCTGCCGGCGGCGACGATCCACCGGCGCCTCGAGCGGATCCCCGCAGTGCTCACAGGCCAACTTGTTGGGCATCCCCGTCCAGGTGATGCGTCGGCACTGTGGGCATCGCCGGCTCGGCTGCTCGCCGTGGTCGACGATCACATACCAGCGGGCGCCCTTCTTCTTCTGCGCTACGTGACCGTTCATCGGGTTCTCCTGTTGCTCGGGGCCTTGCGTGCCCTCCTGGCCGCCACGATGCCTGCTCGCTGCTGGCCGAGGCGCGGGAGGTAGCCCGCATCCCTCGCCCTGCTGACATGCCTCTTGGCCGTGTTGTAGGAGGTGATCTTCAGCGTGCGCTGCACTGCCCGGGTGGGGTTGTGTCCTCGCTGAAACGCCTCCGTATAGACCCCTGCCACCCGCGCCCAATACTCCTCTCCGTAGATGCGGCCCTTCTTCTTGCCGAATCCGCGATCGTGCGAGGCAAGGGCAGCGAGAGAGGGGTCGCGTTGACCGAGGGCCCGTAGGAAGTGATCGTCCTGCATCGCCGTCTTCCGTAGGCGGCGCAGGATGTCGCCGATCGGGATGGCCCGCAGGTCAGTGGCGAGAATCCGACTCAGCATCTGCCCTGGGAGCACCCGGTAGCCCTTCCTCCGACCTTCGACAGGCTCACAGCCCTTCCAGAGCCCCAGGCCCACGCACTCAGGACGACCGTCGACTTCGGCCCAATAGGCCCTGATGTGCCATGTCCCGGTGCTCAGACGCTCGGAGTGGCCCGACGTGCCACGCCAAGGCTCGATCTCATCGCGGGGGACCGGCGCCTGCTTAGCCGGGTACTCGCGCTCCCACTGGCGAAGCAGCTCGTCGTCGTTCATACCAAGACATGTTGACATATTGATGAAGGCCTGTCAAGCCATGGTCTGATCATCACTTGGTCACTCTAGTTGGCCCCTCACTGTCCCGTCAGCCGCTGTAGAACCCTTGTACATAGACTGGTCAGTCTGAGATGATGGACAGGTGCAGAGGTCATCGCAGATTGCGAGAGTGCGAGCACTGTGTCGAAACGGGTTGGCTCGTAAGATCCGGCGAGCTGCCGGCGCTACCCTCGACGAACTCGGCCGGGACGTAGGCGTAACGGCGAACTGCATCTGGCTGTGGGAGACCGGGCGGCGATCTCCACGCGGTGAGGCCGCTATCACCTATGGCACCGTGCTCGCGGGTCTGTCGGGTGTCGTGCGCGGCTCAAAGGTCAAAGCGTGACCATCGTGCAGCCCTGCGATCGGGCCCTACATATCCCGGACCCACGTGAGGAGCCGACGATCGGTCTGGAGGAGGCGAATCCCTTCTTTTCCCTAGGCCGCTCGAAAAGCTACGCGTTAGCTCGTTCCGGTCGGTACCCGTGCAAGGTCCTGAAGATCGGCGACCGCTACCGCGTCGTGACTACCAGCCTGCTCGCAACCGTGGGCCTGGACGTCCCGATCGTCGAGGGAGCCGGTGCAATAGCTGAAAGGAATTCCAAATGAAAAAGACAATCCTGGGTGCCGACGGGCGCTCTTATCCGCTTAGCCCTGACGGCCGTTACGCGCGGGACGCCCGCACTGGGATCTGGCATGATGTCAAAGCCCCTGGGGGCGCGGGGGGAGCGTTTTTCGACCCGCCCGGCGTCGGCAGCGACACCCCGAGTCAGCCTCAAGAGATCATCGCCGAGGACCCGTATGTTCGTGACTGGCGAGGCGGCGTCGTCGGATCGAGGCGCGGCTCCCCGCCGCCTGACGCCGTGGCAGCGGCGAAGGCGACGATCACGAAAGCTGCTCGCGCCGCGCTTTTTTCGGGCAAACCAAGCAAGCAAGCCCTGGTCGACCTCGCAGTTGCGGGCGGCGAGGACAGCGACCTTGCCCGGGAATTGTACCGGGAGCATTACGGATTCGCGCTCGACCTGACTTTGAGCATGGAAGACGCCGTCGAGCTCAGCGGCGGCGAGCCTGACCCGTTCCTGAGCGCCGACGAGCTCAGCGAGGTTGAAAGGTGGCTGGACCTCTAATGCCCGAGCAACCCGGCGATGGCGCTGTGCTGACGCCTGGCAAAGATGGCACCTTGTGGGAGATCGCTCGCGCGATTGAGCTCGCCGAGCCGTCGCCCAGCCCCGAGTCGTGGGGCGCAGGGTCCGCCGAATCGGTGATCGACCTATGAATAGTTTCCAATGGGTGGAAGGCCTTATCGAGCGCGCGCGAGGCGAGCCGTGCGGTCTCTGTGGGGGGGCGCACGTCGACAGGGGCGAACAGATCCGTGGGCTTTTCCGGCCGTGCGCGTGTGATTGCTGCCGCCCGGCTTGGGAAGAGCTGCTACGCAACGATTTCGCAGGGGCGTTTCTCTTCACGCGCGGGCAGATAGCTGGGCACGCGCTCGGGCGCCGAGACCGGACGCTCAACGAGCTCGAAGTCGTGTTGGAGCGCCTAAACGTCGCCGACAGTGCCACCTCAGCCGGCGCGCTGATCCGAGAAGTGTGAACGCGATGGACGAGCGCGAGTTGAAGTGCCCAACCGCTGGACTCGAATACGAGCGCCGCCCGGACCGGGACCCGGCGCTCGAGAGCTCACCTGAGGACTTGCCACCCGAGGCCCGCGCGGTCGTCACCCCCCTCGCTGATCGTCAGAGCCCGGTAGAGGACGTGAACCGGCTGCTTGACGAATGGGTCAGACGACCATGAGCGAACCCCGGCACATTTCCGCCTCCCTCGGCGTGCTCGTCGCGGGCTTCGACGGTGAGACCCTTCGACACCTCGCCTCGATAGNNCTGCTCATGCAGCGGAGGAGATCGCCGCCATGGTCGAGCGCGGCGACGTGCCGACGATCGGATGGTGGAAACGCCACACCATGCCGCGACCCCGGCCGGCACCCGTGAGGATCGGGAGGTTTCTTGCACCTGCGCCCGCCGAACGACCCGCACCACCCGCTGTCTATGTGAGAACTGTGCTCGCGATGTTGGCTGCCGGGTACTCGCGACACGTTGCCGCTGACTGTGTGAGCCAGCTCGCGCTCGAAGACGGACTCGACCCTGTCGACGTGGCGGAGATCGTGGCCGAGGCACTCGAGGAGCTGGTGGCGGCATGAGCACCAGCAACGGCACGTCCACCGCGAAGATCGGGAACGTCACCCGTGAGCCGGAGCTTCGATTCGGCAAGTCCGGTGTGGCTTGGACGACGTTCGGCCTGGCTGTTCGTCCCTACGTGCCTAAAGGTGAGCCTGAGCTTGAGCCTGAGACTTCTTTCTACGAGATCGTATGCTTCGCCACCCTCGCCGAGCACGTCGCCGAGTCTCTGGTGAAAGGCGACCGGGTGCTCGTCGTCGGGCGGGGTGAGCTCGAGAAGTGGACGGGTAAGGACGGCGTCGAGCGCACCACGAAAAAGATTCTGGCGGACGGTGTCGGTCCTGACCTCCGCTTCACCAGCGCCGAGCTCCAGCGCACGCAGCGCCGAGAGCCAGCGACGGTTGCACCGAGTGGCGCCGGCGGGGAGCCGTTCTAATGGCCGCCACGAACGGTCGGCCCATGAAGGCCCGGGGGGCCCGGTTCGAGCGCGAAGTCGTCGCCTGTCTGCGTGACAACGGTCATCCCTACGCAGAGCGCGCGTACGGCGCTGGCCGCCCACGAGACGTCGGCGACATCGACGGCCTGCCCGGCTTCGCTCTCGAGTGCAAGGCACATCGAAGCATCGACTTGGCCGGGTTCATGAACGAGGCAGCTGCCGAGGCGGACAACCTCGGGGACGGCGTCGTGCCGGTGGTGATCGCCAAGCGTCGCGGCAAGCCGATCACTGACGCCTACGTGGTTATGCAGCTTGGGGATTGGGCACAACTCGTCTCGGAGGCTTCGTTATGACCACTACCCCTGACACACCCCGTGGCGAGCCCGTCGACAACGTCGACAACGTCACCCCCATCCGTCCCCGGGCTGAGGTGCCCGAAGTCGCCGGAGATTACCTGAACGCGCAACGGTTTCTCGCCGAGTATGGCGACAAGATCCGCCGCTCACCCGAGCTCGGACGCTGGTATGTCTGGAACGGCGCCTGGTGGTGCGAAGACCGTACCGAGCGCGTCGCCCGGTTCGCCGCCGACACGATCGAGCACCTGCGAGGCTGGGTGGCCGAGGCACCGAACGCGGACGAGTTCCGGCGCCGTTCTCGCCACTACGAGGCATCGGCCAAGTCTGGCCGTCGTGACGGGCTGCTGTCGCTTGTAGGCACCCACGGCGCCGTGGTGGTGGCCGTTGAGCAGCTCGACACGCACCCGCTCCTCCTCGCATGTCGGAACGGCACGGTCGATCTCACGAATGGCAGCCTCGGTCCGCCCGACCCTGCGCGGCTCATTACCCGCGGGATCGACGTCGACTACGACCCCGACGCCTTCTCCGAAGCATGGGTGGCCTTCCTCGATCGCATCTTCGACGCTGACGTCGATCTGATCGCCTTCGTTCAACGGCTCCTCGGATATTGCATCACGGGTCTGGTGTACGAGCACGTGCTTCCGGTGCTGAGCGGCATCGGAGCGAACGGCAAGTCGACGCTCATCGGCGTCGTGCAGGACCTCCTGGGCGAGCACGCCATCACCGCCCCCGAAGGGCTCATCATCCGCCGCGACCACGAACCGCACCCCGAGCGCCTGGCGGCCCTGCGTGGGAAGCGCCTCGTCGTAAGCGCCGAGCTCGAACACCGAGCGGTGCTCGCCGAGGCGATCGTGAAGGTGCTCACCGGAGGCGACACGCTCAGCGCCCGTGAGCTGTACGGCCGGCGGTTCAACTTCAAGCCGTCACACAAGGTGCTGCTCGTCACCAACGTCCAGCCGCGGGTGTATGGAACGGATCACGCCATCTGGCGCCGGCTCAAGGTCGTGCCGTTCAAGACGGTGATCCCAGTCGACGAGCAGGACCCCACACTCCGACGCCGCCTAGTCGAGGACCACGGGCCCGCCGTGCTGGCGTGGCTCGTACGAGGCGCCATCGACTGGAACCGCTACGGCTTGGGCGAAGCGCCCTCGGCGGTCACCGAAGCCACGGAGGAGTATCGAACGAGCGAAGACACCTTCGGCGCGTGGCGAGACGAGTGCACGGTCGCGGTCGAGCAGACGGTGCGGACAAAGGTCGGAGAACTCTTCGATGCGTGGCGCGGGTGGTGCGAGACGACCGGTGAACGGCCCGGGCGTCGGCAGGACTTCGTGAGGGCCTTGGAGGAGCACGGCGTCAAAGTCGAGCAGTACGGCCATAACAGCCTGACCAGGGGAATCGGCCTCGTGGTGAGGACTGGTGAGCACTCGTCCCGTAACTCCTCTATATCCCCCCCGCGGGGAACTTTACGGGGGAGTCCTCACGAGTCCTCAAAAGAGCTGTTCGGAGGGGCGAAGTGATGTCAACAGCATCGGCTGAAAACAACTCCACGGACGAGGGCGACATGGCCAGTGATGGGGCCGAACCTCATGGTGGTGCCCGGTGAGTCCGACCCCCATGGACGCCAGGCAGTGCACCGCGACGAGCAAGCGGTCAGGTGAACGATGCCGGCGACTCGCCATGCGCGGCCTGAGCGTGTGCTACATGCACGGCGGCAAGAGCCCTCGTGCGGTTCACGCTGGTCGCGTCCGTGTGATGGAGGAGGAGGCCAGGCGGATCCTTGAGCGTCTCGAGGGGACACCTATCACGGACGCCGGTGAGCTGTACGAGCACCTGGCCCGGATCGGTGGCCGTGTCGTCGCTCTCATGGACGTCCTCGCCGAGCGTGCCGCCGAACTGCGGAGCTGGGCAACGACCGATGCGTTTGGCAAAGAGGATGTGCGCGCCTACCTGGCCGCCTACGAGCGAGCCTTGGATCGAAGCGGCCGGTTCTTGACCGCCTTGGCGAAGCTCGACGTGGAGGTGCGCTTGGTTGCCATCCGCGAAGCTCAGGCGGCCGCGCTCGTGGTCGCCTTGCAACACGCCCTCGCTCACGTCGACGTCGGCCTTGATCCCGCACGCCAACAGCGCGCCCGTGCCCTCTTCGCGGCCGAACTTGTGACCGCCGGGGTGCGAGTCTCATGAGGCCGCTTGCACTTCCTGACCTGCTATGTTACACTACCTTTAGGTATCGTGACAGCGGGAGACATGATGACGCAGCGCAAGGTGATCGGGTATGTGCGGGTGTCGACCCAGGAGCAGACAGCCGAGGGCTTCGGGCTCGAGGTGCAGCGCCAAGCGATCGCCCGGTACTGCGGGGAGCACAAACTTCACCTGGTGACGATGCTGGCCGACGAGGGGCAATCGGGCTCGAACGGCCTGGAGGCGCGCCAGGGGCTTGCTCAGGCGTTGGGGCTCATCGAGACCGGCCAAGCGGCCGCCCTCGTCGTCTACCGGCTGGACAGACTCGCGCGGGATCTGCTCGTCCAGGAAACCGTGATGGCGAGGATGCGCGAGGCCGGCGCCGAGGTGCTATCGGTGGCCGAGCCGGATGTGGACAGCGACGATCCCACCCGCGTGCTGGTGCGCCACGTCCTCGGCGCGATCTCACAGTACGAGCGGGCTCTGATCCGTGGGCGCATGATGGCCGGCAAGGCTGCGAAAGTCGCCAAGGGCGGTTACGGCGGCGGTCGACCTCGCTTCGGCTGTGCGGTCAAGGATCGAGCTCTCGTCCCCGAGCCGAGCGAGCAAGAGACCGTGCGGCGCGTGCACGAGCTCCGAGACGAGGGGCTGTCACTTCGTCGGATCGCCTCGCGGCTGGCAGCAGAGAGCAGACAGCCGAAGACTGGGACCACCTGGCACCCCACGCAGGTCGCTCGCATTCTGGAGCGCACCAGCAGCTAGTTCCCGGGGAGCGTCCCGGCGCCATCTGTGCCATCTGCGTTTATGCCGACGCACATGGGTCGTGGCCGCCCGGCCATCGCGGCACGCACTGCCCCACATGTCACCGGTCCTGGCACCGTCGAAGCGAGGCCCACTGCGCGACCTGCTGTGAGCACTTCTCCGGTTACACAGCCTTCGACGCCCATCTCACTCGCGGGCACCGCGCTCCCTCGCGAGTCCGCAGCCTTGTCCGACGCGACGACGGTGTGTGGTGCGAGGTTGCCACGATTGCACCCGTACACCGTCAAATCAGCCGTGCAAGAGCCTCGGGTGCCCATCCGGTGCCCGACGCCCTTTTGCGCCAGCCCTGGGACGGTCCTGACAGTCGCATCCGGGTAGAGACCGCCGCAACCGCCCCGGCGCTCGAGAAGTCGTGATGTCTGCGCGCGTGGTCCCTTCCGGTGTTGTGGCTGCGCGCCCAGTTCCCGGTCGAGCCGGCCTGGCGGCACCCACCGCCGGGTCCGCTCCCGGGGTTGACCCGATCCTGGCGGAGGTCGCACGGCAACTGATCGAACAGGACCGCGACCCACGCCTGCGCTGGCACAACGATCCCGCCGCCTTCGCCCGCGAGTGCATCGACTGGCCCCAAGGCACCGGAGCGACCGGCTACCAGGCCCGCATCCTCGCCGCGCTTCACGACGAGCGCCGTGTCGCCGTTCGCAGTCTCCACGGTGCCGGCAAGACCACCACCGCTGCACTGGCGGTCTTGTGGTTCGCCATCACCCGTGATGCCGCCGGCATCGACTGGAAGTGCATCACCACCGCAGGCGCCTGGCGCCAGCTCGAGCGGTACCTGTGGCCGGAGATCCACCTGTGGGCATGGCGGATCCGCTGGGATCTTGTCGGCCGACCGGCGTTCGACAGGCGCTCGGAGTTGCTCGCCATCACCCTGAAGCTGTCCCACGGCCAGGCCTTCGCCGCGGCGTCAGACGATCCGGCACTCCTCGAAGGCGCACACGCCACGAGCCTGCTTCTCATCCTCGACGAGTCGAAGAGCATCCCCGCCGCCGTGTTCGATGCCGTCGAGGGTGCGATGTCCGGCACTGGTGAGGCCTTCGCCTTAGCCACCTCCACTCCTGGTGAGCCAAGCGGCCGGTTCTATGAGATCCACAACCGCAAGGCGGGCCTCACGGACTGGCAGACGTTCCACCTGACCCTCGAGGACGCCGTTGCCGCCGGTCGTGTGTCACAAGACTGGGCCACCCAGCGTGCCTTGCAGTGGGGCGAGACGAGCGCCGTCTACCGGAATCGGGTTCTCGGTGACTTCGCCTCCTCTGACGAAGACGGCGTGATCCCTCTGACGTGGGTCGAGGCAGCCATCGAGCGTCATCGGATATGGCTGGACGCCGGCAGTCCGTCGCCGTCGGTGCGACCGGTCATAGGCGTGGACGTGGCGCGCTCAGGCACCGACAAGACGGTGCTGGCAGTCCGCCGTGGCAGCACCGTGGAGACCCTTGAGCGTCACCGGCTGTCGGACACGATGGAGACCACCGGGCACGTCGCCGTGAAACTCCGAGAGCCNNGTCGTGGCCTTCAACGCTGCCGAGAAAAGTGATCGACGCGACCGGACAGGCGAGCTCGCCTTCCTGAACCAGCGCAGCCAGGCATGGTGGCACCTTCGGGAGCTGCTCGACCCCGCCTACGGGCCCACCTTGGCGTTGCCTGACGACGAAGAGCTGATCGGCGACCTCTGTGCTCCCAAGTGGCGCATCAACTCCGGCGGCAAGGTCCAGATCGAGTCGAAGGATGAGATTCGTAAGCGCCTCGGACGGTCGACGGACGCCGGAGACGCCGTCGTGATGGCGTGCACGCTGTCGCTCTCGACGGCTACCGACCCGGCGACCCAGCGTGTAGTGCCCTGGACCGGCATCGACCCGCGAGTGCCCTTTGGCGCAGTGCCGTGGGCTTCGTCGTTCAACGCGCGTCCCGACCCGTACCACGGCTCAGAATTCGAGCGGTGAGGGCGCAGCGATGCGGCGGACGGGCCACTGTGTTCGCTCCGAATCGTTCGCGGGGCTGTGGAGCACTCTTCGTGCGCTCCGACTCCTCCGACGCATTGTGAGCGCGTCTAGCGGCGGACCGACTCACACCACCTTGGCTAAGGCTTGGTTGACAAAGCCCTGGAACTGGTCGACGTCGACCGAGCCGACATCCCCCTCGGCGACAGCCACGAGGACAGATCCCCTGCGCGCGATCACGATATCGAAGCTGGCAGCGATTCCCTGAATAGTGAACGATGCCTCGTACGCGGCCGACTGATCACCCACGGCGGGAAACGACATCGCGCCCTGCGTCTCGTGGACTGTTTCGCCGTTCGCTGTCGAATCGAAGGAAGTGCACTTGTCCAGCGCTGTCTTGACCGCATGGAAGGCGCTGACAGCGGACGAGCGGTAGGTGGCCAACGCCTCCTGGAGAGCGGGCGTGCCACCGGCATCGGCGAAGTAGACGTGGTCCTCCTGAGCGGGAGGTGCTGCCTCGAGCGGGTGTGAGTTGCAAGCGTTGGCCGTGTTTTCCGAGCTGTCGACTGCCCACCCTGTCGGTAGCTCGTTCACCGAGAGCAGCTGAGCCGATAGCGACGGCCCAGCGGAGGTCGACGCAGCAGCCGATGTGGGAACGGCACGGCCATCACCCCGGGGAGAGCCTGAGCACCCTGACAGGGCGACTGTCGAAACGAGTGCCAACGCTCCTACTCCGGCAACGCAACGCACCTTGATGCTCCCCTGGTGGCTTCCTGTGCCTATGAGGCCGCCTGGCGCAGTGTACGGCGTTGACGCGTTGTCGTCCCACCCCACGTCCCTTCGAGGTTCGGGTCGGCCATCGCGAAGTCGAGACACTCGACGCGCACCTCGCAGCCTTCGCAGAGAGCGAGTCCCGGGCGCGGGCTCTGGTAGGGGCCGAGGACGAAGAGGTCAAGGCTGGCGTCGTGGCACGCAGCTCGGGTGTGCCACGCCGGGCGCGCCAAGAGATCCTCGAGGGTGATGATCGAAGCGTCGCCCGGCCGCATGAGGAGGCGCATGGCGCTGTCTGTGTCGCGCTGGCGCTCAGTCAGGCGCACCGGACGATCGAAACCATTGCGCTTGAAATACCGAGCGCACGTGCCACAGCGGCCTTTCGTGGTCGCTCGTCGCTCCGAGCACACAAGGCAAAGCGTCGGGACGGCGCCTGTAGTCGCTCGAGATCGCTTCTTGGGTGATGCGGTTGGCATCGCCGAGGCCTTGGGCAACATCCTCGACGCCGCCCTTGGGATCGGCAAGGGGTGCTGTGAGTCGACGAACGTCGTTTTCGAAACGCCCCACATGGTCATCGGTGAGAGTACCCACTCGATGTCGCGTCTTGGGTGATGCTGGTGGCATCACCGGACTGCGTGGCGTAGTTGTTCCCGGCTGTAAAATTGCTCAAATCGCAGAATGGAGGGGGCACGCGTGGGTCGAAGGGCATCGCCAACCGGTTCCGACGCGTGGACCGTAAGCCTCTCATTCGGTTATTTGATCATCGCGGTCTCGTCCGTCGCGGCAACCTGGTTCGCTTTCAAGCCTTTCAGCGTCGGAACAAGTGTCGGCCGCAGCATTAGTTGCGGATCCTCCGTTGCTAGCGTCTACACAAGGAGGCTGGTGCCTCCATCCCTTGTTCCGTGCCTAAGCGAGGCTCACCGCCGACAGGGCTACGCCGTCAAGGGAGCAATTGCAGCGGGGATCGTCCTTGTCCTTATTGTTGTTCTAACGGCGCTCCGTCGTCTATGGCGATCTCAACAAAGCGCGCGGCGGATAAGGGCAGGGACTTGTGCTCGCGTTCAGCCATTTGATACCGCGTCCCGGCCCCGGGAGGGGGAGCAACCCGACGGCGAGCGCCCACCGGACGGGCCCTGAGCTGGGGAGAATGACATTCCCCCTCGGCAGAGTTGGGAGGGCAGGGACCTACGTCGCGGCAAGCAGGCCAGCCAAGAACTCGGGCATCTGGATCATGCCCTGTGCCGCCCCCGTGGCGATTGCGAACTGGCGCCCTTTCCTCTCGGCGATGGTCGCTGGGACAAGAGCCAATAGCCCGTCCACGATGATGGCGACAATGAGTATGGCCACCAACGCACCCACAATCGCCCAGCCTATTGCCCTAGACAACGCTGACGCTGGGGTGGGTGGCTCAGTTCGACGGAACGTAGCGGCCAGGGCTCAAGCCGCCAATGCCCCTTGGTACGAGAACGTGCAGGTCGGTTCTCCGACACNNAACAATCTGCGACTGGCGGGTAGAACCCTGGGAGTAAGTAGTGTCGGTGAGGGGTACGACCCCGCTAGTACACCGGCCCTCTTGCGGGGCGAAGTCCTCCTCAGCGCAGCGTAGAACCTACGGGTTGAGCCACACGCCGAAGTCACCCTGCCCGGCGTAGCCGCCGTACTTCACCTTCACCACGCTCACTCCGGTCGGGACGGGGAACACGACGCATCCGGTCGTGCTCTCCCCGGCGGCGAGCTGCACCTGGCCGTAGTTGAAATTCGTACACCCCGACACGGGCACGGGATAGGCGTTGTAGGTCTGGTTGTCCGAACCGATCACCGACGCCTCGATGTTGGCATTCCCAGTGAGGGCCGATCCTGAGGTGTTCGTGATCGCGAACACGGTCGCCACGTATCGGTCCCCGGCAGCCGGGGAGAGCGTGTACTGGCCGGGCTGGGCGGGGTCTATCACTTGCACCAGTCTCACGGTGTAGGTGGACAGGCTGAGCGTGGCACCGGTGTGTGCCGTTGAAGGCGTCCGCGATGTGGGAGGGATCGAGGCCGAAGGCGTAGTCACGGCCGACGGAGTGGTCACTGCAGACGACGTGCAGCCAGCCACCAGGGGAATAGCAGCGACGACTGCTGCAACGGCGAGACGCTTGAGGGTCAAGGTACCGCCGTAGTGCGCACCATTCGCCATGCTTTCAAGCTAGGTCATCTCGTCGGTCCACACCCCAACTGCTGTGCCGAGGACGGCGAGGTCGTGGTTGACGCTAGGCGCAGGCACGGGGCGTTACTGAAGGCCGAGCATCCCGCGAGCCCGGGGAGAAAAGGGGGCAAACTTTGCCCCCTTTCTCGGGACGAGAAGTATCGCATTTCCGACACCAACAATCTGCAAATGGCGGGTAAAACCGTGGGAGTAGGCNNCCCCGGTAGTACACCGAATCGGCTTGCTGACCTTGAGTGTCTGCGCTTATCGGGCCAGGACTCGGCGCAACCGCCTGCCTAAGCCGCCATCCCTGCGTTAACTCAGAGGGAACAGCCAGATCCCTCTGGCCCGACTGAACGGATCGGGCTTGTAGATCCCGACGTAGGTGCCACTCTGACCGGGATCGTCGAAGCAAACGTTGCCTGTTGCTGTCCCCCCACCTACAAGGTCTCCGCTGCCGAGGTCACCTGTGGCGGTGAAATTGGTGTCTTCCACCTTGCCGCTAGGGGTTTGCAACTTCCAATAGAGGTCGTTGTAGGAGATCGTCGAGCTGTTGTGGTTCTTGATGTTGACGGCCGCACAAATGGAGTTGTTGCCAAGCGAGTCAGTCGAACGGGTCCAGGTCGCAGTGACCGTGGTGTTCGCAATGGCGACTGTGTTGTTGGGCAGCGCCACGCAGTCAGTTGACTGTTGGTCCGGGTACGAAGCGGGCTTGGCTACGCAGCCTGCAGCGTTCTTGTTTCCGCCGGACGTAGGTGCCGGGCCCGAGCTGGTCGACTTCTTTCCTCCGGCTGACACCGCAACGATGATGATGATCACTAGGACGATGATCCCCGAGAAGATGAACCTCTTCCTCTTGTACCAGGGCCGTATGGCTTTCGCGCGCGCCTTGGCTGCCTTGGCCTCAGCTCGAGCGGACTTCGGGTCGATCGTCGGCATGGGAGGAGGAGGTGGCTGCGTCATCGGGAAACCTCAGCCTCGGGACGCGGCACCTCCTGGTCGATCACATCGTCCGCCATGACCTTCCCCCCTCCCCAGCAGAAATCAGCTGGCCGCCTGCCTCAGGCTAGTGCGTCCTCAGCCTCCACGAGGCGTTCACCTACCACCATGTCGAGCTCCCAAACGAACTTGGCAGCGCACGGCGATCGTGGGGTGGGCACGCAGAAACGACCGGGAGATTCGAGCCGGCTAGGTCCGAAGCGACACACCCACCGGGTGCGGTAACCGCCGCCGGTGATGACGTGGCCGGCCCCTCCACCCGGGTCGAGCCGTTGCCCAGCGGGGCTTACTTCGTCAGGGGACTCCGCTGGCCTCGGCTCCCTGCGGATGGGGGAGCACGGTTTCTGCCCGCGTTCTGCCGGACTTACCAGTCCGAACCGTCACAAAGCAGCATTCGGAAGGTGTCTGCGGAGCGGACTTGCGCACGTAGCCAGCACAACTGTCACTAAGCGACACGCACGAGCACTGGTGTTGTCTAAGTTCAAGTCCCCTCTCCGACACCACTGCGCTGTCGCGGGACATCCCGGACATCTGTCACGAGACATCGTGGACACCCTAGGCCGACTGGCCTTGATAGATCTTCCTCGGGTCGATACGGAGCCCCCGGAGGAACTGGCCTTGGACTGAGTGCACTCTGACGTCGCGGTCGTCGACAAGGAGCACCACGCGCTTTCCTTTGTGTGCCTGTCCGATGCTCAAGTGGCGGAGCTTTCCGCCGGTGGCGTCCCGCG
>PLIG01000153.1 GCA_003139255.1 Acidimicrobiaceae bacterium | reverse complement strand
GGCACTTTGCGGAAGGGGTGAGGAGCCAAGCGCTCAACCCCCGGGTGGGCGGTAATCGCCTCCCACCTTTACGGCAGCGTCGACTTCTTCCGGAGTCAATAGGACGGTGGTCTTGATGTCTACCTTGCCGCTCGCGGCGATAAGCAGAACCACCCCGGCCGCGGTCGCGTTGTCCGGCAGGTCTATGACCGTAACGACATCGGTATCACCGAACGCGTAGTAGAACGCATCGAGCTTTCCGCCCACGCTGGAACACGCCTTTTCGACGGCGGCTCGACGGGCTGAGCCACCCTCCTTGCGGAGTCCCTGGACCCCATCGCCGATATATGACGCTTGGACAAGGTACTTTGGCATCGAGTTCCTCCTTGGTCGCTGATGCCCGATTTTCGCACCGCTTGGCGGGAGCGGTAACGGACATGCCGGGTCTATGCGCCTGGCTGGGACCACCAGCCAGGCCGAGCCGTTCGCAATCGCTTCTGGACGTGATTACAGGATGGGGTCGGTCCCGTGGAGGTGTGAGCACGATCGGCACTTAGCGGACGGCCAGCACAGTGTCCGCCTGCGGTGGCTATGGCAGACCGTGGACCTCAAGCTCAAGATATTCGTTCGTGCTGAACGGACCCACGACGCTCTCTACGAGTTCCCGGACTGCGTCCACAGAGTCGCCTTGCCAGATGCAGATACCCGTTGTGTGGTCAGGCGTCGCGGCATGGATCGGCAACTGGACGTGCGCGGGTAACCCCTGCTCCAACGCCTTGTCCTCGGCGGCTTCAAATCCTTCAGGATCGGAAATGTGGTGGATAACTCCTACGTACATCGACGAAAATTTCCTGTTCGAGCTTGCATTGAATCGTGTGTCCGGGCGTGAGCTGTCTCGTTTGAGGTGCCAAGCTGCACGTGCGGGCGATAGGCAGAGAGCACGCTCAGAGGAGCTTGTTCCCGATCTCGTCGAGCCCTGACTTGGCAAGGTCTTCTGGTGTCATGCAAACGCGGAGCTTCACAGTCGCGTCGAGTAGTACGAAGAATGGCTCGGCAAGGAGTGGGACGCGCGACGGGTCGGGCACGTCAACGAGAAGGAACGCGCCCCGCCGTCCGTCTTGTTCTGAGAAGTAGATCGCAGACGGCTTGATGTCAGCGAGGATGCGCTGCAGCGTCTCACCCGCGGTCCCTTTCTTGACGAGCGAATTGAACGGCTCATTCGGAAACTCGACTTCCATGATCATTTGCATGCGTCGTACCCTTCCGCGGTGATTGAAGCTCACGTTTGACTTGTTAGCGGGAGACTACCGGGGCGAGGCTGACCGAAGGTTCAGACCAGACCAGCGATCGTGCAGATCGGGTGCCGGTTGTCGATCGATCTGGTGATGAGTCCGGTCGTACGCATCCCAGATCGCCTGGTCGTGGCAGGCCAGAACAACGCAGGATCAAATATCTGAGTGGCGCTCTGAATCGGCGATCCATCACTTGGCAGCACAATGCTTACCTGCTCGGTAATGACATCTCTGTGCTGGTCGCAGGACGAGTGGAGGGTGCGCAGGAATGCCGGTTATAGCGACACCGTCGGGTGGACTCCGACGGTGCTTACCCGCACGATAACGCTCACTCGCGAGGTCGAGCACGAGTTGGCTGTTTGACCTTGTGACCCTGACGCACTCAGCGCGTTCGGACCGCTGGTCTGACAAGTGGTCGAACGAGGTCGTACTCACCACAAGATCAAACGCAGCGTCGGGATGCGGCAGATTCTCGGCGACGCCGACGGAGAACCTGAGCCGTTGGTCGTCGGATGTTGCTTCGGCGACCTCGATCATCGCGGGGCACCGGGTCGACGCCGACCAGCTCGGCCGTGTCCGTATACCGGCCGGCCAACAGCCTCATGAGATAGCCGGTCCCGTTCCCGATGTGGAGGACGCGGTGAGGCGGCGGCTGTCTAGGCGAGGGCGAGGTCGCCGTGCGATCGACGATCTCCTGGTGCAGCCTGTCCTCGTAGCCCAGCGCGCGTTCGTCGAATGTGGCGATATCGCATGCCGAGACACGTCTCGGAGTCGAGTCTGGAATCCCCAGTGCAAGGTCGGTGTCCGGAGCACGTCGGACCGAGGATATGATATGTTAGAAGCGAAGTAACTCACATCTTCTGACTGTTATAGCTCTGAGGGTACATCGGTACTACACAAGTGCAGTAATATTCATCCAATGACGGTTTCTTCGCCCCGGGACACAGCAGCGGGGATCAGCCAGCGGAACCGCGCCCTCCTTGAGCAGCTCCATCGTTGTACGACGGGAGCCTTCGACGTGGGCGAAGCGTCCGGGGTGCTCGGCATGGAGCACGACGATACGAGCCGGCTGCTGGTCTATCTCGCCCGGCGAGGGTGGCTCTCCCGGGTGCGGCGTGGGTTATACGTCGCGGTGCCCCTCGATGCCAGGCGCTCGGGCGAGTGGGTAGAGGACCCCTGGGTGGTGGCCGAGCGGGTCTTCAGTCCTTGCTACGTCGGCGGTTGGAGCGCGTGTTCTCACTGGGACCTGACCGAGCAGGTGTTCCGCACCCTGCTGGTTGTCACGGCCCGACGAGTGCGTCACCGTGACGTCGAGATCCAAGGGATCCCGTTCCACCTGATCGTCCGGGCAGACGACGCGCTATTCGGCACGGTTCCGGTGTGGCGGGGCCAGACCCACGTTGCCGTGTCGGACCCGTCGCGCACCATCGTTGACGTTCTCGACGACCCGCGACTAGGCGGTGGCATCCGCACCGTGGCAGACGTGCTTCACGAGTACCTTCACGGCGAGCACCGCGATGACCGTTACCTCGTGGACTACGGCGACAGGCTCGGAAATCACGCCGTGTTCAAACGGCTCGGGTACCTGCTCGAGCACTCCGGGGTCGACGCGCCCGAGCTGATCCAGGCCTGTTTGGAGCGCCGCAGTTCGGGTCTCGTGATGCTCGACCCGTCCACGAAGGCTCCCGGGCGCATCGTCCGGCGCTGGGGGCTACGGGTCAACGTTGCCCTGGGGTCACCGGGGGGCGAGTGGTGATCACCCGGGCGGACATCGTCGAGCGGGTCGGCGAGTGGCAGCTCACCGAGGAGGTCGTCGAGAAGGACTACGTCCTCGGCTGGCTGCTGTGGGGATTCGGCAGCGCCCCGGTCCTCGGCGACCAATGGGTCTTCAAGGGCGGTACCTGCTTGAAGAAGTGCTACATCGAGACCCACCGCTTCTCCGAGGACCTGGACTTCACCGTCCTGCCCGGCGGCCCCTACCGCCCAGAACAGATCGAGCCGCTCCACTTGAGGGCGCACAGCTCGCCCGGGTGCACGACGCTTCGGGCATCGACTTCTCGTCCAAGGCGCCTGCGCTTCGTCTCCGTCCCGACGAACTGTCGACCGAAGGTCGCGTGTACTACAAGGGTCCCCGCCAGACCCCGCAGGCGGCACGAGTCAAGCTCGACATCTCGGCCAACGAGACCGTGGTCCGCCCACCCGTCCTGCGCGAGATCGCCCACCCCTACCCCGACGGACCGCTGCCTGGCCGGGTCCGCTGCTACTCGTTCGAGGAGGTCTTCGCCGAGAAGATCCGAGCCATGGCCCAGCGCGCCCGACCCCGAGACCTCTACGACATCGTCAACCTCTTCCGCCGCAACGACCTCCGCCTCTACCCTGAACTCATCCGGCAGGCCCTCGAAGAGAAGTGTGCCGCCAAGGGCATTGCCACACCCGTCGCCGCCGACTTTGTCGACTCGCCGCTCATCACCGCCCTCGAAGGTGACTGGCCCCAGATGCTCGCCCACCAACTCCCCGTCCTTCCGCCACTCCAAGGTTTCCTCGACGAGCTCCCCCTCCTGTTCGGCTGGTTGGAAGGCACCGTTGAGTTCGAAGATCTCCCACCACTACCGGGAGCCCGAGACGAGCTGGAGTGGTCGCCACCACCCACCGTCGCCACCTGGGGCGTCGGGATACCGCTGGAGACCGTGCGCTTCGCCGCCACTAACCACCTCTGTGTCGAGCTTCACTACGATGGTCGTTGGCGGCTCATCGAGCCCTACTCGCTCCGCCGTAGCAGCGCCGGACGACTCCTCCTGCACGCCGAGCGATCCGACGGCAACGGACATCGCACCTACGGTGTCGACAAGATCGCAGGACTGCGCGTCACCATCACGCCCTTCCGACCCCGCCACCCCATCGAGTTCTCCTCCCAAGGCCCCCTTCACGCCCCACCCCAGAGCCGAACCGCGACGGGCTCAGCACTACGACGCGTCTCGTCGCGGACCCGACGCGCGACCCCGGTACACCTCTACCAATGCACACGATGCGGCAAGGAGTTCCGCCACAGCCGACGAGGCGCGACCCTCCGAGCCCACAAGGACCCATACGGTTACCCGTGTTCGGGCCGACACGGGACGTACACGGGGACGCGGTACTGATCATCTGATCGTCAAACAGATGATTTAGTCGAAATGCGAGCTGACCGGCGCCGGCTCGAGGTTAATAACCGGACCGCGGAAGTCAGTTGAATAAGATTAGCTTGACTCCGTGAGAACCAGCGTGAGAACCAAACGGCCGCAAACCGTGGAAAGTGACGGTTTCTGCCGGTCAGTAATGGGCATTTGAAATCGCGCTCATGTCCAGGTAGTGGCTAGTAATTGGGTCGGCTGGACACTGGCGGTATTTAACGGAAAATGGGTCGGGCATACCTACGGATCAGAAGGCTGGGGGTTCGAGTCACCTCCGAGCGCGCTGTGTTCAACTGACGGACACCGTTTAAACGGGGTCTGTCAGTTTTAGACCTCCGAGCGCGCTGCCGAAGGTGCTGGTGGCCGGGTTGCGACTCACCTTCCCAGAGGTACCTGGCCTCCTCGGGCTGGCTTCGGCACCTCAGCAGGGCCGGAGAGCCAACAATGCGGCTCCGGAATGGAGCCGCATTGTTGGGACAGGATCCCTTCCTCAGGCGGCAGTGGAGGTCGCCTCAACAGCCTGAGCCACGTTTCCTACGTGGGTGATCTCGACCTTGCGGGGTTTGGCCTGCTCGACCACCGGAATCGTGACTGTAAGCACGCCGTCCTCGTAGGTGGCAGTGATGTGTTCGCGGTCCAAGCTTTCGCCAAGGAACAGCTGGCGTTGGAATTCGCCCTGGGCCCGTTCTGTCACCTGTATCTGATCGTCCTCCACTCGGACCCACCTGCGTGTCGCGCGGACGGTGAGGACGTCTTTCTCGACGGTCAACTCGATGGCGGCTGGATCGACACCGGGTAGGTCTAGGTGGACCTTGAACTCGTTGCCCCGACGGTAGGC
>PLIG01000022.1:8193-8322 GCA_003139255.1 Acidimicrobiaceae bacterium | reverse complement strand
ACGCGTACGCCGAGCGATTCGTCCGCACCCTCCGCCAGGAGTGCCTCGATCATCTGCTCGTCGTCTCACGACAACATCTCGAATCCGTGCTCGACAAGTACGTCCAGCACTACAACCAGGCTCGTCCAC
>PLIG01000022.1:945-8167 GCA_003139255.1 Acidimicrobiaceae bacterium | reverse complement strand
GGCGGCATCATCCACGAGTACGAGCGGGCCGCCCGATCACAGATCGCACCACCGCGGCTTCGACACGCGCGTCAGTCGCCAACACAACGCGGGCTCGACGATCAGATAGGTAGGAACTTCACCTGGCGACTGCACGACTCCTCTGGGTCAACTACGCCTCCCCGGACATCACTGGCCCCGCATTTCTGTCGATTCTCCCGCAGCCGACCGTGCATCGGAGTTTTCGGACCCTTCAGGGTCGATACTCCGGCTCGGGCCGACGCCCCGGTCGTTGCGTGGGACTCCACCCGGGGCATGGTCAAGGTGAATCCCCTGGCCCGCTGGAACTACGACGACATCACACGCTATGAAGCCGACCATCATCTCCCTGTTCACCCCTTGAAGAACGAGGGCTACCTCTCCATCGGCTGCAGCCCGACGACCCGTCCGGTGTCACCGCTCGAGGACCCGCGAGCCGGCCGTTGGCCCGGTAGCGCTAAGACCGAATGCGGTTTGCACTCGACGTAGCTCGATCGGAGAGGCGTCCTTCGATGGCATTGCACCCCCACACCTGCAGACCACCGGAAGCGCCGGACTGCGCCGGGCGCAAGAAGATGGGCGCTCCACCGATCGACCACCGGCAAGATGTCGGCGAAGTCCAGACTGTGTCCGGCCGTGACTCAGCCATCGAGGCTGATTCCGGCATCGCGTCAGCCGAATCCGCTCGACATGCGCCCCTTCCCGGTCGCCTGAGCCCACTCGTGCGCACCGTGATCGGAGAGCCCGGTCCGCAGTCACAACGTCGCGCTCAGATGGCTCGCCTTGCGCGCTATGGCGCCACCTCGGCATTTGCCTTTGGCGTGACGGGTACCTTGAGTGAGCCACCGCCGAGGATTGCATGGGACGAACCGGGCACTGCCCCGAGCACACTGACCGTTTCAGGGTGATGCTGACCTTCGGCCCTACGCCCAGGCGCTGAGCTGGCGCACCATAGGGATTATGGAGGGGAGTCCCTGGTTCGGGTCACGGTGGATGGCATCGCGCCCAGGAACGCTCCTGCCGCTCGCGTTTACCGTCTGCGGACTGGTCGGGGGTGGCCTCCTCCACTGGGCTGGGCTAGGAGCTGGAGGGAACCTGGTCTGGATCATCGCCGCTGGCTGTGGCATCGCGTTGTCCCTCTACTCGATGGTCGAAAGTCTCCTGGTGGGTCGGCTCGGGGTCGACGTCATCGCCCTCCTGGCACTGGTAGGGGCAGTGGCCGTCGGGGAGTACCTGGCCGGTGCGGTCATCAGCCTGATGCTGGCCAGCGGCCGGGCCCTCGAAGGGTGGGCCGCCGGCCAGGCCCGCCGGGAGCTCCAGGCGTTGCTCGAGCGAGCCCCGAAGTCCGCACACCGCTACCAGGACGGTGGTCTCGTCGTCATCGCCCTCGACCAGGTGATACCTGGCGATCTCCTGCTGGTGGCCTCCGGAGAGGTGGTGCCGGTGGACGGCTCCCTCGTCTCGGCCTCGGCAGTCCTCGACGAGTCGGCGCTCTCCGGGGAACCACTCCCGGTCGAGCGCTCACTGGGAGACCGGGTGCGCAGTGGAGTGGTCAACGCCGGCTCCCCCCTGGACCTCCGAGCCACGACCAGTGCCGCCGACAGCACCTACGCCGGCGTCGTCCGGCTTGTCGCCGAGGCCGAGCGCTCACAGGCCCCGGTGGTCCGGCTGGCAGACCGGTACGCGCTGGGCTTCCTTGCTGTGACCTTGGTTGCTGCGGGGACCGCCTGGTCTGTCGGAGGCGCGAGCCGCGCTGTGGCGGTCCTGGTAGTGGCTACACCGTGTCCCCTCATTCTGGCGGCGCCAGTGGCCCTCGTCTCAGGTCTCTCCCGAGCCGCCAAACGAGGAGTCATCGTCAAAGGGGGCGCAGTCCTCGAACGCCTTGCCACCTGTACAACCCTGCTGATCGACAAGACAGGGACCATGACCGTGGGACACCCGGTGCTGACCGAGATCGTGTGTGCCGACGAATCGGGGCCTGCCGGCCGAGTCCTCCAGCTGGCTGCCTCCCTGGACCAAGTCTCCCCCCACGTCCTGGCCAGCGCCGTGGTCCAGTCAGCACTCGAGCAGAAATGCGAACTCTCGCTCCCGGAGGGTGTCGAGGAGATCCCCGGCCAGGGCATCCGAGGAACGGTGACCGGGCACCGGGTGGCGGTGGGGAAGGCGTCGTGGTCGGGAGTGACCGGCGTGCCGACCTGGGCCCGTTCGGCACGTCGCAAGGCGGACCTCGATGGGGCCCTCACCGTCTTCGTGGGTATCGACGGAGTCCCTGCCGGTGTCCTGGTCTTCGATGATCCCCTGCGACCCGATGCTGCCCGGACCCTTCGCTCGCTGCGGAGGAACGGGATCGCCCGCATCGTGATGGTCACCGGTGACCGGACCGAGGTGGCCGAGACCGTCGGGGCGGTGATTGGGGTGGACGAGGTACTGGCCGAGCGCTCACCGGCCGAGAAGCTCGACGTCGTGAGGCTCGAGACGCAACGCGCTCCGACCATGATGGTCGGGGACGGCATCAACGATGCACCCGCACTCGCCCTAGCCGACGTCGGGGTCGCCCTGGGGGCTCGAGGGGCAACCGCAGCGTCCGAAGCCGCCGATGTGGTGCTCACCGTCGACCGGCTGGACCGTCTGGGTGAGGCAGCAGCCATTGCCCGGCGCACCCGGCAGATCGCCATCGAGAGCATGGTGGCAGGGATGGGCCTCTCCTTGGCGGCCATGGGTGTCGCTGCAGTCGGTCTCCTCCCCGCCGTGTGGGGCGCGATCCTCCAGGAGGTCATCGACGTGGCCGTGATCCTCAACGCCCTGCGGGCGCTGCGCGGGGGCGTGACCGAGATCCGGCTCGGTGAGAAGGACTCCCTACTGACCCAGCGGTTCCAGGAGGAGCACCTGGCCATCCGGCGCGACATCAATCGCCTTCACGAGGTCGCCGATGCCCTCGGGTCGCTGACTCCCAAGGCTGCCTTGGAAGAGGTGCAGAGTGTCCAGCGGATGCTGATCGAGGAGGTCCAACCTCACGAAGAAGCCGAGGAACAAGAGCTCTATCCGGCGCTCGGACGCTTCTTCGGGGGGAGCGATCCCATGGCCACGATGAGCCGGGCACACATCGAGATCACTCACCAGATCCACCGGCTGGGCCAGCTCATCGACGACATCGGGCCGAACGGGGTCGACGAGGTCGACCTCACCGAGTTGCGGAGCCTGCTCTACGGCCTTTATGCCATCCTGAAGCTGCACACCGCCCAGGAGGACGAGAACTACCTTTCGCTCGCCGATGAACCGAAACAGGAACGGCGTGTGGCCGAGGCGCGGTAATGGTGTGAACTCTCAGGGCTTCGTTGTCCGGTCCAGGAAGCGCCGCCAATTCACCAACGGCAGAAGGCAGACGGCTACCAGGAGACCGACCTGGAGCGCGATCGCCCAGGGCGAACCGAAGATCTGCCCCAGGACATTCCCGAGCTGCTTGTCGGCCAAGGTGGCCACGCTCACGTAGATCGAGTAGCTGACCAGGCGACCGAGGAAGAAGGCCAGTGTCAGTAGGCCGAGGGGCAGGTCGAGCAGTCCCGCCGCAAGGAAGAGCTGGGCCGACGGCAGCGGCGACACCACGAAGAGCGCGAACAGAGCAATCGCCCCCACCCGCTTGCGCTCAATCAGGGTGCGCGCGTCCTCCAGGTTGTCCTTCATCCGACCGGGCATGCGACCTTTGAAGTGGCGTGCACCCCGGGCGAGGAGGTACCGGCCGCCCATGGCGGCCACCGCACCGAGCAGCACGAGGGCGATCGGGTTCAGGTGCCAGTGGAGCCGGGTGAAGACGAGCACGGCCCAGGTGGGTGGCCCGAATGCCGGCAGGAGATTGATCCCGAAGACGATGGCGAAGAGTGCCAGGTACCGCACGCCGCGACCCTATGGCACCTTTCAGCCCAGTGAAGGCTGCCAGGAGACGCATCGGGGGTGTGGGTGCCGAAAATGCCATCCAAGGGCCTCACGCTGTCAGTTCGTATTCGTGGATGAGACCACCGAGCTTGTCGGTTCTTCGTAGTCGGGCGAGGTCTGGATCGCCGATCGACGCCGGACTCGTCCCCACCGTTAGTGGAGCCTGCTGCTCAAGAGCGCGATGCGGACGGTGGTCGTTGTAGTGGACGACGTAGTCGGCCAGCACGTGCTCCAGATGACGGCGACCGAAGATCAGCATCCGGCCCAGACACTCACGACGCACCGTGCCGACGAAGCGCTCGGCGAAGGCATTGGCCCGTGGAGCCCGGATTGGGGTGCGGATGATCCGGATGTCCTCAGACCGGAGACCTCGTTGAAGCTCGAAGTGAACTTGGTGTCTCGGTCTCGGATCAGAAACTTGACTGGGTGAGCCCGGTTGGCGAGCATCACGCCGAGGTTGCGGGCCTGTTGGACAGCCCACGATCCAGTCGGGTGAGCCGTGATCCCCATCACGTACACCCGTCGGGTGTCGAGCTCGATGAAGAACAGCACGTAGAGCCGCTTCAACAGCACCGTGTCGACCGAGAAGAAGTCGCAGGCCAGCATCGATGATGCCTGGGAACGCAGGAACTCGGTCCAGGTCGGGTCTGTGCGCATCGGTGAAGGGTCGATGCCGTGGCGCCGCCAGATGGCCCAGACGCTCGAGGGAGCAAGGACGACTCCCATCCGGTCCAGCTCACCCTGGATCCGTCGGTAGCCCCCGGTGGGGTTCTCCCGGGCCAGTCGGAGGATGATCGCCACCGTGCCGGCGGGGATGCTCGGTCGACCTGGGCGGTGGGCATAGATCCATTTCCGTCGGACCAGGTCCCGGTGCCAGCGGATCAGAGTCTCGGGTTGGACGAAGAACCTTCCGCGACGGCGCCGTTCAAGGAGCCCACTCAGCCCGGCGAGCAGAGCTCGATCAGGTGGGCGCAAGGCTGGGCGGTCCACCTGGCGACGCAGGACGGCGCCCTCATGACGGAGCATGACTACTTCGCCCGCCAGATCCTTGCTGTTATGTCGACAGAGGCGAGGTGTGGTTCGAGTTTTCGGACACTACGGGGTCAATCCCAGCGCGTGAGTGTTCGATTGCGTCTCCAGCAGGAGCCTCGACCGCTCCCATTCCTCCGCGACAGCGACGATTAGATGATTCTTATCAATGCGTCATCCTTGCTTCACGTTGATGCTTCACGGTGGATTCGGAAGGCGACATCCCTGCCAGCTGAATGAGAAAGGTCGGACCGAGTCGTGAGAGATCTGCAAGTCAGCCATATTCCTGGCGTGCGCTGGACCTGGCTCTCAGCGTCAATTCCGCCAGGCTCAGCACGTGGGGAGACATCCCCGCAACCCGCCATCGGATATGAACGCCCAAAGCGAGAAGGCGGGCGGCTCATGCCTGATTCCGTCGAGCACCGTCAGACCCCCAAGCCTGACATTGTTCACGAACTGATCGACCTGCCATCGATCGGCAATCTGCAACCGACGTCGGAATCCTGCTGGTCAATCAGTGCCCAAAGGGCCAGTAGCCGGTCGAGAGGATTCATGGTGTACTCCAGGCCGACAACGTTGACTTGTCAACTGGCGGACTCAAGGACCCGGTTGAGGCTCTTCCCGCTGGCTCAGGCAACCTCGAACTCCTCGGCCACCTCCCAGCCGCTACGCCGCGCCGTCCCCACGTCCCCGAGTCCCGCCAGTCCCCACACACCGCCGATGCAACCGTCTGAACCGGACTCAGTACACGGCAGATTCCGGGATCGATCCACAGCTGGCATTACGGTCAGACTCAGGTCCCTCCCCAACGAAGTTCCTACCGTTTATGAAGGAGGAAAGCAGAATGTCCGACCAACTGCTTGATGCGCTATGACCTGGATCATCATGTTGCCGNNGTACTCACCCGTGGGCAAGGCCGAACGAATTCGAGGTTCGCGAACGTCCTGCCGAAGGAATCGTGGTGCCACCTTCCGATGCTAACGCACCGTTCCGGCTATCGGTCCACGCTGCCTCACCTTGCCATGGGCGCTGCTTCCAATTTTGAAGTGAGTGCTCTTGAGGCAGGGCGGTACTGCGCGAAGCCGCCGGGCCATCCCGTTCATCGGTTCTCTCACAGCCACTGGACATGATGCCGTACGATCCCGACCGGAGTGTTTTCAATTGCCAGCCAACACCCCGAGACTAGTAACTCATACCCCGGCTGTCGCGTGATCGGAACTATTTCCAGCTTCCTCGACGCATCGCCGGCGTTCTGACGACACTGGCCATCCTGGTCGTCGCCCTCCCATCGGCCGCGCAAGGGCTGACCGCAACGACCTCTCAGACCGGCTCCGCCGGACCCGAAGCCACTCCGACGGCTACCGGCCTGCCAACTCAGGCCACCGCCCTCTCGAACTGCCCATGGTTGGCCTCGGCCGTAGCCCAACATGAGACCTCCTCGGCCCTCGCTGCACTCGTTGTCGCACGTATGACGCTGGCCGAGAAGCTCGGCGAGCTGGTGCTTTCCTCGTCTGGCTCCTATGAGAACGTGAACAGCGGGGTGGCCCGGGTGTGCGTCCCTTCACTCACACTGCAGGACGGTCCTGTCGGCCTGGCATTCGGGGACACCGGCGTCACGCAGTTACCCGCTCCGCCCGGGATCGCCGCGACATTCGACACGGCGTTGGCGCGGCGTTACGGCCAAGTCGAAGGCTCAGAGGCTCGGGGCCAGGGCATCGACGTCGTCCAAGGGCCGAACCTGAACATCGATCGCGTGCCTGAGAGCGGCCGCGCCTTCGAAGGGTACGGCGAGGATCCGTTCCTCGTCTCCACCATGGGCGTCGCCGACATCGAGGGCATCCAATCCCAGGGCGTCCTCGCCGACGCCAAGCACTTGGTCGCCTACAGTCAAGAGACCAACCGGGCGGCGCTCGATGCACGGGTGTCCTCCCCGGCGCTGAATGAGATCTATCTGGCGCCGTTCAAGGCGGCGGTGGTGCAGGCGCACGTTGCTTCGATCATGTGCGCCTATCCCGAGCTGAAGGGGACATTCCAGTGCGAGGACCCCGCTCTGGCGCCGATCCTGAAGCAATGGGGGTTCTCCGGATTCGTCCGCTCCGATCTCGGTGCCGTCCACGATCCGGNNGGCGTTGCGGCCGGCACCGACCTCCTGAAGCCGGCCTCGGTCGCCGACCTGTCCGCGGGCGTCACCCATGGATTGGTCCCGGTGTCCACGGTCGACGCCGACGTCGACGTCGACGTCGAC
>PLIG01000022.1:0-925 GCA_003139255.1 Acidimicrobiaceae bacterium | reverse complement strand
GGTCGACACGCCTGCACACGCCGCCTTTGCCCTCTCGGCGGCGGAGCGGTCCGCCGTATTGACCCAGAACCGGTCGAACCTCCTGCCCATGACCCAACCCACATCCGGTCGGTGGCGCTGATCGGGGCTTATGCATCCACCGTTCCGGTCACCGCGGGGTTCGGATCGTCCCACGTCGTCGCCCCGTTCACCTCCACGCCGCTCGCCGGCATCGAGGCCCGTCTGGGATCGAGGGTCGCCGTTCAGTACGCCGGCGGCGGGTCCACCACCCGGTTGCTTCCGGGCATCCCAGCAGCTGACCTGATCCCGGCGTCGGGCACCGGCCACGGCCTGACCCTCACCGTCGGACATGCGACGGTGAGGGTCTCACCGATCACTGCCATCGACCCTGTTGCCGCCGCCACCATTTCCCCGTCGCACCCGCTTGCCGCACCTGATCCGGACGAGGTGCACTCGNNCACTCGAACCCGCCCGCCGACCATCCCGGGGGCAAGGGGGCATCCGAAACAAGCGGTCAGGGATCGATCCTCGACTTCGACCCGAGCGCTGCCAGTGGTACGGGCATTGAACTTCCACGCGGTTGGGGCGGTGCCGCGGTGACCTGGACAGGCACTCTGACCCCACCCCGTACCGGCCTGTACTCCTTTTCCCTCACCGGCTCGGGATCGGCATCGCTCGCTCTCGACGGCTCGACCGCCGTCACCGATCCTTTCACCGACGCTCGAGGCACCTGGGCGGGATCGATCAACCTGGTCGCAGGTCACCCGTATCGCCTGGCCCTCAGCTGGACCCCGGTGGGTGATGCCATCCGGATGCCAAGCGTCCTCGATCTCGGGATGTCCTACGACGGTGACGCCATCGCTGCCGCGGTCGCTGCCGCCCGCTCCTCGCAGGTTGCCGTGGTATTCGCCGCCGACTACAGCTC
>PLIG01000220.1:383-12022 GCA_003139255.1 Acidimicrobiaceae bacterium | reverse complement strand
GCTACGAGGAGGGCGGCCAGCTGACAGAAGCGGTCCGGCGCAGGCCGTACGCAGTGGTACTGCTCGACGAGATCGAAAAGGCCCACCCCGACGTGTTCAACGTGCTGCTCCAGGTGCTCGAGGACGGGCGCCTGACCGACGGGCAGGGTCGCACCGTGGGCTTCACCAACGTCGTGCTCATAATGACCTCGAACCTGCCCGGTGACCCGCGAACTTTCTTCAAGCCCGAGTTCTTCAACAGGATCGACGAGGTCGTGCGCTTTCGTCATCTGGACAGGGACGACTTGCGGCGGATCGTCGACATCCAGCTCGAGCAGCTGCGGGCGCGGCTTGCCGAGCGGCGCCGCGAGCTCGACGTGACCGAGGCGGCGCGCGACTGGTTGGCCTCGGCCGGCTACGACCCCGAACTGGGGGCCCGACCCCTTCGTCGGGTGCTCCAGCGGGGACTCGAGGACGCCCTCGCCCTCGCTCTGCTCGAAGGGCGCTACTGCGAGGGCAACACGGTCGTCGTGGACGCCCCGGCAGGTGCCACCGCGCTCGAGCTGCGCTGATGCAAAAGGGCAGGTGGCCGGCTCCTCGGTCCCGGGCTTGTTCTTCTTCGAGCTTCTACAGCCCCTGAGTACACTTGGGTCGCAGTCCACACCATCGAATCCAGGAGCGCGCGTGCCCGTAACCGTTGTGGTCGGGACCCAATGGGGCGACGAGGGCAAAGGCAAGCTCACAGACTTGCTTGCAAAGGAGATGCAAGTGGTCGCCCGTTACCAGGGCGGCCACAATGCCGGCCACACCGTGGTCGTGGACGGCAAGACTTTCGCCTTGCAGCTCGTGCCGAGCGGGGTCCTCTACCCACACATCACACCCGTCATCGGTAACGGCGTCGTCGTGGACCCAGGCGTGTTGATCGAGGAGCTCGACGGCCTGAAGGCCGAAGGGATCGACACCTCGAAGATGGTGGTGAGCGGGAACGCCCATCTGATCATGCCCTACCACCAGGAGCTCGACAGGGTCACAGAGCGCTATCTCGGGAAGAACTCCCTGGGCACCACCCGCCGTGGCATAGGGCCCGCGTATGCCGACAAGGCGGCCAGGGTGGGGCTTCGCGTCCAGGACCTTCTCGACGCCAAGATCTTTCGCCAGAAGCTCGACGTGGTGCTCAAGGAGAAGAACGCGGTGCTGGCCAAGGTGTACAACCGCCTGCCCATCGACGCTGAGGTGGTGTGCGAGCGCTACCTGGGCGACTACGCGCCACGCATCGAGCCCATGGTGGGTGACGCCGTGGCCTTGGTTCACGACTCTCTGTCCAGCGGCGGCCACGTGCTGCTCGAGGGCGCCCAGGCCACCTTCTTGGACCTCGATCACGGCACCTATCCCTTCGTCACCTCCTCGAACCCGGTCGCCGGCGGGGCCTGTACGGGCACCGGCATCGGTCCGCGCCAGATAGACCGCGTAATCGGGATCGCCAAGGCTTATGTGACCCGGGTGGGCGCGGGCCCGTTCCCCACCGAGTGCCACGACGAGGTTGCCGAAATGCTCGTCGAGCGCGGCCATGAATTCGGCACGAACACGGGCCGGCGAAGGCGCACGGGCTGGTTCGACGCGGTGTTGGCGCGCCAGGCGGTACGGCTCAACTCGCTGTCGGAGGTGGCGCTCACGAAGCTCGACGTGCTCGACGCGTTCGACACCGTCAAGGTGTGCACCGGTTATCGCGCGGGCGACGAGCACTTCGTCTACCCGCCCTATCACCAGTCGGTCCTGCACCGGGTGGAGCCGGTCTACGAGGAGCTTCCCGGTTGGCGGACCGATCTTTCGAAGGCGACGGGCCTCGGAGACCTGCCAGCCGCAGTGCGCGACTACGTGGGCTTCTTGGCCGAGCAGATCGGGGTGCCCATCAAGCTGGTCGGCGTAGGACCGGGTCGAGAGCAGTTCGTCCGGTTCGCAGCATGATCCTTCGGACAAGCCGATGAAGGTGTGCGTTGTGGGCTCAGGCGGGCGGGAGCACGCGCTCGCCCTCGCTCTAGGACGCAGCGCGGACGTGGTGGTGACCCCCGGGAACCCCGGCATGCCGGCGGTGACCTCCGAGGGGTGGCAGATCACCGTCACCGACGCGCCGCCCGAGGCGGTCGATGCCGATCTGGTGGTGGTGGGCCCCGAGCAACCGCTCGTGGACGGGCTCGCCGACCGTCTGCGCGCGATGGATCGGCTGGTGTTCGGCCCGGGTGTCGACGGGGCGCTCCTCGAGGGTTCGAAGGGCTTCATGAAGGACCTGCTTGCCGAGGCGTGCGTCCCCACGGCGCGCTACGGCACCTTCGACACCCTCGTCGAGGCCACGGCTTTTCTTCGCGAGCTGCCCGGCCCATGGGTGGTGAAGACCGACGGCCTGGCTGGTGGCAAAGGTGTGCTCGTCACCGACTCGATCGGAGAGGCCGAGGCCGACATCGCCGCGAAGCTCTCCGGTTCCAGCTTCGGTGATGCCGGGCGGAAGGTGGTGGTAGAGGAGGCTCTGGCTGGACCCGAATGCTCGCTCCTGGCTCTGTGTGACGGGAAGCGAGTGGTGCCGTTGGCGCCCGCTCAGGACTTCAAGCGGGTCGCGGACGGCGATGATGGTCCCAACACCGGCGGTATGGGTGCGTACTCGCCTGTGCCCGTCGCGGACGAGCGTCTCGTGGACCGGATGCTGGACGAAGCGGTGGAGCCGCTTCTCGGTGTGCTGCGTCGGCGCGGGATCGACTATCGGGGGGTTTTGTACGCGGGGCTCATCCTCACCGACGACGGTCCGAAGGTGCTCGAGTACAACGTCCGCTTCGGCGACCCGGAGACCCAGGTAGTGCTGCCGCGTCTGGACGAGGACCTGACGGGCCTGCTTGCCGAGGCGGCTACAGGCCGTCTGCGCACCGAGCCGCGCTGGCGACGAGACGCATGCGTGTGCGTTGTGCTCGCCTCCGAGGGCTACCCGATCTCCTCGCGCACCGGAGAGCTGATCGAGGGCCTCGAAGCCGCAGGTGATCACGAAGGGGTCACGGTGCTCCACGCGGGGACGCGTCTCGACGACGAGGGTCGAATTGTCACCGCGGGAGGTCGGGTAATTGACGTGAGCGCGCTCGCCCCGAGCATTCATGAGGCAAGGGAACGTGCATATCTGGCCATCCGCGACGTCAGCTGGCCGGGCATGCACTACCGAACCGACATCGCCGCTGCAGCTGCCAGCACCAGCGCCCCGACCGTCGCCAACTCGAGCATGCGCTTCGAGCAGGCGAGGCCGTTCTCGTGATCCCGCGCTACTCCCTGCCGGAGATGGCGACGCTCTTCACCGACGAGGCGCGCCTGGGGCGCTGGCTCGAGGTCGAGCTCCTGGCGGTCGAGGGATGGGCGGCCATCGGGGTGGTCCCCGCGACCGACGCCGCCGCGGTGCGAGCACGCGCCCCGGAGGTACGGCCCGAGCTCGTGGCAGCTGTTGCCGAGCGTGAGAAGGTGACCGATCACGACCTGGCGGCGTTCGTGGACGTGGTCCAAGAGGCGATCGGAGCGTCAGAGGGATCTTGGGTGCACTACGGTCTCACCTCCTCCGATGTGGTGGACACTGCCATGTGCGCCACGCTCACCGAGGCGGTCGATCTTCTCCTGGCAGCCTCGAGCTCGTTGGTGGCTGTGCTGAAACGCCGAGCCGCGGAGCTCATCGATATGCCGATGGTGGGGCGCACCCATGGCATGCATGCGGAACCCTTTGCCTTTGGTGCCAAGCTCGCCCTGTGGTGCTTGCAGGCCGACAGGGACCGCCAGCGCCTGCGTACAGCGCGCGAACGGGTCGCTGTCGGCAAGCTGTCAGGGGCAGTGGGTACCTACTCGAACATCGACCCCAGGGTGGAGGAGTTCGTGTGCCGTGCCCTCGGGCTCGACCCGGTTCCCGCCAACCAGGTGGTAGCGCGCGACCGCCACGCCGAGCTGCTCTGGGCGTGCGCGGCTTGCGGTGCCACAGTGGAGACGATCGCCACCGAGATCCGCCATCTCGCGCGCACAGAGGTGGGGGAGGTGGAAGAGGCCTTCGGCGTAGGCCAAAAAGGATCCTCGGCGATGCCACACAAGCGCAACCCGATCCTCTCCGAGCGTCTCTGTGGCCTGGCCCGGTTGCTCAGGGGGTATCTCGTTACGGGACTGGAGAACGTGGCACTGTGGCACGAGCGCGACATCTCCCACAGCTCGGTGGAGCGAGTCGTGCTGCCCGACGCCTGCATCGTCACCTATTACATCCTCCGCCGGTGTGCTTCGTTGCTCGAGGGACTCGTGGTCCACGGCCAGCGCATGCGCCGGAACCTCGAGGAGGGCTCACGGGGGCTGGTGTTCAGCCAGGCCGTCCTCCTTGCTCTCGTGGCAAGCGGCATGGAGCGCGAAGCCGCATACCGCGTGGTGCAGCGCGACGCGCGGCGAGCCGTGCAGGAGCAACGACACCTGCGTGCAGTGCTCGAGGAGGACGAAGAGGTCATTCTCGGAACCGACGAGATGGACAAGGCCTTTGACCTGACACGCTCGCTCGCCCGGGTGCACCGGTTCCTCGAGGCGATCGAGGACGTGAAGACCGATGAGTAGAGGGCCGGCGAGCGAGGACGGCAGGCTCCGATGAGCATGGCGCTTCTTCACTCGGGCAAGGTCCGTGATCTCTACGACGCCGGGGACGACCTGATCCTCATGGTGGCCTCTGACCGGATGTCGGCGTTCGACGTCGTGATGGCCGAGCCGATCCCGGACAAGGGAAGGGTGCTCACGGCGATGACGGTGCACTGGCTCGGCGAGCTGGCCGACCTCGCTCCGAGCCACCTGGTCTCCGCCGATCCGACCGATTTTCCTCCTTCTGCGTCGGCTTTCGGCGGCGAGGCAGGTGTTTCCGAGCTCGCCGGGCGTGCATTGCTCGTCCGCAGGGCGCAGATGTTGCCTCTGGAGTGCATCGTGCGCGGTTACCTGGCGGGATCCGGGTGGAAGGAGTACCAGGAGTCGGGCACCTTGCACGGCATGGCGCTCCCGCCGGGGCTGAGGCAGGCGGAAAAGCTGCCTGAAGCGCTCTTCACCCCCTCCACCAAGGCGACGGGGGAACACGACCGCAATATCACGCTCGAAGAGGCGGCGGACCTGGTGGGAAAGGATATGGTGCATGTCGCGCGCGACCTGTGCATGGAGGCCTATGACCGCGCGGTGCTTGCTGCCGCGCGCCGAGGCCTGCTGGTGGCCGACACGAAGTTCGAGTTCGGGGTCATAGACGGCAAACTGGCGCTGTGCGACGAGGTTCTCACGCCCGACTCATCGCGCTTTTGGCCGGCGGACGAGTGGGAGCCGGGTACGAACCCGCCGTCATTCGACAAGCAGCCGCTTCGTGACTGGCTGGAGGCGATCGGCTGGGACAAGCGTCCGCCTCCGCCCAGCCTCCCACCGGAGGTTGTGACCGAGACCTCTGCGCGTTACGTCACCGCCTACGAGTGGATGAGTGGGCGATCGCTCGCCGACTGGTACGGTGCAAAGCGGTGAGCCGCGCGTGAAGTTCGAGGCCTTGGTGGAGGTGCGTTTGCGGCCGGGGATCTCCGACCCGCAGGGTGCGACGATCGAGCGGGCCCTTCCGGCCCTCGGCTTCGACGGGGTGAGCGACGTGCGGGTGGGAAAGGCGATCCGTTTCGCCGTCGAGGCCCCCGACGAAGCGACTGCGCGAGAGATGTCAGTGGCGGTGACAGACCGCCTGCTTGCGAACCCCGTCATCGAAGAAGCACAGGTGAGCGTCCTGTGAGCGCGCGCATCGGGGTTGTGGTGTTCCCCGGGACGAACTGCGAGCACGACGTGGTGAAGGCGCTGAGCGCGCTGGCGGGCGAGGAGGCACTGGCTGCCACCGTGGAGCTCGTGTGGCACGGCGAGAGGTCGCTTTCCCAACTCGACGGCGTGGTGCTCCCGGGGGGTTTCGCGCACGGCGACTACCTGCGGCCCGGAGCGATCGCCCGCTTCTCGAGCGTGACGGACGCGCTGGCGCGATTCGCCGCCGAAGGCGGCCCCGTGGTGGGGATTTGCAACGGCTTTCAGGTCCTCACCGAGGCGGGGCTTCTTCCGGGGGCGCTGCAGAAGAACAGCGGGCTGCGCTTTGTGTGCAAGAGCGTGGGGCTGCGTGTTTGCAGCACGAGGACGGTGCTCACGGGAGCTTTATCGCAGGGACAGCGCCTTCGTATGCCGATCAACCACTTCGAAGGCAATTACACCTGCGACCAGAGGACCCTCGACCGCCTTCGCGCCGAGGACTGTGTCGTCCTTCGCTACGAGGAGAACCCGAACGGGTCGGTCGACGACATAGCCGGTGTGTGCAACGCGGCGGGCAACGTCGTGGGCCTGATGCCGCATCCCGAACGCGCTTGTGACATGCTCACTGGCGCGCTGGACGGGGCGCCGCTGCTTCGCTCGTTGCTCGATGCAGCAGACCAACACGCATCGCTGCCGGCTTAGCTCGTCGCCTTACGGGCGGCTGCGCCCCCCACCGCGTATGACCCCCGCGCGCTGGAGCACGACGGGACCAACACCCGCCGCGCGCCACACGCTGTAGGTGATCCCCTTGCGCTGGCCGTAGCCCCTGGCGACCCGCACGAAGCTCTTTTCCAAGGCGGCCAAGTCGTCACTGGAACGCGCCCTGGCCAGTTCGGCTTCGAGGTCCTCCTTCTCCTTCAACAGGTGCAGGCGCGAAAGCGCGTCGGCGGACGAAAGCTTCTCCTCGATCACGCTGAGACGGCGCGAGATCATGTCCGGGGTGCGGCGGCGCCCTCGCCGGGGGCGATGTTTCTCGAGGGCTTCGAGGTAGTTGCGCACCGCCCTGCCCTCGGCGCGACCCGTAGCCAGGGCTGCTTTGTGCTCGGGGGACATGGTCGTGCGCTTGCGCGTCTTGGTGCTCGCTGCTCGCGCAGCGCGCGCCCTGGCGGCGACCGTGTGCTTACCGGGTGAGGTGGCGCGGCTGGTTGCGGCGCGGCTGGTTCGGACAGTGGTCGTTCTGGCGCGAGGCATGTCAACCATTTTCCACGTTATGGAGGCGTACACGCAAGCCAACCGGGCTGTGCATGCACTCAAATAGCGGAGGCCCATATTGGTCGTTCCCCTCTAGGTGCATTTGGTTTCGAGAAGCACGCCCAGAAGAGCTGGGGTACGGTGGCGTTCATGGACGACGGCGCTTCCTCCGGGTCGTCGACAGGGGCCATCCACCGCGAGCTCGGTCTCACCGACGCCGAGGCCGAGCACATCTCGGAGATCCTGGGGCGTGCTCCGGACCATCTCGAGCTCGCCATGTACGCGGTGATGTGGAGCGAACACTGCTCGTACAAGTCGTCGCGCCTTCACCTGCGCCGCCTTCCCACGCAAGGACCGGGGGTCCTCGTCGGTCCCGGGGAGAACGCAGGCGTGGTCGACGTGGGCGACGGGATTGCAGCTGCCATCCGAATCGAGAGCCACAACCATCCGTCTGCGGTCGAGCCCTACCAGGGGGCGGCAACCGGCGTGGGTGGGATCCTGCGCGACATCTTCACCATGGGGGCGCGCCCGATCGCGTTAATGGACCCGCTCTTCTTTGGTCCGTTGGACGACGCACGCAACCGGTGGATCTTTGAAGGAGTCGTGTCGGGCATTTCCGGCTACGGGAACTCGGTGGGAGTCCCGACTATCAGCGGGGAGCTCACGTTCGCGCCGTGCTACAGCCGCAACCCGCTCGTGAACGTGCTCTGCCTGGGGCTCATGCCGATCGAACGGATGGTGCTCGGGCGTGCGAGCGGCGAAGGCAACCTGGCCGTCCTGCTCGGGGCGACGACCGGGCGTGACGGCATCGGCGGGGTGAGCGTGCTCGCCTCGGCCGGGTTCGCAGAGGACGACGCAGACGCGGCGAAGCGGCCGAGCGTGCAGGTGGGGGACCCCTTCGAGGAGAAGCGGTTGATCGAGGCGTGCCTGGAGCTGCTCGAGCGCGGGCTCGTCGTGGGCATACAGGACCTCGGCGGGGGCGGGCTCACCTGTGCCACCTCGGAGACCGCGGCACGCGGCGGGATGGGAATGGACGTGAACGTGGATCAGGTGGCACGCCGAGAGCCTGGCATGGAGCCATTCGAGGTCATGACCTCGGAGAGCCAAGAGCGCATGCTCGCCATCGTCTCTCCCGCCGATCGGGCTGCGGTCGAAGAGGTGTGCGCGCGCTGGGAGGTGCGAGCCAGCGTGATCGGAATCGTCACCGAGCCGCCGCGAACCCATGAAGGCACCGTCTCCGATTCGCGCGTAGCCGACGAGGTCGACCCGCAGGGGCGTCTGCGGGTGTTCGATTCTTCCGGCGCTGTCCTCGCGGACGTGCCAGCCGCCTCGCTGTCGGAGGACGCGCCCCTCTACGACCGTCCGATGGCGCCGCCCGCCGGCCTCGCTGCCAGGGTGGCCGACGACCCGGGCGCCATCGAGGCCCCGGCCGACTGCGGGGCCGACGTGCTCGAGATGCTGGCAGACCCCTCGTGGGTCTACCGCCAGTACGACCACCAGCTCTTCTTGAACACCGTGGAAGGACCCGGCGGCGACGCCGCCGTGTTGCGGCTGGCCGGCCCGGGTATACCCCCCAGCAGGCGCGCCCTCGCCATCTCGACGGACTCGAACCCGCGTTGGTGCGCGCTCGACCCGCGGCTCGCCACGGCTCTTACCGTGGCGGAGTCGGCCCTGAACGTCGCCTGCGCCGGCGCCCGTCCGGTGGCTCTCGTGAACTGCTTGAACTTCGGGAACCCCGAGCACCCCGAGGTCATGTGGCAGCTGTCGGAGGCGATCGACGGAATGGCAGAGGCTTGCAGGGCCCTTCGCATCCCGGTAGTCGGGGGCAACGTGAGCTTCTACAACGAGAGCGCGGGACAGGACATCGATCCCACCCCGGTCGTGGCTGTCCTCGGCGTGATCGAGCGCCTCGACCACAGGCCGCCTCGCCCCGCCTTCGAAGAGGGAGCGTCGGTCGTGCTGCTCGGCGCGCCTTCGACGGAGCTCGCAGGGTCGCGATGGGCTGCGGAGCTGCGCTCGCATCGCGGCGGGAAGCTCCCTGGGATAGATCTGCGCGTGCACGAGAAGCTCCTCGCGCTGGTCGCAGACCTCGTCCGCAGTCGGGGGTTGGTGGCCGGGATCCACGACGTCTCTGGAGGCGGGCTCGGAGTCGCACTGGCGGAGTGCGCGCTGTCCTCGGGTGTGGGCTGCGAGGTGGGGGGTGTGGCGGACCACCGCGAGCTCTTCAGTGAGTCACCCGGGCGCGTCGTGCTCTGCAGCGTGCGGCCCGACCAGGTGTGCGAGCGTGCCGAGCACGCCGGGGTGCCCGCGCGGGTGATCGGGACGGCAGGCGGCGCACGCCTCGTGGTCGGAGGCCTGTTGAACCTGTCGGTGGCCGAGCTCACAGAGTCATGGCGCAGGGCGTTGCCGGACGCGTTGGGTGAGCGGGCTTAGTACGTCGACGCTGGCAGGATCGGCAGGCGGTGATCGTCGGCGTCCTGCTCTTTCTAGGGCCGACGCGCTTCGAGTGCTTCCAAGATCTCGTCGGGCACGGCGAGATCGCCGAAGCCGATTCCGACACACAGGCCCGGCTTGAAGCTCCCGTGGTAGTCCGAACCTCCTGTGGCCACCAGGCCGGTGCGCGCCGCGACGTCGCGAAGCAGCTTTCGTTCCTCGGCGCCGTAGGCACCGTAGAACGCCTCGAGCCCGCAGAGACCGGACTCGGCGAGCTGCGCGACGAGGTGGTCGAGGGCACGCGGCTCGAGCCCCAGGCTGAGCGGGTGAGCCAGGACGGCCACAGCGCCCGAGGCTGTTGCGAGGCGCGCGACCTGAGCAACGGTGATCCGGGCCTTGGGGACATAAGCAGGACGCCCCTCTGCGAGCCAGCGGTCGAAGGCGTCGTCGATGTCCTCGGCCGCCCCGGCGCGAACGAGAGCCCGGGCGAAGTGTGGGCGGCCCAGACCCTCCTCGTCGCCGCCCTCTGCCACCACGGCTTCGTAGTCGATCCCGGCTCCCAGCTCGGCGAGTCGGGCCACGAGCCTGCGGTTTCGCTCGGCACGGTCGGCCCGCAAGGCGCCGAGCTCGTCTTGGAGCGGGCCTTCGGTGTCCTCGACGAAGTAGACGAGGACGTGCGCCGAGCCGCTGACCGGGCCGCTTCTTGGCGCGGGAGGAGGTTTCGTGCACGAGACCTCGCATCCCGGTACCAGCCTTATCCCCAGGCGCCCGGCCGCCTCGGCGGCCAGGCTGATCCCGGCCAAGCTGTCGTGGTCCGTCAACGCCACCGCAGAGCACCCGGCAGCGGCGGCCAACTCGCAAATCCTCCCGGGTGCCTCGGAGCCGTCGGAGACCGTCGAATGGGTGTGGAGGTCGATCACAGGGCCGGAGATTACCGGCGGAGTTCGGCCGCTGCCCGGCCGGGTAAGCTCAGGGCGCGGCTAGAGGGATGCGCTCGTCGGAGATCGAGTGCAGCGAGGGCAGCGATCATGAGGTCCCTTTGAGGGAGTCCTGCGGCGTCTTCGGCGTCTACGCCCCCGGTAGGGGGGTGGCTCAGCTCACCTTCGATGGCCTCTACGCGCTTCAGCACCGGGGCCAGGAGTCTGCCGGAATGGCTGTGAGCGACGGCGAGGGCATCACGGTGGTGAAGGAGATGGGACTCGTCACGACCGTCTTCGACGAGCGAACGCTCTCCTGCCTGCCCGGGCACCTGGCCATCGGCCACACGCGCTACTCGACGACGGGCGACTCGAACTGGCGAAACGCCCAGCCCATGTACCGCTCGGTCGGCGGCGCCGGATTTGCCCTCGCTCACAACGGGAACCTCACGAACATCGCAGAGCTGGCCGAGCTGGCAGGCATGCTTCCGGGGATGGTGGCCTCCGACAGCGATCTCGTTGCTGAGCTGCTGGCGAGGCATTGCCCTGCGGTGCCGGTCAACGAGGGCCCCGGCGCCGACGGGCAGACAGGTGATGACCTCGTTTCGTCCGCCGGAGTCGGTGAGGGTGCCTACGACGGGGCGCTCGAAAACGCTCTGCGCTCGGTGCTTCCCCTGGCAGGGGGCGCGTTCTCCTTCGTGCTGCTCGACTCCGCCCACCTGATGGGAGTGCGTGACCCCAACGGGCTGCGCCCGCTCTGCCTGGGATGGCTCGCCCCCACCGAGTACCCCGAGGGGGCCGGGCATCCAGAGGGGTGGGTGCTCGCCTCCGAGTCGCCGGCGCTCGACGTCGTTGGAGCGAGCTTCGTGCGTGAGCTCGAGCCCGGGGAGCTGGTGGTCATCGACTCCTCCGGAGTGCGCTCCGAGCGCCTCTTCGCTGACGAGCGAGTCGACCCGCGCCTTTGCATATTCGAGTTCGTCTACTTCGCCCGCCCGGACGCGCACCTGTACGGGCGCGAAGTGCACGGTGCGCGCCGGCGAATGGGGAAGATGCTCGCCGCCCAGGCTCCCGTAGACGCCGACATGGTGATGGGGGTGCCCGAGTCCGGGGTCCCCGCCGCCGAGGGGTACGCCCGTGCCAGCGGCATCCCCCACGGTCAGGGGCTGGTGAAGAACCGCTATATCGGCCGAACGTTCATCACCCCCGGGCAGGAGGCGCGTAACGCCGGCGTACGTCGCAAGCTCAACCCGCTTCGCGAGAACATCGCCGGCAAGA
>PLIG01000220.1:0-359 GCA_003139255.1 Acidimicrobiaceae bacterium | reverse complement strand
CGCCACGAGCTCGTGGCGGCGAACAGCTCGATGTCGGAGCTCGAATCCTTCTTGGGGGCGGACTCGCTCGCGTATCTGTCACTCGAGAACCTCGTGAAGGCGATCGACGCACCCGGCGCCGGGTTTTGCACGGCTTGCTTGAACGGCGAGTACCCGGTTCCGGTCCCGGTTTCGGTCGAGGTCGGCACGGTCCGCCGCCACGACGTCCAGGCAGCACCGGCCAGAGCCTGAAGTGCCCGACAAGGGCCCCGCCACCTACGCCTCAGCGGGCGTTGACATAGCGGCGGGCGAGGCAGCGGTTGAGCGGATCAAGGAGATGGTCGCCTCGACCGCGCGACCCGAGGTGCTCGGAGGGATCG
>PLIG01000052.1:3007-3197 GCA_003139255.1 Acidimicrobiaceae bacterium | reverse complement strand
CGGGAACAAAGGGCTCGGACAGGGGTGACGCCTGCAGTGCCGCTTTGCTGAGGAAGCTCCGACGCTGCGCGCGCTCGCAATGGGCCGGGGGTCTCACTCTCAACGATCCGCGCCTGGGTGAACTCGCACGCCGAAACCGCGAAACGGTGGCAGAGGCATGCGAAGCGGCCCTGAACGCCGCGGAGCGGGG
>PLIG01000052.1:0-2995 GCA_003139255.1 Acidimicrobiaceae bacterium | reverse complement strand
CTCGCGGGACCACGCCTAACGCTCCGGGGGGCCGGGGAGATCGCGGGAGTCTCGGGCGCTCGGCTTCAACAGCTGCAAGCCAAGCTGATTGATCGCGCGAAGCATTCGCGGTACCTCTATATGCCCGCGGTCGACGCGGCGGTGCGTTCATTGACTAGTGCGTCGCCGATTCGTGTCGAGGACGCCGGGAGGCATCTGAAGTCCCAGGGGATAAGCCACGGCCAGGTTGACATCGCCGTATTCGTCGGCGGGTGGCTCCCGATGTTGGGTCGTCGCGGGTTGGAAGTCGTCGAACTCGGGGGCAGCGACTGGATCATCCGTCCCGAGCTTGGTACTGCTGCCCATCAACTGGAGGTAGCCGGTTACTTTCCTTCCGAGACCGAGAAGCAAATTAGTGGAGTCGCAGGTCGCCTATGTCGCTCCGTCGGACTTGCGAGCCTCCGTTGGGTAGCCGAGGAGCTTCAGGTAGGGCTCGACGTTGAAACAATCCGGGTCGTTCGGCGCGTGATCAGGCGGGCCAAGACGTTTGAGTTTCTCGACCGCACCTGGTTCTGGGATCCGTCAGTTCCTCCGGGTTTTAACCGCCTGGACAACACTGTTCGAAAGGTCCTGAGTGTATCGCCGACCGTTCCGCTCGCGGAACTCGTCGACGCGCTCGACCGTGTGTACCGCCAGGGTCGGCTACCCCGACTCCCCCCAGCTGAGATAGTTGCGCTGTTTCTAGCCGCCCACTCCTCGTTCAGCTTCACGGACGGACAAGTGACGGCGCAAGCGCCGTTTGACGCCGACAACGAACTCGGACAGACCGAGCGAATATTCGTGGAGGTTCTTTCCTCGGTGCCGGGCGGCGTGCTCGATCGCGAGGCACTTCGACGAGCGTGCGTTGAGCGGGGCATGAATGTCGCGACCTTCAGTCAGTACACGAGCTTCAGTCCCATTCTCACTCAGCCCGGTCGAAACGTCTGGGCCTTGCGCGGTAGAAATGTCGACGAGTCGGCAGTCCAGCGCCTCGGTGTCACGCGGAAGCGACGGCGTCGCAGTGCGACGGTGACTCGCACAGTGGACGGCCAGCTCGTTGTGACTTGGACGATTACTGGCCCCGAGAGCAGCGTATTCTCGATCCCGATTGCCGAAAGACACGGATATGTCAACCGCGACTACACGGCGTCGGGCGCGGACGGGACAACAGTAGGCACCATTCATGTGGACGAGGACGGTACGAGCTGGGGGTATGGCCCTTTCGTTCGGATCACGAATGCCGCGAGAGGCGACCGTATCATTGCCTCGTTTGATCGTCGAGGCCGAACCGTTTCGCTTGAGATCGAGCGCGGAGCTGACCGCCCCTGGGTCGGCGACCTCGGGAANNGCCCGTGGGTCGGCGACCTCGGGAATTGTTTTCTGCACGACGAGAGCTGGGCTCTTCGACTGTACGTCGATGACGACCTTCTGTCGGGTGCCTCCTGGAGGATCCCGCTTTCGTTGGCAGATGCAATAGGCATTCCACAGGGCAACCTTCGTGTCCCCTGGCGAAACGACGAAACGACAGTCATCGCTCTCGATCGAGACGACGGTGCCTGCACAGGTTCCGCACTCAAGACAATCCTCCGGGCCATCGAAGCACGAAGGGACGACCGCGTGTTTCTTGACCTGGACCCCAACTGGTTTGACGTTAGGCGCCGTGGTCCGGCCAAGGTCAACGGAGATCCACTGGACGAGCTTCTCTCGTCTGCGGGCGTTGAGTTGCCGGCAGAGTCGAGCGACCAGACCTGGAACGCCCTCTGCCGAGCCCTCGGAGGGTCTTCGACTGGCGGGCGAGAGGAAGTGGAGGAGCGTCTAAGACAGCGGGGCGACCAGGTTGGGATCGGACTGCTCCGGCGTTCACGGTCAGTGCCAGCCGCACGCGTCGACGACTGGCCCAGGGCATGGGAGTTGCTCGCGGAGCTGGATGCCGATACGTCGAGCTTCTCCATCCGAAACGGCACCAGCGCCGTGCGTAGAGCGGTTGGCGTGTCCGCTCCAAGCGCCGTTGTTGCTTCGGGTGTCATTGTCGATAACCGCGGCATCGTTTGGGCCGACGATGGGAGACTAAACGCCCGGCCTTTCACGCTGACGAGCCTGGACCGCGTCACGCCATCAGCAACTGACGTGGCGTGGATCCGTTGGGCTCGAGCCGAACATTACGCGCGGCGGTCGTCACTGAGTGGAAACACGTGGCTAATTAAGCCGAACGAAGGCCAGTGGATAGTCGACGGGGATGTATTTCCCGACCTTCGAGACGCGTTGGAAGCAGTGCCCCCTGTCAAGTCTGAACCGGTTCCTCCGACTGTAGCGGAGAGCGCGCCCTATCCGAGTAACGCCTTCGCGTTCAGAATGATCGTGGGCGGACTGCTGCGAAACGGGCTGACAACGCTCCGGTCGGACGCGGACTGGGGCTTCACAGCCGAGTTCGACGACGGTCGCCTCAGACACGGCGTCGGGCTCGCTGATCTCGCTCTTTAGTCGATGTCGATGATGACTAGTCAGGACCCATCCCTGACGAGTCAGGAGTACGGAAAAGCTGACTCAATATCCGAGGCGCTCATCGTCAAGAAGGTAGCTGAACGCGATTGACGCTGGCTCGTGCATTAGATTAAAGACGCGGCGTATCGCTCTGTGGTCTGGAGGATCACGCGGGAAGCGCGCGTCTTGCACAGTCCTGCGCCACACTGGGGAGATGGATGAACAGTCGATCCCAGTGCCTCCCGCGGGTTCTCCTTTTTTTCCCGACATCAACGAGTTTGCCCTCACCTATAACGCGTACAGTCGGGTCAGTGGGGTTCGCGCGGTAGCCGAGATAGGCAACGGGAGTAGAGCGCGGTACAGGAACGATGGATCCTTTCCTGACGACCTTGACGAGCTAAGAGCCGCACTCTTCTTCGAGCAGCGCCGCTATCACCACTTCGGTGAGGGCCCCGATGGTGCAGATCTGGATTACATCCAGGCGCTCGTCGGCGCG
>PLIG01000204.1 GCA_003139255.1 Acidimicrobiaceae bacterium | reverse complement strand
CACCGCAACGTGCCGCATCGACCAGAGCCGCGTCCTGTCGGTCGTCGCCTACGGCCGTGCCGGGCTCACTGTCGATCGCACAACGCTAATACCGGGAGCCGGAGGCCCTTCGATCAGGAGCAGGTGATGCGGTGGACGTCGAGGATCCCGTCCGCCGTGGCCAGGGCCGCCAGAGCGGCATCGGAGACAGGCCGGTCGGTTGAGAGAACCATCAGCGCCGTGTTGCCTCTCTCGGAGGGCCCGACGCCCATGGACGAGATCGACACGCCCGCCTCGCCGAGCGTGCTCCCGACGATCCCGATCATCCCTGCCCTGTCATCGTTGCGGACGACGAGCATGTGCTCGGCCGGTGGGATCTCGACGGCGTGGTCGTCGAGCATGGTGATGCGAGCAACGGAGCGCAGACCCGTGAGAGTGCCGGCCACGGAATGGCAAGTCGAGCGAAGCGTGACCAAGTTGACGAAGTCCCGGGTGGTCGACGTGGTCACCTCGCGAACCTCGAGCCCGCGCTCGGCGGCGAGCTGCGGGGCGTTCACATAGGACACAGGCTCCTCCGTCCCCGCGGCGAACACGCCCTTCAAGATGGCGAGGGTGAGGATCTGCGTGCCGATGCCCGCCGAGGCGAGGGCACCCGCGTACTCGATCTCGAGGACGTCCGGCAGACCGTCGTTCAAGCAGGCGAAGGCGCGCCCCAGCTGCTCGGCCAGCCCCAGGAACGGCCGCACTGACTCAGGGACCTCGGTGGCTGCAACGTTGACGGCAAAGGGCACGAAGTCGCCCGCCAACGCGAGGTTCACCTGTTCGGCGATGGTCAGTCCGGCTTTGTCCTGGGCCTCGACGGTCGAGGCTCCGAGGTGCGGGGTGACCACGACGTTGTCGAACTCGAACAAGGGCGAGTCGGTACAAGGCTCGACCGAGAACACGTCGAGGGCCGCTCCCGCCACGCGACCGCTGCGGATCGCCGAGGCGAGCGCATCCTCGTCGAGGATCCCGCCGCGCGCCGCGTTCACGACGCGAAGCCCAGGCTTGGCTCGTTCGAGCAGCTTGCTTCCGATCAGGCCCGCGGTCTCAGGGGTCTTCGGCAGGTGGATGGTAACGAAATCAGCGACGGCGACCAGATCCTCGAGCGACATGAGCTCCACCCCCATGTGCTTCGCTCGGTCGGGGGAGACATAAGGGTCGTACGCGCACAGGCGCATCCCGAACGACAGCGCACGCTGTGCCACGAGCGCCCCGATCCGCCCAAGGCCGACGACCCCCAACGTCTTTCCGTGCAGCTCGACTCCTTCCCATTTCGAGCGCTCCCACTTCCCCGACACGAGGGCCGCGTGAGCCTGAGGGATGTTGCGGGCCTGCGCCAACAACAAAGCCATGGAGTGCTCGGCCGCGGAGAGGATGTTCGACTGCGGCGCGTTCACGACCATCACGCCGCGCCGAGTCGCCGTCTCCACGTCCACGTTGTCGAGGCCGATGCCGGCACGACCGACCACCTCGAGGTCCGATCCCGCCTCCAGCACCGAGGCGTTGACCTTCGTGGCCGAACGCACTATCAACCCCTGGGCGCCGTGGACCGCCTCGACGAGCGCTTCGGGCGAAAGCCCGAGCTGCACGTCGACCTCGTGGCCGGCGTCGGCCAACAACGCGAGACCAGAGCTCGCGAGCTTCTCCGTTACAAGCACCCTCGCCATCGCTCGATTCCGCCCCACCTGTCGTCTACTCGGCGGTCGCGAAGAGCTCGGCCAGCCGCCTCACACCTTCTTCGATCGCCGCGTCGCCCAGCGCATAGGAGAGCCTGAGATATCCCGGCGCGCCGAAGGCCTCTCCGGGCACGACCGCAACCTTGGCCTTGTCGATCGACACTTCCGCGAGCTCGGCCGAGCTCGTGACCTCGCGCCCCGCGAGGCGCCGGCCGAGAAGTCCACGGACCGAAGGGAACGCGTAGAAGGCGCCCTCGGGCTCCGCACACGTGACCCCGTTGCACTCGTTGAGCATGCGATGGATGACCTGGCGGCGCCGGTCGAACACCTCGTGCATGGCGTGAACGTGGCCCATGTCACCACGGAGCGCGGCCAGCGCTGCTTGCTGTGCAACGTTGCACACGTTGGAGGTTGCCTGTGACTGGAGCGCGTTCACGGCCTTGGCCACGTCGGGCGGCCCTATCAGCCAGCCCACCCGCCAGCCGGTCATGGCGAAGGTCTTGGCAACCCCGTTTATGACGACGCAGCGCTCAGCTGCATCGGGCACCAACGCGGGCAAGGAAGAGAAGTCCCGCCCGCCGTAGACGAGGTGCTCGTAGATCTCGTCGGTGACCACCCACAGGCCGTGCTCGGCCGCCCAACGCCCGATCGCAGAGACCTCCGCGGGGGACAGGACGGCGCCGGTCGGGTTGTTGGGGGAGACGAACAGGAGAATCTTCGTCGACGGCGTGAGCGCCGCCTCAAGCGCCTCGAGGCTCAGGTGGAAGCCGCTCTTCTCGTCGGTCGGCACCGCCACGGGCACCCCTCCGGACAGGGCGACGACCTCGGGGTAGGTGGTCCAATACGGCGCGGGGACGAGGACTTCGTCACCGGGATCGACCAGCGCGCAGAACGTCTCGTAGATCGCGTGCTTCGCCCCGTTCGTGACCACCACCTGCGACGGCGAGGCCTCAAACCCCGACCAGCTCTGGGTCTTCGCCGCGATCGCCTCACGCAGCTCGGCCAGACCGGGGGTGGCCGTGTAGTGGTGGTTCGTGGGGTCTTTGCACGCGGTTATCGCCGCCTCCACGATGTGAGCAGGGGTCGCGAAGTCCGGCTCGCCGGCACCGAAGGAGATCACGTCCTGACCCTCTGCCCGAAGCGCCTTCGCCTTGGCGTCGACCGCGAGGGTGGCAGACGGCGCGACCGCCGCCACACGGGCCGAGACCCGTCGGGCCTCGTTGGCCGACCTACCTGTGTGCATCTAAACTGTCGTTTCTGGAGATATCGCCATGGCTGTCATGCTGTCACATGTGACTATCTCTCCGAGAAACCAGCCCCGCGCCTCCAGTACCTCGAAAGACCTCTCCGGAGACCTCTCCGGCCCCCCCGGGATCAAGGTCCCCGACTCCTTGAAGCCGTCCGACGGGCGCTTCGGGAGCGGACCCTCCAAGGTTCGCCCTGAGCAGGTGGCCGCCTTGGTCGCCGCCGCCCCTACGTACCTCGGCACCAGTCATCGCCAGAAGCCGGTCCGATCCGTGGTGGGAAGGCTGCGCGCGGGCCTGCGCGAGCTGTTCGACCTCCCCGAGGCCTACGAGGTGGTCCTGGGCAACGGCGGAACCACCTGTTTCTGGGACGTGGCCACGTTCTGCCTGATCGACAAGCGCAGCCAGCACCTGAGCTTCGGCGAGTTCTCCTCGAAGTTCGCC
>PLIG01000139.1 GCA_003139255.1 Acidimicrobiaceae bacterium | reverse complement strand
CGCTGTCCAACGGCCACATCGGGAGTGCTGGACATCCGCTCCGGCCTGCTGCAGCGCCACGTCGAGTGGCTGTCGCAGGCCGGCTGTGGCGTGAGGGTGCGCTCGACGCGCCTGGTGTCGCTGGTCCAGCGCTCGGTGGCCGCCATGAGCGCAGCCATGGAGGGAATTGACGGCCTGGTGTTCACTGGTGGAGCCGGCGAATCGTCTTCCCGGCTGCGCGCCGACACGTGCGTGGGCCTCGACTTCCTCGGAGTGGAGCTCGTGGATTCGAAAAACCAGGCGTTGAGCGGGCGACGGTCTGGTGTCCGCTCTCGGGGCTAGCCCCGCGGTGCTCGTCGTTGAAGCCCGCGAGGACCTTGAGATCGCCTGTCACGTGTGGGAGTTGCTCGAATAACCTGTGCATTGGCCGCCAGAACAAGCTCGATGAATTTGAAAGTGGCAACCGAAGAGCACGTCGGGCCGCACCATCACGTGGAGGCCGCCGCGGCATGGTCGTGAGAGACCTGGGTGAGCTCCTCGAATCGTGCCGGTCAGGTGACGGCCCGGCGGTGACCCTGTTAGGGGACGACCGACCCTAGATAAGACGACTGGGGCGTGCAACGCTGGGCCCATGTGGATCGATCAGCGCGGATCTGAGGTCCTTGCGATCCCCGAATGCTTGCAGCTGCTCGTAGAGGCGGCGAAGAAAGGGGCGATCGGGAGGATCGCCGTCTCACAGGAGCAGGCGCCGATCGTGCATCCGGTGAACTTCGCATGTCGCGATCACCAGGTCCTTGTGCGCCTGGGTCCCGGGCTCACAGTGGACGCAGCCGAAGAGGGGCTCATCGCCTTCGAGGTCGACCAGGTTGACCGCGACACCGCAACAGCGTGGAACGTGCTCGTTCGCGGCCTGGCAACGCCTTTGCCCGAGTCCGAACCCCCCGATGAGGCGCACCTGGACCCGGCTCCGCTTGTTCCCGAACCCGGTGAGAAGCTGCTTGCCATCCGGATCGACGTGGTCACCGGGCGGCGGTTCGAGCCGAGGTGATCACGAAGCTAGGCACCGCGCGGAATGCCGACGTCGAAGTCGAAGAGCCGGGCGGACTAGAGCGAGTCGTGGCCGAGGTGCTCTTCGAGCGCCCGCAAGCGGATCAGTCACCCTGGTTGCTCGTCGTGCCCTCGGGGCCGCCGAGCATGAGCCGGGTCTACGAGAGCCTGCTCACAGTCGCTGACGGCATCACCGGGACAAGGGGGAGCCTGGAGGAGGACGGAACCGACGCCAGCCCGGCCGTGTTCGTCTCAGGCCTTTATGACACCCGCGACGGGGGCGCTGAGTCGCTTCTCGTGGTCCGGAGCTGGACCACGCTCGCGCTGAACAGGTCCTTCTCAACAGGAGAGAGGGTGCTGGACCTCCTTTCAGGGGTGCTGTGGCGGGTGGCTGGGGCAAAAGACGCCGAGCTGTTCTCCTCGGCACGTTGGGCGTGCTTGGCGCGTCCGGGCACAACGGTGCTCGTCGCCGAAGGCAGCTCCAGTGTTCTCGAGGTTCCCGCTGCCCATGAAGTGACCGAGGACCGGGCGAGCTCCGGGGGTGGCGTCGTCCAAGTCATCGACACGAGCACCGAAGCGCACCCCGATTCACAGGGAGGACCATCGACTCTTCACGTCGTTCGCATCGGCGCGTACCAGGTCGCGGCTCGTCGGGCACCGAGCCGCTCCCGGGCTGTCGCGCGCCAAAAGGCGGCGTGCCAGGCGGGCCCGGCCAAGTTACTCGCCGAGCAGAGGGTGGCGTGGGCCTCGCGATGGGCCGAGGCCGACGTCGAGGTGGTGGGAAACCCAGAGCTCACCTCGTCGGTCCGGCTGGCGCTCTTCCACCTGATGTCCTCGGTCGCAAGTAGCGGGGAGGCCGCTGTCGGGGCGCGCGGGCTCACCGGCCCTTCCTACGCGGGACACGTGTTCTGGGACGCCGACGTCTTCGTGCTCCCCTTCATGGCGGCGACTCATCCAAGAGCGGCGCGCGCGATGCTCGAGTACCGCATTCGCCGTGTCCCATCCGCAATCGAAGCGGCGTCCACGCTCGGGCGGCGCGGGGCGCGCTTCCCATGGGAATCTGCGCACGATGGCCGCGACGTGACGCCCAAGAGCGGGGTCAACCAGCACGGTGAGATCGTCCCGATCCGCACTGGCGAGCTCGAAGAGCACATCACGGCCGATGTCGCGTGGGCGGCGTGGCAGCTCGCGTCGTGGTCAGGTCGCTGGCGATTTCTGGAGGGCCCGGGTCGGCCCCTTCTCGTCGAGACCGCGCGGTACTGGGCGAGCCGGGCGCGCCTCGACAACGCAGGTGTCGGGCACATCGAGAGTGTGACAGGCCCCGACGAGTACCACGAGAACGTCAACGACAACGCCTTCACGAACCAGATGGCAGCGTGGAACCTGGCGCGTGCCGCCGAGCTCGTAGAGCGCACCGGAGCGGCGCCGGAGCTCGACGAAGCCATCCAGTGGCGGGTGCTCTCCGAGGCGCTGTTCGACGGGTACGACCCGGGAACCGGTCGTCACGAGCAGTTCGCTGGCTACGACGACTTGCAGCCCATCTTCCTGAGCGAACTTGGACCGGTGCCGGTGGCAGCGGACCTATTGCTCGGCCATGACGGCGTGGCGCGCTCACAGATCATCAAGCAAGCAGACGTCCTAATGGCGCACCACATGATCCCCGATGCGCTGCGTCCGGGAACGCTCGAGCGCGACCTCGACTTCTACTTGCTGAGGACCGCGCACGGAAGCTCGCTGTCCCCAGCGGTCTACGCCTCTGTGTTGGCGCGCGAAGGACGCCTGGACGAAGCGCTGTCGTTCTTGGATCTCACACAGAACATCGATCTCGACGACGTGACCGGCACCACGGCTGGAGGACTCCACCTGGCCGCGTTGGGCGGGCTCTGGCAGGCCTTCGTCTTAGGGTTCGCCGGCGTGCGCGTCAGCAGCCCCGATGCCGAGGCGCTCGTGCTCGACCCGCATATCCCAACCCAATGGCGCGAGCTGCGCCTCAAGTTGCGCTGGCACGGTCGCCGGATCTGCCTGCGGTGTCGAAGCGACGCGGTTCACGTGGCCTGCTCCACGCCCCTGAAAGTCAGGCTGGGTGACGGAGAGCCAGTGGTGGTGAGACCGCCGGAGGCCTGGGTCGAGCGTGAAGCATCTCGCCCCCTGTCGCAAGGCCGAGGGAAGGAGGTCCTTCGATGAGTTCCAAGAATCAAGAGGTCAGCCAGCCCTTGGTAGTGGTGGCCGCGGCCGCAGAGGACCTGGAGGACTTCGAGCTCCTCGTGACTGACGTCGCACGCGCGCTCGAGCTCGTGCCCGCACCAGAGTTGGTGGCTCGTGAAGAGGGTAGTGAGAAGGCCATCGAGAAGCTGCTCGCAATGGCATCGTCGGTATCGGGGCCATTGCTCGTGCTCCCTGCCAGGCATCATGCGGGTGCAATGCCGGACAGAGCGGGGAAGGCGCGAGGGGTGGTTGCCCGCATGCGCCGTGTGCTGATTCCATCCGACGGGAGTGAGGAGGTTGCCGCGGAGACGCGAGCGCTATACCGAAGGTTCACGCGAGTCGGCGTCCATGTCACCATGCTCCACGTCATGACCGAAAACAACATGCCCCGGATGTGGGAGGGGTCGGGACACCATGCCGCGGCATGGTTCGACGAGCTGCGCCGACGACACGGTGCAGCGCCCGACGTGCTGAAGGTCGTGAGCGGGGAGCCAGGGCACGAGCTGCGCGTGCAGGCAGGCGCTGCCGACCTGGTGGTGCTGTTCTGGCGTCACGACTCGAGGGCAGGACATGCAGCGGTCATCCGGTCGCTCTTCGCTCGGGGGATCGAGGTACCCAAGCTGCTCGTCGCGCTCGAGTGGATGGAGGGACATGTTTCGGCCGGCCACGTACCCGAGCCATCTGCCGGGAGTGGATGAACCGCTTGGCTCGAGCAGCGCCGCTGGGGGTGAGCGCGGCTATAGAGCCTGCAAGGCTGGGCGAAGTTCGGGTATCCATCTTGGGAGGGCTTCAAGACGCCCACGGCGCAAGGTGTAGGGCACCAAGTACGCATCCTCGAACGTCAGCTCCACGCACGTGTGAGATACCGACCAGCAGACCGAGCGATCCTTGCTGCGTTGAGCCGTTTGCTACCACCACCATGGGATGTTCGCGTAATGCGGCGTACCGTGTTCACGAAATCCCTTCTTGCAGGTGGCGGCGAGGCTGATTTGCTCGCTTGCCACCCCTGAAGTGCGATCCGCCGGCCCTCGGGCCGGCCGTTCCGCGTGAGGGCTCAGGTAGGACGGCCGCAGAGACGCGACAAAGCCGACCGTCGTAGACGGCCGGCTGGTGCTTCGATCCTGGTTCGCTTAAGGGGGTGGGCTTTCGGTGTCCACTGTGCTCGCGGTTCCCTCGTTGTCGCTCGAGGGCTCGATGATGTCGCGCCAGGTGCCCCGACGCCGCTTGGACAGATTGGGCTTGGCTTGCTCCTCGGCCCGCGGCGCCCCATTGACATGCGCCACGCCGTTGTCCCGAACGAGATTCGCTGCCACCACGGCAACTCTGTGGGCATCGCGGTCAGGATCCCCGAGCAGCAGCGTTCACAGCCCTCGTCGACCGAGACGAGAGGTAGCGTCTTCGCCTATCGCATAGTCGTCGGGAACTTGCGCGACCGGAGCATCCCGGCACAGAAAGGGCAACGCCAGCGGGTCGCTCCGTCATCGTCAGGGGCTGCGTGGCGGACCATGCGCTAGAGCGCGCGCAAGTTGAACTTGGCCTCGTAGGCGAGTTTCTCTTCTTCACTCGCCCCGCGCGGTGGCACAGGCAGGTCGCGAAGCTCCTGCGGCAAAAGGCTCGAGTAGAGCTGGCCGTCGAGCCGATCCCGCCGACGGACCCTGAGGGTATTACTAGACCGGCAGACGGGTGTCGAGACAAATGCGGAGAGCGGCGCCAGCAGGTTGAGGCCGCGGTGAGAGCGATGACCGTTGTAGGGCCAAGACGATAGGACCAGGGATTGTCCCAAGAAGTCTTCGGTGGCGCAAGCACTCTTCTCTGCCGGTGACAGTGCGTCCACAGCCCGCGCAAGACCACCCGCGATCTATACGTCGGCACGACCAGCTCGGAGGATTGATCTACGAGTACCAACTCGCCGCGTGAGAAGCGCATCGGGTATTCGGACCTTACGGGGTTAATCTTGTTGAGACAGACTCAATAGCACTCGCGAGGGCCTTGGGCCCCGCCGAGGATCTCAGGGAAGGTGCGCCATGCGGGGTTCCTCCTTCTTCGATTCGGTCGGCCAACTCGACGTCGAGTTCCGTGGTCAGCTGATGAAGATTCCGGTCTTCTACTACGACGGCACCGCCACGACGGCGGTCTTCCTGGCCCGCTACGCCGAGCTCCGCCGACTCCTCCCGGATCCCAGGTTCGTGCCGGCGCGGCTGGCGCCTGGCCTGGGGGCGGTCACCGTCAGCGCCTTCGAGTACCGCGACACCGATATCGGCCCCTACAACGAGCTGGCCATCTCGGTGCCGCTCTGCGAGCCCAGCGCCAGCGTCAACCTGCCCGGCCGGGCACTGCTCACCGCGCTGCGACGCCGCCAGTTCCACGCCTGGGTCCAACACCTGCCGGTCACCACCGAGATCGCCCGGCTCGGTGGGGTGGAGTTCTTCAATTACCCGAAGTTCCTGGCCTCTATCGATTTCACCGAGCTGGCCGGGCGCCGCACATGCCGTCTCGCTGAGGACGGCGAACACATCCTGACCCTGGAGAGCAAGCCGCTCCTTGATCTCGGCGCCGAGCACATACAGCTCTTCAGCCATCTCTGGATGGACGGCCAGCCCCAGAGCTCGGAGTTCAAGATCAACGCCCTGGAGGCGGGACACACGTCCCGGCCGGGCGTGGTGTCGTTGACTCTCGGCGAGCATCACCCGATCGCCCGGGAGCTGGCCCGGTTGCTGGTGTCAAGGCGTGCCGTCCATGTCCAGCAGCTGAACCGTTTCGAGGGGATCCTGTACGGGCCGGACCACCACACGCTCCCCTTGCTCGCCCGGGCGCTGCGAGGGGCGACGATCTCCGAGCCGACCGTGGTGGCCGACGGCCCCGCCTCGGTGCGGAGCCATGTCTGAACGCGGGGCCAGCGGCACCGCATCTGCGTCTCGATCGCTGGTGGAGGCGTTCCCCCGCTTCCGCGCTGGGGACCGGTCGACCGTCCGGGTGCTCGGGGACGTAAGGGAACGAGCCCGCGCCTTCGCTCAGCAGCACGTGCAGCCCCTTGCCCTTGAGATCGACCGGCGCGCCGCCGCCGACCCCCGCTATGTCGACTGGGATCTCATCCGGGCCGGCTGCGAGCATGGTCTGCTCAGCCTGGCAATCCCAACCGCCGCGAGCGGGCAGGGCGGCCTGGCCCGGGAGATGTGCGTGGCTCTGGAGGAGCTGTGTGCCGCGTGCCCCGGTGTGGGCAACATCTTCGGTGCCCATGGCCTCGGCCTGCTGCCCCTGCTCGCCACCGGCGTGACCCACTGGGACGGCGTGCTCCGCGACATCGCCGTTGCCGAGCGCCAGGGCCGGCCGGTGCTGATGGCCTGCGCGGTCACTGAGCCGGACGCCGGGACCGACGTGGAAGAGGCCGACCTCATGCGGCGGGGACGGATCACCAGCCAGGCGAGGCCTGTCACCGGCGGGTGGAGGCTCACGGGAACCAAACGGTTCATCTCCAACGGGAGCCTGGCCGAGTGGATCACCGTGTGCATGCCGTTCGACCCGCAACGGCCGGCGGAGACCTGGACGTGCTTCCTCGTCGACGCCCGCAGTGAGGGCTTCTCCGTGGGCCGGGTCGAGCACAAGATGGGCCAGCGGGCCTGCCCCGCGGCCGAGCTCGTCTTCGACGACGTCTTCGTGCCCGACGACCTGGTCGTGGGCCGCCCCGGCGACGGCATGCCGACCACGTACCTCGTTCTGGCCGCGTCCCGACCGGCGGTGGCCGCAATCGCGACCGGTATCGCCCGCGGCGCCTACGACCGCGTCCTCACCTGGCTGGAACATGAGCCGGCCCTGCTCGGCCGCCAGCAGGTCCAGCTGGCGCTGGCTCGCATGGAGGAGGAGATCCACCTCGCCCGTCAGAGCTACCTCGACGCGGCCACCGAGCTCGACGTCATGATCAGCCCCGCCCTGCGCCACCCCCTCGTCCGGGCCATGGGGCTAGTACCCCCGGCGGCGCGGCGGGTGCCCCGCGTACGGCGGTGGATCACCTCCCCCCGCTCAGGCCAGGCGACTGTCGCCCTGTTGCACCGCACGATGACGAATCGGGCGGTCACCCGCTCGCTGGCACTCTCCTCGTTGGCCAAGGCCCACGCGGCCGATGTCGCGATGAGCGTGACCGGCTTGGCCCTCGAGTTGGCTGGGCTCGACAGCGGCGACATCCGGGCCGAGCTTGAGAAGCTGTGGCGGGACGCCAAGCTGACCCAGATCTACGAGGGCACCAACCAGCTGAACCGCCTGACCGTGTACCGGGGGCTGTCACGGGGCGAAACCATGCAGGCGCTGCCGCCAAGTCGGCGCGACCTGGTGGGAAGACAGCCATGAGCGCGACGACAACCGACCTTCATGACGAGATGGTGGGGGCCGTACGCGACCTCACCCGGCGGGAGGTGACGCCCTGCGCTGCCGCCCTCGATGCCAGCGACCGCGAGACGTTCGCCCACTGCTGGGCCTCGGCCTGCGCCATCGGGCTCGACCGGGTCCTGCTGAACGACAAGCTCGGCGGTGCCGGGCTCGGTCCGGCCGAGCTCCTCGCGATGGTCGAGGAGATGGCCGCGGGAGACGCCGGCCTGGCCATCGCCGTGCTCCTGCACAATGTCGCGCTGGCGGCGCTCCCCGCGGAGGCCGTCGCTGCGGTGGCCGACGGTGAGCGGTGGTCCGTGGCCCTCGCGCCCCAGGCCCCGCCCCTCGCTCTCGGTGTCATGACGGGTTCCGCACGTGTCTCCGGCAGGATCCCCTTTGTGCCAGGCGCCCTGGGTGCGGACGGCGTCGCCATTCTCGCGCCCTGTCTCGGCTCGGCCGCTCTTGGTCTGCGCCCGACGGCGCCTGGGCTGACGATCCAGCCCAATCCCTCCCAGATGGGGTGGCGGGCCGCGCCGGCGGCGACGCTCGTGCTCGACGGCGTCGACAACGCGGTGGCGACCCCCGTCCCGCACCCGGTGGGACCCGGTGCCGAGACCACTCGGCTCGTGCGGGCAGGGGTGGCGGTCGTTGCCCGGGGGATCGCCAGGCGAGCGTGGGAACTGGCCCTTGACTATGCCCATTCACGTCACCAGGGCGGCGTGCCGATCATCGAGCACGGCGCGGTCCGCGACCTCCTGGCCGGCATGGCCGCCCACCTCGAGGGCGTCGGGCCCGTCGCGATGTCGGGGGCCTGGCTGGCTGGCGACGACGGGCGAGCCCTCGCCGCCAAGGTACTGGCCTCCGATGCCGCGGTGGCAGTGACCAGTGACGCGGTACAGGTGTTCGGTGGCGCCGGTTACATGTGCGAGACGGGGGTCGAGAAGCTGATGCGCGACGCCATGTACTGTCGGCTCTACCCGGAGCCCAACTGGCTGGCGCGCGACCAGCTGGTGGGGTGTTTCGAGCGGCCGCGCTAGCTACTGGCGCCTTTCACGACACTGTGAAATCAACGAGCCGCTTGTCGATCCATTGGGTGCCAATCATGTGGATCGCGTCGCTGCTGTTCAACTCAGCCTCCTGAGGAAGTGATCAAGTCGCATCTAGTCACGCCATCTTGGACTTGATCTATAGACACTCGATAGACACTGGCGTCTGTCGATGGCATCCTTCGATGCATGAGACGAGCAACCCTCCCGAATCTTTCAGGAAGAAGAGTCCTCATCACCGGCGCGGCGCGAGGGATCGGCTCTGCGCTTGCTCGCCGTCTCCACGAGAGCGGTGCCCTGGTGGCTCTCGCCGGCTTGGAACCGGACCTGCTGTCCGACGTCGCCTCGGACTGCGGAGAAGCACCATGGCGGGAGTGCGATGTCGCAGATCGTCAACATGTCGAGAAGGCGGTCAACGACTTGGTGGACAATCTCGGCGGTCTCGATATCGTTGTTGCGAACGCGGGCATCGGTGCGCAAATGACAGTCATCGACGGCGATTCCGCGATCATGGAACGCACGCTTGCTGTCAATACTCTTGGCGTCTACTACACGTTGCGAGCGGCAGGTCCGCACATCAGCCATGAGAACGGATATGCGCTCGTCACTTCCTCTGTAGCTGCGGCCCTACACCTTCCCCTGATGTCAGCCTACTGTGCCTCAAAAGCAGCGATCGAAGCCTTAGCCGACAGTATGCGCATTGAAATCCGACCGACCGGAGCGCGAGTCGGGGTCGCGTATTTCGGGGAGATCGACACAGACATGGTCCGTCGCGGAATGCAAACCGTCGCGGCGTCGAGGTTTTCCGGCAACAACGGTCCCTTCACGACAGCGGCGCCGATATCCGTCGCCATAGACGCGCTGGAAGTCGGACTTGCGCGGCGATCACGGCGAGTGTGTGCGCCGCGTTGGGTCAGCGCTGTCCTTCCTATGCGGATGATCATCCAATACGTCATTGACATGAATGCTCGCAGCGGCCTGGAAGAAGCTCTTCGCATCGCTCGCATCGAGAATGCGCCGCTTACAACCCCACAGCCGCAGACCACATCGTGACCGAACCCCGCATCGCGCCTGACACGCGCCACGATGTGGGACGGACTGCCTGGTGAAGGACACCAAAATGCCGGTCGAGTCCGATGCCTGCAGACGGGTGGTTTCGGGGCGAGTTACATGTCCGGGCAATCGACCCGCTGCTTTAGGCAACGACCAGGGTCACGCGCTATAGGACGGCGAAGCAGTGCCGTCTGGTCGTCGTTCGCGCCGACCCAACGCTGCATGAACGGCCATTGCGATGCCCAGGCTGAGTGCCGGACCGAGACGATTACGCAGCCGCTTGGTGATACTCGTGGATCAGACCCCCGAGGATGTCCCGGCGTTCAACGTGCGCAGGGAGAGCAGGGACGCCCGAGGAGTGGGTCGTGACGGGTACGGCGAGACCGACGCCGCGCTGCGGACGTTGCGCGTTGTAGTGGGACACAGGCGCAGGCTAGCTACTCGGTGGCGGAGGCCCCGGGGGCGAGCCGGTTACCCTGGCACTGGCGTTGGGATGTCCCCAGTCCCGCTGGGCGCCATCTCGCCGCGGAGCTTCGTCAGCTCTGCTGCGACGAACGCCTTGTGCTCGTGCGCGTCACGGCGTGCACGGCGCGGGCTCCAGCGCCCCTTCATCACGAACACCCACGGGATGAAGAAGGCTGTGCAGCCGAAGCACACCCACAGCCAGTGCTGCCACTCGCGTGGCGCAGTGGTCTCCGTCGTGATCAAGCGCGTCAATTGGACCTGGTACCTACTCAGGAACTGGAGGTCGGGCGATATCTTCTGGATGTTTTGCAGCGTGGTAATACTTCCATGGGCGTAGCCCAGGATCTCGGTGTACAGCTTGGGGTTCTCGGTGAGGATGGTCGTCCCGGGGTACTTTGCCGCCTGCGCGAACGCATTCG
>PLIG01000037.1 GCA_003139255.1 Acidimicrobiaceae bacterium | reverse complement strand
GAAGTGTCCGAGCGAGCGTCGGTCAGCGCAGTGTGCCCCGCCATGAGGAAGGGGCTCCTCTCACGGAGGAGCCCACATGTACACAACCTTCGTCAATCCAGGAGGGGGGCAGGTAGTTGGGATGGTCCGGGGTGCCGGGCCAGTGAATCACTCGGTCCGCTCCTCGTCCTCCCGATGCCGGTCGATGGTCTCTCCTCGATCTTGACGGGCGTTAGCGACCACGTAGCCAAGCCCGAGGGCGAGCACGACGATGGCGACAACCCAAAACATGTGGAAGGCGAAACCGACTAGGCCAGACAGCAAGGCGACAAACAAGACCGCCACCATTGCAACGTCCGAGACCCTGCGTTGACCGAGCAACGAGGAAATGCGTCGAGACTCTGGTGATCTAGCGGACATCAGGAGGTCACCTCCTCCAAAAGCAAGATGCTTGCTCACGTGACCCAAAAATAGTTTAGCGCACTTCCTCGTGCACCGACGTCGAGCCACCCTGCGTGTCGGTCGCTTGACGGTCGTAGGTGCGATGACGGCTACCCGTCGAATGACGGGACGTGGCGAAGACAATCATCGAGGCGACCAAGCCGACGCCTCCAGCGGCCATGAGGATGACCCCCACCGTGGAAAGCCGGAACCCGTGACCTTGACTCGTCACCGCCCAGTACATGACGGCACCCGCTGCGATTGCCACGATGCTGAAAAACATTCCTGCTCGACCCATTTCCTACTCCTTCATCTCGTTGCCCTGCCTATCGCCCAGGCGCGTCAACAGACTACGTCTGATGCAGCGCCGAAACTGGATCGCCAGAACGACACCTCCAACTGTGGCGCATCCGTCTCTGCCTCGCGGCGACAGAGTACGTACTCGCCCGGCTGGCATGACATTGCTCGACACCGAGCGGATCGAATTGGCAACCAGTGGTCCGTCCAACCGTCCTCGAACTGCTGATCCCGACTGCAACGTGTATCCATCTGGACCGGGCGCTAAGTGCCGTATATCACCCCGTGGCCGAGGTGCTTTCCGAGCATGACCGCCCGGGATCGACAGCGCTGAACAATACAGCCTGGCCCTCATCACCAGGCAGCTCGACGGCCCCGTAATCCTCCCGGCAGTAGCGCGTGGTCAACTTGCCGGTCACGAGGACGCTTGGCCGCCAGTTCGTTTCGAGTTGTGCAGGCGGTGACGGAGCTGCCAGATGCGCAGTGAGGCCATGACCCCCGCAAGCAGCACACCGCCGACCGCAGCAAGGAGTAGAGCGACGCCGAGCGGCATGTTCCCACTCACGGTCAAAAAGGACACTTTCACTGACTTGGTGTTCTGGATGATGAACACTAGTAAGAACACCAGCACCACAACACCGATGATTACGCCTACCCAAGTTCCTGAGAGTCGAGTGCGCCCAGTCGGATTTCGCGGAGCAGATTTCGGCAGATCAGGCCCGCTCGGCACGCCGACTGGCTGTGAAGTAGGACCATCTGATGCTGAAGACTCATCACTCATGAGTGACCCGCCTTTTTCGTCGTCTAACCAACGGGTCAAATCTAAGCCGATCTTCTCGGTGAGACCGGAGCCGCTGGCAGGGCGAGAGTGCGAGACATTCGCAGGGTCGATTAAGCGAGGGACGGCCCTTTCGCGGCATGGAGACCGAGCGACATGTGCCGCTACATCACCCCATGGCCGAGCTGCCTTCCGACCATGACCGTTCGGGATTGATCCGGCTGAGCGATAGCGCGCAGTTCCAGTCGCGGACAATCAGCCGACGACCAGTGTGTACCCGGCATGTTCGAGCGGTTCGGCTGGGTGCCAGCATCCGAGGCTGGGCGGTGTTACCGATCGGTCCGATCCGGCTCTGTGTCACACGGACGGAGGTACTCCGACTCGGCCCATAGCCAGCGTTATGGGACATCAGTCATCTGCCGGATCGTGGCAGTTTCAGCTCAGGGCGGGTGCAGGCAGCCACAGGAGTTAATCCTCATAAGCAATGTAGCGTTCGGGATTCGTAGCTACTCGACAGGGAGGAATCGTGCCTGTTCTCACCCGTGATGGTGATGTCTATCTTCTCAACCTCGGCGATGGTGAGAATCGGTTCACACGGGAGTGGGTCAAGGAGGTCTCCGACGCGTTCGACGAAGTCGACCATGTCGAAGGTCCAAAGGCGCTCGTAACCGTGGCATCCGGCAAGATCTGGTCGAATGGTCTCGACCTCGACTTACTGCCTGCCAATCCGGGCGAGGCGAGCGCCTACGTTGCGACCGTACAACAAACGCTCTTCGCGCGTCTCCTAACCCACTCGGCACCGTCGATCGCTGTCCTACAGGGGCACGCCTTCGCAGCGGGTGCGATGCTCGCCTTGGCGCACGACACTCGGCTCATGCGCGCAGATCGCGGTTTCTTCTGTCTGCCTGAAGTCGATCTCGGCATCCCGTTCACTTCTGGCATGGCAGCTCTGATCCAGGCACGCCTTTCCAAGCAGACAGCTCACGATGCGATGACCACGGGAAGGCGTTACGGGGGCCACGACGCGTTTGCAGCAGGCATCGTTTCGGCTGCCCTAGCGGAAGAGGAGCTTCTACCCGTGGCGATGGCGACCGCTCGTGATCTGGCACCGAAAGCTGGTGCGACATTGCGAACCATCAGGAGCCAGATGTACCAGCGGACTTTAGAGCTGCTTCAGGAAGGCCTGACTTCCCCAGCCGAGACCTGACTGAAGTCTCGTCCAAGATGGTGGTTTGGCGGATGAACGGAGGAGCCATCCCCAAAGTGCCGTTCGGGAGCACCCGCGAACAGAAGTCGATGCCACCGAAAATTGTTGATACCGGTCGCAACGTTGTATCTACATGTCGCGCTCTGGAAGTGCCGGTACATGACCCCGTAGCCGAGGTGCCTTCCGAACATGACCGGCTCGGGATCGATCCGGCTGAGCGATTGCGTGCTGCGGGGTGTTCGGAAGGTCTAGCGGATGGAGTAATCGGCATCCGCAAAGTGCCCCACCCGGTCGGTTAAGAGCAAGGAGGTAGGCGTTCGGGATCACCGGCGGCGAGTGATCTTGAGCACCTCCTTATCCTTGCCTTACGGCAAGGACCACGGATACGGGCTTTGGCGGTGGCAGAGGCACGACATCGGACCACACGAGCATCGCCTCGTAACTGCCAGGGGGAAGTGGAGGAAATTCTGGCAATGGAGACATTCTAGATGCTGGGCACACCGGAAAATCAGGTGTGGGTATCCCAGTTGTCGTACACCTGGAGTAGTCGGTCCTCGCCGTGAACGGGAGCTGCGTCGTGCCGTGGGCGATCACAAAGGAGCCATTGACACAATTCATCGTGAATCCCGACTCGTTATTGACCGGACCGCTCGCTAGATAGACCTGGAATGCTGGTCGGCAATGATCTGGTGAAAGCTCGCCAGCTGGGTGTGCTAGCTGAGTGAGGTTGAAAGGACTGCCGGGGTTGATAACGACGAATGTGCCCTTTATGAGCTGACCTGGCACTGCTCGCCGCGTCCTTAGCAAGAGCTGTGTACGTAATGGGCCTTTCACCGTTGGAGAG
>PLIG01000002.1 GCA_003139255.1 Acidimicrobiaceae bacterium | reverse complement strand
GGCGATAGTGGAACCTGCGGTCGCCGATGACTAGTTTTCCGAGTCCGGCAGTCTGGCCGGTCTGGTAACCGCACGAATCGTGAGCACAGCCTGCAAATGAATACCCATGGGCGGGTGGCCGGACAGAGGCCACCCAGCGGCGGAATGCGAAAGGCACAATTGCCTAGGCTTGTGAGAATGAGCACATCCGAACTGGATCGACAGTGACCCGGTCGATGCCGTCAGTGGTCGGGGTAACCGGATACACGGGTCTCCTTGGCTGGCACCTGCGCTGTGCTCTGAAAGCCTACGGTGTCGAGCGGGTACGTACCGCGGACCGCGACACGTTCGATCACCTGGAGAACTTGAGTCGATTCGTCGATGGTTGTGACACGATTGTGCATCTGGCAGGTCTCAATCGTGGCAAACCAGACGATGTCGAGCAATCAAACGTGATGCTTGCCGAACGTCTTGTCAATGCACTTCGCATCCAGCGGAGCACTGCACACGTGATCTTCTCGAACTCGACGCAATGCGACATCGACACTCCCTACGGGCGTTCGAAAAGAGAAGCCTCTGACACCCTACGAAGATGGTCATTGGAGTGTGAAGCGTCCTTTACTGACTTGATCCTGCCCAATGTCTTCGGCGAGGGGGGTAGGCCATTCTGGAATTCAGCCATCTCGACCTTCTGCCACCAACTCGCCAATGGCCAAGAGTCGCGAATTATTGAAGATCAGGAAATCGAGCTCCTGCACGCTCAAGACGTGTCAGCCGTCATTCGCCGGTGCATGGGAGATGGACACAATGGAGAGCTCCGTCTCCCTGGGCGAAGAATTTCCGTTTCGAATGTGCTTCAGCGCTTGCGCAATCTCTCTCAGGAGTACGTTCACGGTGTGATTCCAGAGTTGCCTTCAGAATTCGACAGGCAACTACTGAACACGTTTCGATCGTATTACTTCACCGTACAGCCACGATTCAACCTGGCACTGCACGGTGATGAGCGAGGAGTCTTCGCGGAGATTGCCAAGAGCAAGGGCGAGGGGCAGACGTCCTATTCGTCCACTCACCCCGGGATCACTCGAGGTGACCATTTTCATTTCAGGAAGCTCGAGAGGTTCGTCGTTCTATCGGGAAAAGCGACCATCAGATTGCGTCGTCTGTTCAGTAACGAGATTATTGCCCTCGACGTTGACGGGGAACAGCCCGTCGCCGTCGACATGCCCACGCTTTTTGCCCATAACATTACCAATTCGGGTCCAGATGAACTCTTGACGATGTTCTGGGCTGATGAAATATTCGATCCCAGCACTGCAGACACGTTTCCCGAAGCGGTGGTCCTGTGACGGCGTCGACCCGGGTGGTCACCATCGTCGGAACTCGGCCAGAGATCATCCGGCTTTCCCGGGTCATTGCCCGGTTGGATGCATCTTGTCATCATCGACTGGTTCACACTGGGCAGAATTACGATCCAGAACTCAGTCAGGTCTTCTTTCGTGACCTACAGATTCGGGACCCTGACGACTATCTGGCTGTAGGGGCCGAAACCCTCGGCGAAATGCTTGGAGACGCCTTCAGGGGTATCGAAAAGTTCTTGGCCCGGGAGCGACCCGATGCCGTGCTCGTGCTCGGTGATACGAACAGCGCGTTGGCTGCTCTCATGGCGAAGCGAATGGGCATCACTGTGTTCCATATGGAAGCTGGCAATCGATGCTATGACGCTAACGTTCCTGAAGAGATCAACCGCAAGATCCTTGACCACTTCGCCGATGTCAACCTCGTCTACACGGAGCATGCGAGACGCAATCTTCTCGCCGAGGGATTGAGCCCTCAACGTATTTACCTGACAGGCTCGCCATTGCGGGAAGTACTAACTCATTATGAGAAGAGTATACGGTCGTCGGCCATCCTGGCCCAACTCAACCTCGAACCACGAGGATATTTCCTTTTGAGCCTTCACCGCGAGGAGAATGTTGATGATCCTGATCGCCTTCTTTCGCTGCTCGACGGAGTCGAGGCGCTTTCGAGACATCATGGCTTGCCTGTCATCGCCACGACACACCCTCGAACCCGAAAGCGCATCGCCGAGCTCGATGATTCTGCGCAGGAGCGGGCTATCCAGTTTCTTCCCCCTTTTGGCTATCTCGACTACGTTGCTCTGCAGCAGGGCGCTCGGTGCGTAATATCTGATAGTGGGACCATCAGCGAAGAGTCTGTCATGTTGGGCTTTCCAGCAATTACCACGCGGGACTCCATCGAGCGGCCCGAGGCCATGGACACCGGATCGATCATTGTGGCGGGCGCGACCGAGGCAGGCCTTGTAGACGCAGTTGACGCTGTCTTGCAGGCTTGGGACGTAGGTGATCGGGCAGAGCTGCCCGCCGACTACGCGGTTCGGAATTGCTCGCAACGCGTGGTCAACCTTGTGGTCAGTCTTAGCAAGCTCCAGCCGGTCTGGGACGGTTTGCATCGTCCAAAGCGTGGTCAGGCTCGCTAACAGTACGTTGTTGGGACCTGGACTCAGCCGAGTCTGAACTCAAACCGTGAACGAGGAAGTTTGTGCTTACAGATAAGAGGGTGGTCGTCACCGGGGGGACGGGTTCGCTCGGACAGGCGCTCGTGCGTCGATTGCTCGGTGGCGAGATGGGCCTCCCTGGGGAGATTGTTGTCTTTTCTCGAGACGAGGCGAAGCAGCATGAAATGCGGCTTGCATTCGAGAAGGTTACGGCAGCGACCGACGAAGTCGTGTATTTGGACAGCTCCAATCGGTTGCGGTTCCGTATCGGCGATGTGGGTAACTTTCATTCAGTCGCCGGGGTCTTGCGTAATGCAGATGTTGTGTTCAATGCAGCTGCAATGAAACAGGTGCCAGCATGTGAATATGCCCCCCTTGAGGCTGTTCACACAAACGTCGGCGGCCCGGGAAACGTCGTGAGGACGATTCGCGACCTTGGTCTTCCGGTAGAGACGGTCGTCTGCATTTCTACGGACAAGGCATGCAAGCCCGTCAACGTAATGGGCATGACAAAGGCCATCCAAGAACGCATCTTCATTCAAGCGAACCTTGAATGCCCGGTGACGCGATTTGTCGGTGTTCGGTACGGCAATGTGCTGGCGTCACGAGGTTCTGTCGTACCGCTCTTCCACCACCAAATCCGACACGGCGGCCCAGTGACCATCACGACACCAGACATGACACGCTTCCTACTTTCGCTGGACGATGCTGTCGATGTTGTGCTCGCTGCTCTTCGGGAAGCCAGTCGTGGGGAGATCTACGTGCCGCGGGTTCCCGCCGCGAGGGTTGCTGATGTCGCTGCCGTCCTTGTCGGCGACCGACCGGTGACGACGGAAACCATCGGCATACGTCCGGGAGAGAAGATCCATGAGATCCTCGTTTCAGAGGAGGAGGCGTCCCGAACGAGCGATCGAGGGCAGTACTACGCCATCGCCCCTGGACTCCCGGAGCTTCAAGGACCCGAGTCTGCGGAGGCGCAGCGAACATCGGAGTTCAGTTCTGCCGACACCGTGCTCGATCGGGAGGGTGTTGCAGAATTGCTGAAGGCCAACAAACTCACTTTGGACGACGACCCAGCTTTTCTTCATTAGGTCAAACTGTCAGATGACCCGGGCTCTCTCTAACAATCCGCGTGTAACGGTCGTTACTCCGACGTTCAATAGGGCGGACTTCCTACCGAAGACAATCGAGTCTGTATTGATGCAGGATTATCCCAATCTCGAATTGCTTGTTCTCGATGATGGTTCCACCGATGATACCCCGGCACTTCTCGAGAGTTATGCGACCAGGTACCCGCAACGAGTGCGCTGGACTCGCCATGTGAATATGGGGCAGGCTAAGACACTGAATTGCGGTTTTGAGATGGCCTCTGGTGAGTTGCTCTGCATACTCAACTCCGACGATCTGCTCCTTGACGGGGCGATCACGCGCCTGACCTCCGAGTTGGTATCTGACGGCAGTGCCATCGCGGCCTATCCGGATTTCCGCGTCATCGATGAGTCCGGAGGTACGATCGTTGAGCTTCTAATGCCTCCATATTCCTTTGAGGAAATGGCGAGATCGCAGAACAACTTCCTCGGTCCAGGGGTTATCTTTACGAAAGAAATGGCACTACAACTCCATGGCTGGGATCCGTCGTATCGGATAATGCCGGACCTTGATTTCTGGATGCGAGGTGCGCTCCTTGGCCCTTACCTCCATGTCCCCAGTGTGCTCGCGAGTTGGAGACGGCATACGGGCTCGATCACAGTGGAAGGTCAGGGCGCCGAAGCCATAGCAGAGCGGTTCAGGTTCATAGAGTCCTTCTACGATCGTCCAGATCTGCCAGATGACATCGCCTCAACCCGAGCCGACGCCTACCGGAATCTCTACATCATCTCGGGAATCTCGATGCTTCCCGAGTTCAATCGTGCAGAGGACCGGTTCGTGATCCACGATCGACTCGCATGGGCGTTGGACTCCCGGGCAGATGGGCGGTCGGTGGAATTAGAGCTCCTGGCGGAGCGTGAGCACAGTAATCGACTTCAGATGGCTCTGGACGGATACGTCTCCCGCGCGGATGATCTGCAGTCCGAGCTGGATCTTCGAGATGCGCTAGTGGAGGAAAAGGAAGCGATCATTGCTGTGCTGCAGGAGCGGAATCAGGTGGCCACCCGTAGGACCTACTTGAGAAGAATGATGAGGGCATTTAGGTATCGATTCTCGACCATTACCCAAACAGGCGAGTCCAAATGACTCTCTGATGAGAGCTACCGAATATGGAGGCTCAGTCACCGTCGCATATGTGGCGGAATACGAACAGACGACGTGATCTTGGATTACGTGATCGATGTTCTTAGTGAGCACGCTGAAGCTGGCGTTCGGATTGGTGATATCGCTCGCGAGACGGGCACATCAACCTCGTCGATCTACCACTTCTTCACCAACCGCGAGGAGCTGATCGCCGGCGCCGAGGTCGAGCGGGATTTGAGGAGTCTCATAGCGTCGCAAACCGGACCGAAGCGCAAATGGCTGGCGTGACAAGCAAAGAGGATTTTCGCGATTCGTGCTCGCCGCGCACCGTGGAACCTACACGGCCGATTATTCATCGCTGCGCCTTACATGCCTCAACGACATCGGATCGACGCTTGGCAGACCGCTTCTCATGGAGAAGCTCGCCAACGTCCAAGAGGACATCGTGGTCCGCTACGCCGAGATGTTCCGAGAGCCCCAGGAGCGCGGCTGGATTCGAGGCGCTTCGGATTTCAGTGGGGTTTGACTGTGGCCAGTAGGTCCCAGTTGGGCTTGCCGGCGTAGAGCAGCGCCCTGATCCGATAGTTCCGGAAGCTGGTGAACCCGAAGGCGGCGCGCTTGACCCGCTTGATCAAGTTGTTGGCCGCCTCGGTCGGACCGTTGCTGACGTGGGCGGTGTGCCACGCGGCGATCTGATGCTTCCAGCGCAACAGCGTGCGTCCGAGTGAGCGCGCTTCGACCGGATAGTCCTTGTCCTGGAGGTCGCGGCCGAGCTCGGTCACCCACTGGAGGGCGAGTTCGGGATCGCCGTGCGCGTACAGCTCCCGGACCGCCTCCTTGGCCTGCCACATGGTGGCGACATCGCCGTGGGGATCACCGGCCCGCAAGAGGCCGGTCAGCTTCTCGTGTCCCTTCTCGTCCAGCCGCTCCTTCGCCTTGGTCAACAGGCGCCGGCACCGGTAGAGGGGATCCGACTTGTGACCACGGTGACCGAGCGTCTCGTTCTGGACTCGACGCCGGCACTCGTCGAGCTTGG
>PLIG01000081.1:8535-54638 GCA_003139255.1 Acidimicrobiaceae bacterium | reverse complement strand
TGTGGGCTCCGTGGTGTGGGCCCTGCCGAACCCTCGGTCCCGTCCTCGAGAAAGTGGTCGCAGGTACCGGCGGCGCGGTCGAGCTGGTCAAGGTCAACGTCGACGAGAATCCGCAGGTCTCGGCGACTTTCGCTGTGCAATCGATCCCGGCCGTCTTCGCCCTGCGCAACCGTCGGGTCATGGACGGGTTCGTAGGGGCGATCTCCGAGCAACAGGTCGCCGCGTTCGTCGCCCGCATATCGCCATCACCCTCGGAGGCCGACACGCTTGTCGCTGCGGGTGACGAAGCGTCGCTCAGAAGAGCGCTCGAGCTCGAGCCCGACCATGCGGGTGCCATCGTCGCCTTGGGGCGCCTTCTTGTCGAGCGCGCGGAACCACAGGAGGCCCTGCTGCTTCTCGCTCGGATCCCCGAGACCTCCGAATCGAGACAGCTCGCCGCAGAGGCGCGCCTTGTGGCTTCAAAAGTGGAGGTGCCTGCCGACGGTGTGGACGCGCTGCTGAAGGAGCTGCTCGGAACTGTGAAGGTCGACGAAGCGGCGCGTCAGGAATTCCTGGACCTCCTCGAGACGCTCGGATCAGACGATCCGCGCGCCGCCCGTTACCGCAGGGAGCTTGCGGCCCGCCTGTTCTAGCCGAGCGGAGGACCTGGCTGTGCGGAACTAGCGTGCGCGGGGTGTCGCGAACGGTGGTCCTGCGCTTGGGCGAGCGGATCTACGATCTCTCGACAAGGTCCTTGATAATGGGGGTCCTGAACCGTACGCCTGATTCGTTCTACGACCGTGGCGCCACCTTCTCACTAGACGCGTTGGTGGCGCGTGCCGAGCAACTGGCAGGCGAAGGGGCCGACGTGCTCGACATCGGTGGTGTGAAGGCAGGTCCAGGGCCCGAAGTCAGTGAGGAAGAGGAGCTCGACCGAGTGGTTCCGGCTGTGGAGGCCGTGCGCTCGAAGGTCGGCCTTCCCGTCTCGGTTGACACCTGGCGAGCTTCGGTCGCTCGAGCGGCCTACGCGGCGGGAGCGGTGATGGGCAACGACATCAGCGGCTTCTCCGATCCCGACTACCTGCCCGCGGCGCGTGAGGCAGGGGCGGCTGTCGTGGCCACGCACATACGCCTCGCACCTCGGGTTCTCGATCCTGACCCGCACTACGACGACGTGGTCGCTGACGTGTGCTCGTTTCTCGCAGATCGCGCCGGCCGGGCGCGTGCCGCAGGGATAGAGGCCGACAGGATCGTGGTCGACGCAGGCTTCGACCTCGGAAAGACCGCAAGGCAGTCGCTCGAGCTGCTGCGCGGCTCGGGATCGCTGGCCGAGCTGGGCTATCCGCTACTGCTGTCGGCATCGAACAAGTCGTTCCTCGGCGAGCTCCTTGATCTGGGGATCGAAGAGCGAGAAGATGCGTCACTCGCAGCTGTCGCCGTCGGGATCGCGCTGGGTTGCCGCATAGCGCGCGTCCACGACGTCGTTGGGGCGAAGCGGGTTTGCGACGCTATCGAGGCGGTCCTGGGGGCGGTGTGATGGTGATTGCTCGCGCGAGCGAAGAAGCAAAGCCCGCGTACTTGGTGTGCGGTGACGACTCGTCGCTCGTGGGGCAAGCGGTGCACGATCTTCTCGCCGCATTGGTCGTCGAGCGCGACCCGGCCGTGACCGTGGAGGAACATGGCGCCCTGGGGGGGGAAGAGCTCGAGGTCGGCCTCGTTCTCGACGCGCTCACGACTCCGCCGCTCTTGACGGACCGGCGTGTGGTCGTCGTCCGAGAAGCTGGACGTCTGTCTTCCTCCGACGCTGCTCGGATCGTCGCCTGCCTGGCCGAGCCAGTCCCCGGCGTGGTCCTTGTGCTCGCAGCGGGCGGCGGAACGATACCTGCCGCGCTCGTCAAGGCCGCTCAGGGGGCCGGGGGAGTCCTAGACACCGCCGTGGGCACTGGGAGGGCACGCACGCAGTGGCTCGCGGAGCAGTTGCGCGGTGCCCCGGTCCGCATCGACGCGCGGGCCGCGGGCCTCCTCGGTGAGCACCTGGGCGGGGACGTGAGCCGCTTGCGCGGGTTGCTCGGCACCCTGGCTTCGGCCTACGGCGAGGGTGCGGCGATCGACGAGGCCCGGCTGGAGCCCTTCTTGGGTGAGGCGGGGGCGATCGCCCCCTGGGTGCTGACCGACGCGATAGCAGAGGGCGACACCCAGGGCGCGCTTCGCGCCCTCGAGCGTCTGCTCGGGGCGGGAGGTTTTCATCCCCTGGCTGTGCTGGCAGTGCTCCACCGTCACTACCAGGCGATGATGCTGCTCGACGGCTCAGGGGCCACTACGGGTGAGCAGGCCGCTGCCCAGCTGGGATCGCAAAGCACGTTCCCGGCTCGCAAGGCGCTCGATCAGGGACGCCGGCTCGGTTCAGCGCGCCTCGGTCGGGCGGTCACCCTGCTCGCCCAAGCAGACCTCGATCTGCGCGGTCGCTCCGGCCTGCCTGGGACAACGGTCCTCGAGGTGCTGGTGGGGAGGCTCAGCCGACTCGGTTCGGTGCGCCACGCACCCGGACGAGCAGGTGCCTCGCGCCCGCCGCCGCCGCCCCGCCGCCGTTGAAGCCCTCATCGCTTCAAGCCGCCAACGGCTTTTCGCACCCATCTCGACGGCCGCGTTCGTCTTCATCTCGAGTGGTTCACATCGGGACCCACGCGCATGTGTCGCGTGCACGGCACGTCGTTGCTACGTGACGGGCGGATCTGTCGACTGCGGGCCGACGTCGGCGACGGCCATTCCCCGGGTGCTGGAGCCCGACGGCTGGATCAGCTCCCGATGCTGTCAGCGTCCTGGGCGGCCTGAAGCGCACCGATTCGACGCATCAGGCGCGACTTGCGGTTGGCCGCTTGGTTGCGGTGGATGACGCCCTTCGCGGCTGCCTTGTCGATCCTCTTCACCGCCAGCCGCAATGCCTCTCCTGCATGCTCGAGGTCGCCCTCGAACGCGGTGACTGCCCGCTTCGTGCGGGTGCGCATCTCCGAACGTACGGACTTGTTGCTGAGGCGGCGCCGCTCGTTCTGACGGTTTCGCTTGATCTGGCTGCGAATGTTGGCCACGGGATCAAGATGCTAGCAGCCCTGACCAGGAGCCCAGCAGGGGCCCTTCTCTGTCGGTCCTCGGCGCCAGATCCCGCCGCCAGCCCGTAAGCCGGCACAACCTTTTGGAACAGTACGCTCGAAGTGCCGTGCTCAGCACCGACCGCATCCGCAATTTCTCCATCGTCAGCCACGTCGATCACGGCAAGTCGACCCTGTCTGACCGCGTCCTCGAGCTGACGGGGGCGGTTGACCCTCGTTTCATGCGTGAGCAGTATCTCGACTCGATGGACATCGAGCGCGAGCGCGGCATCACCATCAAGGCTCAGAACGTCCGGGTCCGGTGGAAGGACCACGTGTTGCACCTGATCGACACGCCCGGCCACGTGGATTTCGGCTACGAGGTCAGCCGCTCCCTGACAGCCTGCGAGGGAGCGGTGCTGCTGGTGGACGTCTCCCAGGGGATCCAGGCGCAGACGCTGGCCACCTCCTATCAGGCCCTCGAGCACGACCTGGAGATCATCGCCGTCCTGAACAAGATCGACCTGCCCGCAGCCGATCCCGAGCGTTGCGCGGCGGAGATCGAGCGGGTCCTCGGGATCGACGCCGCGAGCATCCTGCGCATCTCGGCCAAGACCGGTGAGGGGGTGCCCGAACTGCTCGACGCGATCGTCTCCCTCGTGCCTCCGCCCGGCGGTGACGCGAAGGGCCCTCTTCGAGCGCTGATCTTCGACTCCTCCTACGACCAGTACCGAGGGGTAGTCAGCTCGATACGGGTGATGGACGGCGTGCTGCGCTCGCGTGCGCGGGTCAAGTACATGCAGGCGGGCACCGTGCAAGAGGTGGAGGAGATCGGGGTTCGCACACCCGACCCGGTCACGGTGGAGGAGCTCGGTCCAGGTGAGGTCGGCTACCTGATCGCTGGTATTAAGGACGTGGCCCGGGCCCGTTCCGGTGAGACGGTCACCGACGCAACACGACCCGCATCCCGGCCTTTGACTGGATATCGCGACCCGAAGCCAATGGTCTTCTGTGGGCTGTACCCCATCGACGGCGACGAGCTCACCGAGCTGCGCGAGGCGCTCGAGCGCCTACGATTGAACGACTCGAGCTTCACGTATGAGCCCGAGTCCTCCGGCGCTCTCGGCTTCGGCTTCCGTTGCGGATTTCTCGGCCTGCTGCACATGGACATCGTGCGCGAGCGCTTGGAGCGTGAGTTCGATCTGTCGCTCATCGCCACCGCCCCGTCGGTCGCTTACGTGGCGCAGCTTGTCGACGGCCGGGAGGTTCACTTCGACAATCCGAGCGAGATGCCCGTAGCCGGTGCACTGGACCACATCGACGAGCCGATGCTCAAGACGACGCTCATCGTCCCCTCCGAGTTCGTCGGCAGCGTCATGGATCTCTGCCAGACAAGACGCGCGGACCTCAACCGGATGGAGTACCTGTCTCCCGAACGCGTACAGCTCGTGTACCGCATCCCGCTCGCCGAGGTGGTCGTGGACTTCTTTGATCAGCTGAAGAGCCGCACGAAGGGCTACGCGAGCCTTGACTACGAGCCCGATGGGTACCAGACCGCAAACCTGGTCAAGGTGGACCTGCTGATCAACCACCTCCCGGTTGATGCCTTCTCCACCGTGGTCCACCGTCTCCAGGCCGACGCGTACGGAAGGCGGATGACCGAGAAGCTGCGCGAGCTCATTCCACGCCAGCTCTTCGACGTACCCATCCAGGCGGCCATCGGCGGGCGCGTCGTCGCCCGCGAGACGGTGAAGGCCATGCGCAAGGACGTGATCGCCAAGTGCTATGGCGGGGACGTCACCCGCAAGCGCAAGCTCCTCGAGCACCAGAAGGAGGGCAAGAGGAAGATGAAGTCGATCGGGCGGGTCGAGGTCCCTCAAGAGGCGTTCATCTCCGCCCTCCGGCTCGAAGACTGAAACCCAAGGCGTGGTTGGATGGGCTGTGCCAACAAACAGGGGCGATAGCACTCGGTAGAATCGAGTGCCAGGAAGCCCTGAGGCGAAAACCCGACAAGACCCGACGATGCCATCGAAGACCGTTCCACTCATAGAGGACACCCCCAGGAAGAACACGGACGACGCGCTGGACGCGCGAAAGGCCGCCATCTTGAACGCGGTCGTGTCGGAATACGTGGAGAGCGCGCAACCGGTGGGCTCGGCCCACGTGACGGGGATACCGGGAGTAGAGGTCTCGTCGGCAACCGTGCGAAGCGAGATGGCGGCCCTCGAGAGCGAGGGCTATCTCGTCCAGCCGCACACGAGCGCAGGCCGGATCCCCACCGACAAGGGTTACAGGTTCTTCGTCGACCACCTGGCCCGCCCCGGATTGCTCGACACGGGCCGGCGTCAGGAGGTTCGGCGCTTCTTCGCCCACATGCGCGGAGAGGTGGAAGAGCTCCTGGGGCACACGAGCGGCCTTCTCGCTCACCTGACCGATTACGCGGCGGTCGTCATCGGCCCTGGACATGCAGCAGCCACGATCCGGGCCGTGCAGGTCGTGGGGCTAGGGCAGCGCGTGGCCCTGCTAGTGGTGGTGCTTTCGGACGGCGCCCTCGAGAAGACGACCTTGGAGCTTCCTGCAGACACCACAGAGAGCGTCTTAACTGCGGCGACGGCGCACATGACCACCCATCTGTGCGGGTGCACCCTCGCGCGCCTTCGCACCGTGCCGTCTACCGGCGATGCTTCGCTCGACGCCATGTTGGGCTTCGCCAAGGAGGGATTGTCGCGGTTGTCGGCGTCGAGGGAGCCCGAGCACGTGTTCGTCGGGGGCTCGTCTTCCATGGCGTCGGCCTTCGATGCTGTCGAGACCGTGCGCTCGGTTCTGTCCATCCTCGAGCAGCAGCTGGTGGTGGTGGAGCTCGTCGAGGACATCTTGGACCGCGGGCTCTCGGTGGCGATCGGGGCCGAGCACGGCTTCGAGCCCCTCGCCTCATGTGCCCTGGTCGTGGCCCCTGTGTCGGTGCAGGGTGAGGCGGTCGGTACGATTAGCGTGCTCGGGCCCACGCGCATGAGATATCCCCGGGCGTTGGCGGCCGTTCAGATGGTGGCCGAGCAGCTCGGCGAGCATCTGGGTGCTCCGAGTGGCCGGGTGGTTGCGCAGAAGCGTTCGTCGGCTGCGCGCGTCTCGAAAGATCAGGTCGCGAAGGGGGCTTCGGCCTCGAAGGCTCGGGCCTCGGGGAAGTCGGTTTCGGAGGAGATGAGGTCCTCTGGAGGTTCTGTGGGCCAACGCGCCGGGAGGCGGCACATGAAGGGTGGTGCGACCGCTGGCTGTTGATTACTACGCGCTGTTGGGTGTCGTTCCGAGTGCCTCCGACGACGAGATCAAGCGCGCCTACAGGCGGATGGCGCGGGAGCTGCATCCCGACTCGACGGGGGGAGATTCCGCCGCCGAGTCGCGCTTCAAGGAAGTGAGCCAGGTTTACGAGGTCCTTCGCGACCCTGAGCGGCGGGCCCGGTACGACCGCTATGGCCCCGACCAGATGGACTCGGTCCCCGGGGGTCCGTTCTTCGGGTCCGGCCTGGGGGGGCTGTTCGACGCCTTCTTCGGCGGCATGAACGGGGGCGCGCGCCGATCCGGTCCGATGCGCGGCGCGGACGCCGAGGTCGTAGTGGACCTCACCCTCACCGAGGCCGTGTTCGGCACCCGGCGAGAGGTAGCGGTCGAGGTTCCCGTGGCTTGTGAGACCTGCGGTGGCTCGGGCGCCAGGCAGGGCACCACGGCCATTCGGTGTCCCGACTGCGACGGCACAGGTGAGGAACGCCGCGTCCGCCAGTCGATATTGGGCCAGGTGATGACGACTGCACCGTGCCGGCGATGCCAGGGGACGGGAGAGGTCATCCCCTCCCCGTGCCCCGACTGTCGGGGGGAGGGGCGCAGAGTCGAGGGCCGTACGTACCCGCTGAGCGTTCCGGCGGGCGTCGACCATGGATCGACTATGCGCATGTCGGGTATGGGCGCGGCCGGACCGCGTGGCGGCCCGGCCGGCGATCTCTACGTGCACCTTTCGGTAAAGGAGGACGAGCGTTTCGTGCGCACCGCCGACGATCTGCACGCGCAGTTGCACGTGTCGATGATCCAGGCGGCCCTCGGGACCACCATGGCCTTCTCGACGCTCGACGGTGACGAGACGGTGTCGATCCCCGCGGGAACCAACACCGGTCACGTGATCCGCCTGCGCGGCCGCGGCGTGCCACATATGCGCGGGCGAGGGCGCGGAGACCTGCTGGTAGAGGTGGTGGTGGATACGCCCACTGGGCTCACCAAGGCTCAGCAGGAGATGCTTCGCCGCATCGCGGCCGAGCGCGGCGAGCAGGTTGCTCCGCCCGATGAGGGGCTCATGACGCGCCTGCGCTCTGCTCTCGGCTAGGACGCCTTGCCCGCTCCTGTTCGTCGGAGCGGGGTCCGAGGTCTGGCCGCCGTGCGGGCCGCTGCCCAGGTCTTCGTCCGCGACCTTGTCACACTCGAGGTGGCGGCCGACGAAGCGCACCACCTGGCGCAAGTTCTGCGGCTCCGACGAGGTGAGACCCTCGTCGCGTGCGACGGCTCCGGGAGATGGTGCACCTGCAGGTACACAGCCAGCGCAGATCCTTCACGACTGCTCGAGGCCGACGGGGCGCCGTGCTTCGAGCCTGCTCCTGAGACGACGGTCGTAGTGGGGTTTGCCCCGGTGAAAGGCGAGCGTCCTGAATGGGTGGTGCAGAAGCTCACCGAGCTGGGTGTCGACCGCATCGTCGTGGTGCGCTCGGCGCGCGCCGTGGTGCGCTGGGACGAGGGGCGCGAGACGCGCGCGGTGGATCGCCTGCGGCGAGTCGCGTGCCAGGCTGCTGCTCAGAGTCGCCGCGCCTGGCTGCCCGAGGTGGTCGGCGTCGTCTCGCTGGTCGAGATGCGCGCGCTCGTCGCGCCGGTCGCCCTGGCGCTTGCCGAGCCCGGTGCAGACCCTCCTACCTCCGCCACGACCGCGGTGGCCGTAGGACCCGAGGGTGGCTGGGAGGAGAGCGAGCTGGACCGGGGCGATCCGCTCGTGGGGCTCGGCCCTGGGATCCTACGAGCCGAGACAGCGGCGGTGGCAGCCGGCGTCTTGTTGTGTGCCATGCGCGACGGCGCTATGGGGCCTTCTCATGCCTCCGGCCGGGCAACCGGTCCAACAGCTTGAGACGACCGCGAATCGTATGCTTGCAATCACCACGCTGAGTGACAAGACTGTGTGTGTGCCCGCGGGTTCGGGTCGGGTCGATGGGCACGGCGTGCAGCAGGGCGGTCTGCTGGGCGGTTTGCTGAGCGCGCATGTGTAGTTCCCCGCAGTTCGCGGGGACCTAAGTACTTGGAGATTCAGTGGGTGCGAGCGAGCGCTGCCAGCAATGGGGGGTCGGGAATCATGGTGAACCAGACTGTGCTGACGGAAGAGGACGAGCAGGAGGAGTACGAGCGGGCTGACTACGCGCGGGCGGTGGGATCGCGTCTGCGTGCGGTGCGCAAGCAGATGCGACTGTCCCTGCAGGCGGTCGAGGCGATGTCCGAGCAGGAGTTCAAGGCCTCGGTCCTGGGCGCCTACGAGCGTGGCGAACGTGCGATCTCCGTTCCACGCCTGCAGCGGTTGGCCAAGCTCTACGACGTTCCTGTTGACCAGCTGCTGCCTCAGGATGACAACGCTGACCGCTGGGGCTCGCAGGGTGCTGGCGGAGACGGCGGCAGCAATGGTGAGAGCCCCGGTCGGATGCGCAGGCAACTACGACCCTGGGACGGCCACGAGAAAGTCACCGTGGACCTTTCCAAGCTTAACGCGGTCACCGGGCCGGAGCGAGACCTGCTGCGGCGGTTCTTGAGCATGATCCAGGTGCAGCGACAGGATTTTAACGGGCGCATGATCACAATCCGCGCTGAGGACATCCGCGCGATCGCCTGCCTCTTCGGCGTGACCCCGGACGCGATGAGCCGCCGGCTCGACGAGCTGGGTCTGCGCGTCAACGCTTGATCTCGGTCTGAGGGCGTCGCTGTTCTCGTCGCCCGTGTCAACTGCGTAGACGGTGGGGTCGGCGCCCCAGGCTGGCTGTGCAGTGGCCCGTACCCTGGTCAAGGTCCCGACCACAACGGGTGCGATGACCCGACGTGGCAGTGTCAGATAGCTTGAGACGACACGTGGCGGCACGAGGTCGTCCAAGCGTTCCTGGGGCGCCAATGAGCGAGCAGGCTCGATGAGCGAGCAGATCCGGTGGATGAGCACGAGAGTTGCCGCCGAGTATCTAGGCGTGACCCTGCGCAGCCTGTACCGGTTCATCGACGAGGGCGCGCTCGCCGCTTACAAGTTCGGCCGGGTCATCCGCCTGAAGGAGCAAGACGTGGAGACGTTCATCGAGGCGAGCCGTATCGCGCCTGGCAGCCTCGAGCACCTGTACCCTGAGCCGAAGGGGCTGAGCGGGAGGGAGTCGTCGATCGGGCGGGAGTCGAAGGGAAGAGCGAGGTGAGCATGAAGGTGAGCGAGCCCGACTGCATCTTCTGCCGCATTGTCAACGGCGATGCCCCCGCGGACGTCCTACACAGCACNNCGGCGAGCTGCTCGCCGAGCTCATGATGGCTGCGCGAGAAGTCGCTGGGCTTGAGGGAATCGCCGGTCGCGGCTACCGGTTGTTGTTCAACGTGGGAGAGGATGCGCGCAGTACCATCCCCCACCTCCATCTGCACGTGCTCGGCGGCAGGCGACTCGGGTGGCCGCCGGGGTGATTCCCGGTCGCGCTGGTAGCCTCGCGTCCAGAACGCCAGTGTCGCCCACCCAGGTCAAGATCCTCGTCCCCGGCAACCACCTGATGGTGAGCCTTCTCGGCCAGCGCGACGAGCTGCTGCGGCTGATCGAGGAAGCGTTCAACGGGACACGGATCGTGGTGCGGGGAAATGAGATCACGATCGAGGGCGAGGACGCCGAGCGTGTGGGCCGGCTGTTTGACGAGCTCGTCGAGCTCCTCGAGCGCGGCCAGGATTTCGACGCTTCTGACGTCGGACGCACGATCGCCATGGTCAAGGACGACGTGAGCCCCTTCGAGGTCATGACCACCGAGGTGCTGCGCTCGGTGAGGGGGCGAAGCGTCCGGCCGAAGACGGCCGGACAGAAGCGTTACACCGACGCCATCGGCTCGAACGTGGTCACTTTCTGCATCGGCCCGGCGGGCACGGGAAAGTCCTACCTGGCCGTGGCTCTGGCGATCCAGGCCCTGCAGGCCCGGGAGGCTGACCGGATCATCCTGACGCGCCCTGCCGTGGAGGCCGGGGAACGCCTCGGCTTCCTCCCCGGTGACGTGATGGCCAAGGTCGATCCCTACCTGCGCCCGCTTTACGACGCCCTCTACGACCTGCTCGGTCCGGAGGGAGCACAAAGGCTGCTCGAGCGCGGGACGATCGAGGTGGCTCCGCTCGCGTTCATGCGCGGGCGTACTCTCAACCGAAGCTTCATCATCCTCGACGAAGCCCAGAACACCTCGCCCGAGCAGATGAAGATGTTTCTCACGCGTATCGGCTTTGGGTCGAAGGTGGTGGTGACGGGCGACGTGACCCAGATCGACGTGCCCGGTGGTCGCTCGGGTCTCACCGGCATGGAATCAGTGCTCGGTGGCGTCACCGACGTGGCTTTCGTACACCTCTCCCGGCACGACGTGGTGAGGGCCCGCATCGTGGCGGACATAGTTCGCGCGTACGAGAGCCACACCGATGGCCATTGACGTCTTCGCCGCTGACGAGCAGTCCGATCGCCCGATCGACCTGTCTCGCTGGACGCAGCTCGCACGTTCGGTACTCGACACCCAAGCGTTGAAGGAGGACGTCGAAGTGTCTCTGCTGTTCGTGGACGAACCCACTATCGTCCAGCTGCGCGAGCGCTTCCTCGGCGAGAGCGGGCCCACAGACGTCCTCTCCTTCCCCATCGACCCCGAGCCCGATCACGGCGGAAGGTCCCCGGACGAGGGCGGGACGGGTCCGGGAGGCGGGCTTGCCAGCGACGAGGACGCGATACCGATCCTCCTCGGCGACGTGGTCGTCTGCCCGTCCATAGCGGCGAGAAACGCGTCGGAGCGCTCGGTGGCGTTCGAGGACGAAGTGGCGCTCCTGGTCGTCCACGGCCTGCTTCACCTTCTGGGCATGGACCACCAAGCGGACGACGAGGCCGAGCGTATGGAGCAACGCGAGCAGCAGCTGCTCGACCGTTTCAACCGCGGCTCGGGGTAAGGCCTTGTCGTGATGCCCGTCAAAGCCAGCGGAGCGCTCGTCGCTGTCTCGCGATTTCGATCGACCGACTGGATCCTGCTCGCGGTGGTGGTCGTCCTGCTCTTGGCAGCCGCCGCCCTGGCGCTCGCCGAGACGAGCCTCACCCGCATCAGCAAGGTGAAGGCGATATCTCTCGCGGACGAACGCAGGCGCGGCGCCCGTCAGCTCGTCAGGCTGGTGGAACGCCCTGAGCAGTTCTTGAACCCTGTGCTCCTGCTGGTGCTCGTCTCCCAGCTGGTGGCAGCCACGCTCGTCGGGATCCTCGCCGAGCGGTGGTTCGGCGCTCTCGGGGTCGTCGTGGCCATCGTGTTCGAAGTTGTCATCATCTTCGTCCTAGCAGAGGCCCTTCCGAAGAACTGGGCGGTGCACAATCCTGAGCGCTCCGCGCTGCTTGCCGCCCCTGTCGTCGCGGCGGTGGTCAAATTCCCGCCCTTCCGGGTGGTGTCGAACGGTTTGATCAGCTTGGCCAACTTGCTCGTCGGGCCACGAGGCCGGCGGGCGGAGGTGAGTGAGTCCGAGTTGCTGGCCATGGCGGACGTGGCGCTGGAGGACGAAGTCATAGAGACCGAGGAGCGCGCGTTGATCCACTCGATCATCGAGTTCGGGGACACGATCGTGCGCGAGGTGATGGTGCCTCGTCCCGACATGTGCTCGGTCGAAGCACAGCGAACGGCGTCCGAGGCGCTCGGCATTGCCATGGCTGCGGGATACAGCAGGCTACCTGTCTACTCGCAGAACATCGATGATGTGCTTGGTGTCGCATACGCGAAGGACCTAGTACGAGCCGAACGCGAAGGTTTTCGCGACAATCCCGTGCGGGGCTTCGTTCGCGAGGCACACTTCGTCCCCGAGACGAAACGGGTGTCTCGGCTCATGCGCGAGATGCAGGCATTGCAGTACCACTTGGCGATCGTGGTCGACGAGTACGGGGGGACCGCGGGACTCGTCACTCTGGAGGATCTGATCGAGGAGCTCATCGGGGAGATAGTCGACGAGTACGACGTCGAGGAGCCTCCCGTCGAGCATCTAGGAGACGGCGAGCTGTCGGTGACAGGTCGCCTCGACGTCGACGAGCTAGGCGAGCTGGTCCACGCGGAGTTACCCGAGGGCGACTGGGACACCGTGGGTGGACTGTTCATCAACCTCCTCGGTCGCGTCCCAGGCGAAGGGGAGTCGGTGGTGGCGGGTGGGATGCGGCTGGTGGCCGAGAAGGTGCAAGGGAATCGAATTGGCCGCATCCGTGTCATGTCTCTTTCGGCACCTTTCGAACAAGGTGCAGGTCAAGGCGCCCCCGTCGGGCGCGACTGAGATCCAGTTGCGTGGACACGAATCCCGACCAAACCACCGGCCATGACGATGGCGCGTCGTCAGACCGGTCCGCACACGGTCGTGGTGCCACAGGGGGCGAGAATCGGGGCGAAGGGAGCTTTCGCTCCGGTTTCGTCGCCGTGGTCGGCCGGCCGAATGTCGGGAAGTCGACCCTCGTCAACCAGATCCTCGGGACCAAGGTCACGATTACCTCGCGCCGTCCGAACACGACTCGACGATCGGTGCGCGGCGTGCTTCATCGTCCGGGAGTCCAGGCAGTGCTCGTGGACACCCCGGGCCTGCACCGGCCCCGCAGCGCGCTCGGACGCCGCCTGAACGAACAGGTTGTCGAGGCCCTTTACGACCTGGACGTGGTGGTGGCGATGCTTGACGCCACCGCCTCTTTGGGCCCGGGCGATCGGCTCGTGCTCGAGCGGGCGGCGGCATCATGCGCATCGGGCTCGAACCGCGAGCGGGACCTACGCCGCTTGCTCGTGGTCGTGAACAAGGTCGACCGCGCCACATCCGCAGAGGTGCTGGCTCAGCTCTCCGCCGCGCACGAGGTCCTCGAGGGTGTGAAGAACGTAGGCACTTTGGACGTCTCGGGTATGAACGACGAGGTCCTCCGACAGGGCGTGTCACACGAGGACGGGCTCGAGCGCGAGCAGGACCGGGGGGTCGAGTACTTCGCGGTGTCAGCCAGGTCCGGTCGCGGCGTCGACGAGCTCCTAGAGGCGGTGCTCGAGCGGTTGCCCGAGGGACCTAGGTACTTCCCCGACGACATGGTGAGCGACGTCCCCGAGGCGTTCTGGGTGGCCGAGCTGGTCCGCGAACAGTTGTTGGCGAGGGTGCGCGACGAGCTTCCGCACTCGATCGCATGTCGCGTCAGCGAGTGGGAGTGGCCTCGTGTGCGGGTGGAGATCGTCGTCGAGCGAGAGTCGCAAAAGGGGATAGTGATCGGACGCGGGGGAGAAGTGCTCAAAGCGGTGGGTACCGCGGTACGCGAGCAATTGCCGCCTGGCGCTTTCGTCGAGCTGTACGTATGTGTAGAGAAACACTGGCAGGAGAACCCGGAGGCGATCGAGCGCTTCGGCTACTGATTCGCCGGTCTCTTCGGTGTCCCGGGCGGGGCTCCGACCACGTCCTCCTTCAGACTCCGCGGATCGAGGCCCTGCGCCGGCCGCGGAGGCACGGGGGTGATCCGGATCGAGCCGAGGAAGGCCAGGGCCTCCTCCCGGTGTGTCGTGAAGGGCATGGGGGGCAAGGCAGCGCGCAGCGTACGGGCGTAGCCGGCGGTGGCAAGGCGGCGATCCAGCACGGCAACGAGGCCCGAGTCGGCTGAGGAGCGGATCAGGCGTCCCGCTCCCTGGGCGAGGAGCATGGCCGCGCGCGGCAGGTCCACCAACCTGAAGGCACCGTCCCCGGCGCGTTCGCGGCGCGCCTGTATCAAAGGGTTGTCGGGGCGAGGGAAGGGCAATCTGTCTATGGCAACAACGCTCAGGGTTGTTCCCGGCACGTCTACCCCCTGCCAGAACGACATCGTGGCAAACAGGCATGCAGATTCCTCGACGTTGAACACCTCGAGGAGCTTGGGCTTCGGCAAGTCGTTCTGTGCCAGCACCATGAACTCGAGCCGTGGTCTCAATGCCTCGACGGCCGCCTCCATGGCGCGCCAGCTCGTGAAGAGCGCCAACGTGCGTCCCCCTGCGGCGACGATGAGCCGGTGAAGCTCGGCTTGTACCGCAGCCTCGGCGCCAGGGCTTCGGCGGTCCGGCAGGTCTGTCGGGCAGTAGAGCAACGCGCAACGCTCATAGGGGAATGGGCTTCCGACGTCGACCCGGTCGGTCTGTGACTTGGGGAGACCGAGCGTCTCCTCCAGCAAGAGCGGCACGGTAGCCGAGGTGAGCACAGCGGTCACCCTTGGCCAAAGGCGCGCTTCGAGCACCGGACCTATCTCTGCCGGTGCCAGGCGCAGAGTTGGGAGCCGCCCGGTGGCCCCGGCCGTCTCCACCCAGGCGACGTGGTCGTCTCCCGCCGTCTCGATCTCCGAGAGGTCGTCGAGCAATCTACCCGCCGACAGCAGGGAGCGCGTCCGCCGCCCGCCGTCTTGCTCACCGCCGCCCATCTCGCTGCTGCCGTGGTGTCTCAGTGCCTTGATCAGGGCCTCGACACGGCCGCGCGCCAGGGCGAGCACCCTCTCGAGCTCGCTGTCGCGCGCCGTGTCGTGCGCTGTGGCTGTTGCACCCGCTCGGTCGACCAGCACGCGCATCCCCAACAGCGATTGCAGCTGTGTGTCGAGCTGGTCTGCGACCTCGGACAGCGCATCGGCCAGGGCCACGTCGACATGACCGAGAAGGCCACGTCCCGCCGACGCAATGGCCCGCAACCGGCCAGCGGAGAGCTCCACACCGAGCCCGGCGGTCATGACGTCCTCGACGGCGTGAACTTCGTCGAAGACGAGGACTTCGTGGTCCGGTAGGACCGCATTGTCGGTTGCGACGTGAGTGGCATAGAGATGCGTGTTCACCACAACGACGTCAGAAGCCGCTGCGAGGGCGCGCGCCCGCTCCGCGAAGCACACAGGACCGGACGGACACCGATAAGCCCCGGGGCACTCGCGCGCACCGACCGACAGCGCTGCCCACACTCGCGGGTGAGGCTCGAAGTCGAGCTCCGCGCGATCGCCTGAAGCAGAACGCTCGGACCAATCGAGTATCCGACGCACCTGGGGGCCAAAGCTGCGGAGGTCGATCCTCTGGTCGTTGGAGCCCGACTGCTCGTCATGGGTTGCAATCTCGTCGAACAGCTGCGGGTCCGCGCTCGGGCCACCTACCTCCGCTGCACGTTGGCGGCAGAGGTAGTTGGAGCGTCCCTTCAATACCGCGAAGGTGAAGCCGCTTCTCGGACCGCTCTGTGCGGCGAGAAAGGGAAGGTCCTTGTGGGCCAGCTGGTCCTGAAGCGCTCTTGTGGCAGTGGCCACCACGACTCGTCGACCCGACTGGACCGCCGCGAGCAGGTAGGCCAAGGACTTCCCCGTCCCGGTGCCCGCCTGCACGACGAGATGGCGACCCTCGTCGATCGCCCTGCTCACCCGCTCGGCCATCTCGACCTGGCCCGGCCGCTCCTCTCCACCGCCCGGCAAAGAGCGCGCCACCTTCTCGAGCAGGCGAGCAACGTCTCGTTCGGAGGGCACGGGCGCGACCGTAATGCCAGGTAGCTCCGGCGGCGGTGCGAGGGCGGTGCAGTCGTGATGTGGGAAATTCGTGCCGCCGGGTTCTGTCAGTGGCTAAAGTGTGGGAGCGCTTGGTTGGGTCACGCAGGGCCTTGCGTCGTCGTGGGTTGACGCTTCTGTCTCCCAGGTTCAGTTTCGTGCGTGGAGAGAGAGGCAAGACCAAATGCCTGAAGGCACTGTGAAGTGGTTCAACTCGACGAAGGGTTACGGCTTCGTCACCCCTGATGACGGCTCGCCCGACGTGTTCGTCCACTTCTCGGCTATTGAGGGTACGGGATACCGTGAGCTCGTCGAGGGGGAGAGGGTCGACTTCGAGTCGACCAGCGGGGCCAAGGGCCCCCAGGCGACCAAGGTGCGCCGCCTCTGAACCCTGCGAGCTGTCCCCTCAGGGCCAGCACCTGAAACGAGGCGGCTTCGGCCGCCTCGTTTTCGCGCTCGTCCCGTGTGAAAGGTCCCCTGTTGCCAGGGTCCTTGCGCTCATGGACAGCCCTCGACCCACGGTGGAATCCCTGGTGTCAAAGAGACACGTTCCTCAGCAACTAGTTTCGGAGTGTGTGTTGCTCCGTTGACCAGGTCGCGCACGAAGGGCTCGACCTGGAGCGCGTCCCGGCGCATGTTGCCTGCGTCATGGACGGCAACGGCAGATGGGCAGCTGAGCGAGGGCTACCGCGCACCGAAGGCCACGCAGCGGGCGAGGAGGCGCTGCTCGACACGGTGAACGGGGCGCTCGAGATCGGGATCGAGTGGTTGACGATGTTTGCCTTCTCCACGGAGAACTGGCACAGGCCGCGCGACGAGGTGCGATACCTGATGGGATTCAACGAGTCGCTCCTCGTGCGTCGTCGTGACGAATTGCATGAAAAGGGAGTGAGGATCCGCTTCGCAGGGCGCCGGGACTGGCGGGTGCCTAGACGCGTGATCAGGCGCATGGACGAGTCGGCGGCTCTCACCGCCGCGAACAGGCGCATGACTCTGACGATGGCCTTCAACTACGGGGGCAGGGCCGAGATTGTCGACGCAGTGAGGGCGCTCGTGGCTGCCGGGGTTCCCGCCGCGCGCGTGGACGAGCGCGCGTTGCACGCCCACCTCTACTTCCCCGACATGCCCGATCCCGATCTGGTGATCCGCACGTCGGGGGAATACCGCATCTCGAACTTCTTGCTTTGGCAGCTCGCGTACTCAGAGCTGGTCTTCACCGACGCGCTGTGGCCCGACTTCCGCCGTCACCACCTCTTCGAGGCCGTCTGTGAGTACCAGCGCCGCGAACGACGTTTCGGGCAGGTGCGTGGGCGTGCGGATCGGTGACCATCCGCCAGAGCGACGAGCCGCCGGGGGAGAGCCCACGAGCGCAGGAGGCTGCGCCAGCTGTGAGGTCTAGGTGAAGGCGGCCGGCTGGCTTTTGGGGCTCGTGCTGTTCGGCGGCCTGATCGTGCTGGCGGTGGCAGGGATGACGGCGGCCGTCGGCGTGCTCGTGACCGTCATCGCGATCGTGGGGATGATCGCTTTGGGTAACCTCCTCGGGCGTCGCACCACCCCCGACCGGCTTCCTTACCAAGGAGATCGCGACTCGCAGAGCGAGAGGTCCGACGGCGGGGCAGTGGAGACGCGAGTGACCCGCAGGCGAGCGACAATGAGTGAACAATGAGTAGAGCGCTCGGCTCACGGGCGCCCTCGAAGAGGGCGGCCCGGTGAGCCTCTATCGCGATGAAGGCGTGGTCCTTCGCTCACTGCGACTTGGTGAAGCGGACCGGATCGTCACGATGGTCACCGAGGGCCATGGCAAGGTGCGCGCCGTCGCCAAGGGCGTTCGCCGGACCACCTCGAAGTTCGGTGGTCGCCTCGAGCCCCTGAGCCACGTCGCGCTGCAATGCTGGAGTGGCCGCGAGCTCGACACGGTCACCCAGGTGGAGGTTCTTGACGGTTTTCGGGCCGTGCGTGAGGACCTGGTTCGCGTCGCGAAAGCCTTCACCTTGCTGGAGGTGGTGGACCAACTGGCTCAGGAGCGTCACCCCAACCCGCGGCTCTACGAGACGCTGGTGGGCGCCCTGCGGTCGCTCGACCATGCCGACGCACCTCTCCTGGTAGCCGCGTTCTGCCTGAAGGTGCTCGCCCTGGAGGGTTCTGCGCCGATCGTGGACCGCTGTGCATCGTGTGGTTCGGTCTCCGAGCTCATAGCTTTCGACCTCGTCGAGGGAGGTGTGTTGTGTAGGTCGTGCCGTCGAGGGCGCCCGGTTTCTGCGGGCGCCCTCGACGTGGTGCGACTCGTCTTGGGCGGTGGGCTTGCGTCAGTGTTGGCGGAACCTGCCGGGCCGTCGACAGAAGAGGTGACCGACCTGGCCACCGAGGCGATGGAGGTCCACCTCGAGCGCCGGCTGCGCAGCCTGAGATCGAGCCCCACCGGATAGCCGACCTCCGGCGAGACAGACGTTGGCATCTTCTCGCGGAACGAAGTAGGCAACCGGAGAGGTCGACTTCTAGGAGCATGTGTTGGGCGCGCCGGAAGTATCGGGTTGGCCGACGCGCATCGGCGTGCCCGATAACCTTGCCCGGATGACCGCGGAGGCTGCAATGTCCGAAAGGGAACCAGGAGATGCGCCGGACGACCTGATGGAACGCATAGTCAACCTGTGCAAGCGGCGCGGGTTCATCTTCCCCTCGGCGGAGATCTACGGGGGCTTTCGTTCCACCTACGACTACGGCCCCCTCGGCGTGAACATGCTTCGTAACGTAAAAGATGCCTGGTGGCGCTCAATGGTCCAGATGCGCGACGACGTGGTGGGGATCGACGCGGCGATCCTCTCGCCTAGTCAGATCTGGGAGGCCTCCGGCCACCTGGCCACGTTCACGGATCCTCTCGTGGACTGCCGGAACTGCCACGAGCGATGGCGGGCGGACAAGATCGCGGGCACCTGCCCGAATTGCGGCTCGAGCGACCTCACTGAGCCGCGTGCCTTTCACCTCATGTTCAAGACGCACGCTGGCCCGGTGGAGGAGGACTCTTCGGTCGCCTACCTGCGTCCCGAGACGGCCCAGGGCATGTTCGTCAACTTCCTGAACGTGCTTCAGACCACCCGGAAGAAGCCGCCTTTCGGGATCGCGCAGGTGGGCAAGTCATTTCGCAACGAGATCACTCCTCAAAACTTTGTTTTCCGCACCCGCGAGTTCGAGCAGANNAGATGGAGATGGAGTACTTCGTGCCACCTACCGAGGGGCAGAAGTGGTTCGAGTACTGGACCTCCGAGCGCATGCGTTGGTACCTGGACCTGGGCATTCCCGCCGATCGCCTGCGCCTGCGCAACCACGACCTCGACGAGCTTTCGCATTACTCGGTGGCCACGGCCGACGTGGAGTTTTGTTTTCCCTGGGGTTGGGACGAGCTGGAAGGGATCGCCAACCGCACCGACTACGACCTTCGGGCCCATGCTGAGCGGTCGGGCGAGAAACTCGAGTACTTTGACCAGGCGACGGGCCAGCGCTACGTGCCGCATGTCATCGAGCCCTCTGCTGGTGCCACCCGCACGATGATGGCCTTCTTGATCGCCGCCTACGACGAGGACGAGGTGTCCGGTGAGCGAAGAACGCTGCTTCGTCTCGACCCACGGCTCTCTCCTTATCAGGTGGCGGTGCTTCCTCTGTCGAAGAACGATGCACTCGAGCCGCTGTCGCGCGAGGTACTGGACTTGCTTCGACCCCTGTGCATCTGCGACTACGACGTGACCCAGTCGATCGGGCGCCGCTACCGCCGTCAGGACGAGGTCGGCACTCCCTGGTGCGTGACGGTGGACTTCGACTCGGTCGAGGACCGGGCGGTGACCGTGCGCGACCGCGACACGACCACTCAAGTCCGCCTGCCCATTGGCGACCTGGTGCCTGAGATCACGGGCCGCCTTTGCCGCTGAAGGCCTTAGTCCAGCGTCCACTGCGGTACCTTCCTGGTTGTGGCTATCTCGGAGGAGGATGTCGCCCACGTCCGTGCCGCAACGGACATGGTGGCGCTGATCGGCGAGCACGGGGCGCTCAAACGTCAGGGAACGAGGTGGGTCGGGCTCTGCCCGTTCCACCAGGAGAAGACACCGTCGTTCAGCGTCAACGCGGAAATGGGCGTCTATTACTGTTTCGGGTGCCAGCGCTCTGGAGACGCCATCACCTTCCTGCGTGAGATCGACCACCTGGATTTCGTGGAGGCGGTGCGCGCGCTCGCCGAGCGCGCAGGCATCACGATCACTGAGGACGCCGCAGCCTCGGGCGACCGTCAGCGGCGCGCCGCGTTGCTCTCGGCTCTCTCCGAGTCGGTCACCTTCTACCACGAGCGGCTGCTCTCGGCTCCCGATGCCGGTCCGGCTCGTGACTACCTGCGATCGCGCGGTTATGACGGCGACGTTGTCAGGCGATTCCAACTTGGTTGGGCACCCGACGACTGGGACGTGCTGGCATGCCATTTGGCTGTGTCCGACAAGGTGCTGGTCGATGCGGGTCTTGGCTTTGTCAACCGGCTCGGGCGGCAGCAGGACGCCTTCCGTGCCCGGGTGGTCTTCCCGATCTTCGACCCTTCGGGCAAGGCGGTCGCTCTTGGAGGCCGAGTCCTGCCTGGGCGTGGCGCGGGCTCCGGTGCTCCCGCCGAGCCCAAGTACAAGAACTCACAGGAGGGTCCCGTCTACTCCAAGCGTCGCACCCTGTACGGGCTGAATTGGGCGAAGCAGGACGTGGTGGCGAGCGGAGAGGTCGTCGTGTGCGAGGGGTACACGGACGTGATCGCGTTCTTCTTGGCGGGGCTGCCAAGAGCAGTAGCGACCTGTGGCACCGCTCTGGGTGAGGAGCATTTTCGGCTCCTGCGCAACTTCGCCCGGAGGGTCGTCCTGGCCTACGACGCCGACGCGGCCGGCCAGGCCGGCGCAGGTCGCGTCTACGAGTGGGAGCGGCATCACGAGGTGGACGTTGCGGTGGCCGCGCTCCCGTCGGGGACCGATCCGGCGGATCTGGCTATGCACGATCCCGCCGCGCTGCGAAAGGTTGTCACTGAGGCGCAACCGTTCCTGGGTTTCATGGTCGATCGGGTTCTTGAGGAGGCGGACCTTCGTAGCGCCGAGGGCCGGGTCAAAGCGGCCGAGGCGGCAATGGCGGTGGTCGCCGAGCATCCCAACGAATTGGTGCGTGACCAGTACCTCATGGTCGTAGCGGACCGCACCCGCCTCGAATCGCAAGCGCTCAGGGCGCTGGCCGACCACCTCGACAGCCGAAGTACGTTCCCGAGGACGGGTGCTCGGGGTCGCATCGTGCACAGACGTGGCGGAGGCGCAGAACGAGCCACGGGGGCACCCGGCTCGGTCCGGCCTCAGCGGTCCTCCGGTGGCGAGACACACAAGACCGGGCTCGAGGCGCTGCGACTGGCCGTTCACAATCGCGAGCTTGTGACCCACAGGCTCGAGGCGGTGCTGTTCTCAGACCCGACGCAACGAGCGGCATACGAGGTTCTCGCCGCGTCGGGAAGCCTGCACGAAGCAATCGAATTGGCCGAGGAGCGCCGAGCGGACGTCGCCGACCTCCTGCGCAGGCTGGCGGTGGAAGAACCATCGGCCGATGTTGACGGTGTCGTGGTGCAGCTGGTGCGGTTCGCATCGCGCAGAGCGCTCGCCGAGATCGACGCTCAGGCAAGGTTGTTCCCGGAGAGGTTCGTTGAGCTCGCAGCGTTGTCGTCGCGCGTGAAGAAGACCGTCGAAGAGCTGGACGACCCCGGGCTCGTCACCGCCGCAGCGGACCGGTTGCTAGCCTGGTTGGTGGAGCGCGGCGAGGAGATCGCATGAGCAAGGTTCACCCGCCGGTCGGTGTTGCGCTGGCGGCACCCGACGGAATCGTTGGCGAGGGCTTCGAGCAGCTACTTGCCGTTGGTAGGCGGCGCGGCTATCTCACCCAGGACGATTTGATCCTGGTGCTCCAGGCCGTGGAGCTCAGCCACGACGTGATCGAGGATGTCGTGGCGCGTGTGCGCTCGGAGGGCATCGAGTACCTCGAGGAAACGCGTCGCGACGTTGCACCTGTGGTGCTGGCTGAGGCCGTCGCGGAGGCCGTCGCGGAGGTAGCGGTCGCCACGGGACTGCCTGATGACCGCGCCACCAGCGATGAAGCTGAAGACGAGGCGGACGAAGCGGTGGACCAAGCAGAGACGGCCGGCGACGAACCAATGGTCACGGCTGCTTCTGACGGGCATCCGTCCATCACCAAGGACAGCGACGCAACGAAGGCCGAGAGGCGTCTGCTGAGGCGTCGACGGCACCGGGCTTCTGAGCGCGACCCGAGGGACGCGGTCATGGACCGCCAGCGCAAGTCACCGGGTCGCGGAAGGATCGCCTCGTACACGTCGTCGGAACGCAGCGGGGGCACGGCGGCTGATCCGGTCCATGCGTACCTAAAGGAGATAGGGAAGGTCCCGCTTCTCACGGCCGACCTCGAAGTGGAACTGGCCAGGCGGATGGAGGCCGGCAACGCGGCAGCAGAGGAGCTGGCAAGGAGGATCGAGGCGGGTAACGCTGCTGCAGAGGCACTTGCGCTGACCCAGGGAGTCACCGAGACAGAGTTGCGCCCCGACGGGCCGTCTCGTGCTCGAGTGGCTTCCGGCACAGAGACCCGAGCTGGAGACAGGACCAAGCTTCGCAGTCAGGTGCGCAGGGGACACCAAGCAAAGGAAGCGCTCATCGAGGCGAACCTCAGGTTGGTAGTTTCCATCGCCAAGCGGTATCGCAACCGGGGTCTTGCTTTCCTCGACCTCATCCAGGAGGGGAACCTCGGTCTCATGCGTGCGGTCGAGAAGTTCGACTACACGAAGGGGTTCAAGTTCTCGACCTATGCCACGTGGTGGATCCGCCAGGCGATCACGAGAGCGTTGGCGGACCAGGGAAGGACGATACGCATCCCGGTTCACATGGTCGAGACCATCAACAAGGTTGCCAGGGTGCAGCGCCAGCTGCTCCAAGAGCTTGGACGCGAACCGACTGCAGAGGAGATCGCAGGGCGGGTGGAGTTCCCGATCGAGCGCGTACGCGAGATCCAGCGCATCAACCAGGAGACGGTGTCGCTGGAGCAGCCGATGGGGGACGAAGAGGACTTCAGCCTTTCGGACCTCATCGAGGACCACGGAGCGGAGGTTCCGGACGACGCTGCGACACGTTCGATGCTGCACGAAGCGGTGCGTGACGCATTGGCCACTCTGCCTACGCGCGAGCGCGAGGTGATGGAATTGCGTTTCGGCCTCGAGGACGGCCGGGTGCGAACGCTCGAGGAGGTGGGAAAGGCTTTCGGGGTCACCCGTGAGCGGATTCGCCAGATCGAGGCGAAGACGCTAGCCAAGCTGCGACACCCGAATGCCGCCCAGCCGCTGCGCGACTTCCTCGACGAGACCTGAGGAGGTTTCTCATCCGGCGTCCGGCGGAGGGGACGACCGGCACAACGCGGGGGACCCGACCTGCACAGACCCTGCGTGAGGACCGTCGCTGCTATCTTCGAGCAGCGTTCAAGTGCCATTCCGGGGTAGCTCAATCGGCAGAGCAAGCGGCTGTTAACCGCTAGGTTNNGGGTGAACGTGTTCGGAGCCGGGGGCCAGCCAGGTCCGACGCGCCGCGCTCGCTCGTGCGTTTCGTTGTCGTCATCCAGGGGGGAAACGACAAGCAGCTCCTGATCCGTATGCCCCCGTCGGTGTGACGAGCGTGTAGACCTCGAGCTGCTAAGCCTGAGGCGGATTATTCACCGAGACGTGTCGCGGTACTGGGGCTGTAGCTCAGTGGTCAGAGCAGGNNGAGCAGGGGACTCATAATCCCTGGGTCGCAGGTTCGATCCCTGCCAGCCCCACCAGAGCAGTCCAGATAGAAGTCACTATGCCTTATATATCCTCAGGGGCCGGGTCTCGGGCAGTCGGACGGCGCTCTGCTTCGGTTGGGATCACATCGCAGAACACGGCGCGGAACATCACGGCGGGGAAGAAGAGAGGTCGGGAGGGTACAGCGATGGATCAGGTATTCTTTTATCAAGGCGCTCTTCGTCACAGCCGCTCGTCGCGATCTGCATGTTGCGCGAGCGTCAGAGGCGCGATCTTCTTACCCGAGCGTCACTTGACTGTGGCGTCCCCTTAGCGTATATCGAGATGACCTGCAGGTCAGAGCCGCTTTAGGAGGTGGGGCACGGTGGTGGCTTCGGACACGAGCACACCGATGCCGGCGTGCCTTCCTCCAGAAGGCGACGTTCTGTCTCGCGCGCGCTCGGAGAATTTCTCGGTGGCCTCGCATTTGCTCCCGCACGCGGTCCGTTCACATCTCATGGCGATCTATGGATTCGCTCGGCTCGCCGACGAGATTGGCGATTCGGTGGTAGGCAATCGCCTGGCAATGCTCGATTGGCTCGAGCACGAACTCGAGCGCTCCGCCATGGGCAAGGCAGAGCATCCGCTATTTCGTCGTTTGACCCCGACCATCGTGGCCTTCCACCTACCGCTTCTGCCTTTCCGGAAGCTCATCGAGGCCAATCGACGAGACCAGCGAGTGCACCGCTACGAGACGTTCGACGAGCTGCTCGGTTACTGTGACCTCTCGGCTGCCCCAGTCGGACGCCTGGTCCTGGCCGTGTTGGAGGCGGACACGAGCGAGCGGGTCGCGATGGCGGACAAGGTGTGTTGCGGCCTTCAGGTGGTCGAACACCTCCAGGACGTCGCAGAGGACGCCGATCGAGGGCGCATCTACCTCCCGTCAGAGGACCTCCGGCGATTCGGGTGCAGCGACTCCGACCTCTTCGCCCCACAAGCCTCGCAATCGCTTCGCCAAGCGATTGCCATTCAAGTAGATCGCGCCCGGGAGCTCCTCCGTCCCGGCGTTCCGCTGGCGCTAAGTCTTCCACCTAGGGAGCGCGTGGCGGTCTCCGGATTTGTCGCGGGCGGTCTCGGAGCGCTCGACGCCATCTGCGGGGCGTCCTATGAAGTGCTGGGCTCATCCCCGCGCCCAAGGCGCAGGCGAGTCCTCGTGCACATGGCCCGGGTCTTCACAGGGAGGAAGGTGGCGTGAATCTCGACGCAGCGTACGCCGAATGTGAACGGATCACCCACCGCGAAGCCAAGAACTTCTCCTACGGCATCCGGCTGCTGCACCCTCCCGAGCGCCGAGCGCTCTCGGCCGTCTACGCCCTCGCGAGGCGAATCGACGACATCGGGGACGGCGAGATGACGACGACGCAGAAGCTCGAGGCACTGTCTCGTGTCCGAAAGGACCTCGGCCATCTCGATCCGGCAGGCGACGACGCGGTGATGGTGGCCGTGGCGGACGGCACGAAGCGCTACGGGCTTCCCATCGACGCCTTTGGCGAGCTGATCGACGGCTGCGAGATGGACGTNNACCTTCTCGTCTATTGCAGGCGGGTGGCGGGGACGATCGGGCGCCTGTCGCTCGCCGTCTTCGGCAGCGCCGACACCGAGGGAGCGGTCTCACGTGCCGATGCGCTCGGAGTGGCTCTTCAACTCACGAACATCCTGCGCGACATCACTGAGGACCGGGACATGGGAAGGATCTACCTGCCGGCACAGGACGCATGGTCGGTGGGCTGCCCGGCGGACTTGAGCGGGTCACCGGATCAGATCGCGGCGCTCGTGGCTCTCGAATGTCCCCGGGCACGCGAGTGGTTCGAGCGAGGCNNAGCTCCTTCCACTTCTCGAGCGGCGCGCCAGGGCCTGCGTGAGCGCAATGGCCGGCATCTACCATCGCCTGCTCGAGCGAATAGAGCGCGACCCCATGGCCGTGACCCGTACCCGGGTGTCGCTGCCGCCCTCGGAGAAGCTCTGGGTGGCGGTGCGCGCCCTGGCCGGGGCAGGCGTGTGAGAGTGAGCGGGCCGCGAGTGGTGGTGATCGGGGGCGGGCTCGCAGGGATCAGTGCCGCCCTCGCAGCCGCGGACGGCGGAGCCGAGGTCGTGTTGGTCGAGAGGCGCCCCCGGCTGGGTGGGCTCACCTGGTCGTTCGAGCGCGGCGGGCTGTGGTTCGACAACGGCCAACACGTGTTCTTGAGGTGCTACAGCGCCTATCGCACGTTCCTCGATCGCATTGGCTCGACCGGTGACGTCGCTATCCAAGAGCGCATGGCGATCCCGGTCCTGAGGCCTCGAGGTCGCACCTCGTGGATTCGCAGGTCCGCGCTTCCGGCGCCGCTTCATCTGGGCCCCGCGCTGGCGCGCTATAGCCATCTGCCGGTTCGCGAGCGGATCAGTGCGGCGCGCGCCTCTTTGGCTCTTCGCAAGCTCGAACCTCACGACCGCCGTCTCGACGACGTGACGCTCGGCGAATGGCTCGCCTTGCACAACCAGAAGCCCGCTGCCATCGAGGCTCTGTGGGACCTCATCGCGACACCCACCTTGAACTTGTCTGCCTCCGAGGCGTCGCTGGCCCTGGCGGTGAAGGTGTTTCGCACCGGCTTGCTCGATCGATCCGACGCCTGCGACATCGGCTGGTCGACGGTGCCCCTGGTAGACCTGCACGCGCGTCGCGCGTCTCGTGCCCTCGAGGGTGCAGGGGTGGAGGTCATGCTTGCGACACGCGTCGAAGGCCTCGAAACGCGCTCGAAGGTCGATGAGCGCCGAAGCTCGGTCGTTTGTACGTCAACCGAGGGGTCTGAGAATCGACTGGGGGAGCTCGCGGTGCGTACCGACCGCCGCCTCCTCGAGGCCGATGCGGTCGTCGTCGCCGTGCCCCCCGGTGTTGCAGCGAACCTGGTTGGAGCCGAGGTCCTCGGGGAAGTCGGGCGCCTCGGGTCCTCTGCCATCGTCAACGTCCACCTGGTCCTCGACCGACGAATCACAGACCTGCCGATGGCCGCCGCGATCGGATCGCCCGTTCAGTTCGTCTTCGACCGCACCGTTTCGTCAGGTCTCGCCGGCTCTGAGGGGTCGCGCGGAAGCCAGTGCCTCGCCATCTCGCTTTCGGCGGCAGACGAGTATCTCCGAGTCAAGTCGAAGCAGCTCGTCGCACGATTCATCGAAGCCCTCGACGAGCTGTTTCCGGCGATGCGCGGAGCCCGGGTCCTCGATGCTCTCGTCACCAGGGAGCCGGCAGCGACCTTCAGGGGTGTCCCGGGAACCCAGGAGCTGCGTCCAACCACGTGGACCGCGGTACCGGGGCTGTTCATGGCTGGAGCCTGGTGCGCGACGGGTTGGCCAGCGACCATGGAAGGCGCCGTGCGAAGCGGCGTGGATGCAGCGTGCCATGCGCTCGGACGCCCTCGCACCACCGAGCGTGATCGTCTCCAGGACGCTACACAGGCCCTGGCTCGGACTCTCTCGAAGGTGCCGTTGTCGTCGCCCACCGCGGTGAGTCTCCCCGCCCCACGCCTGCGACCACCAGGGGAGGTGGCGACGATTCAAGCGATTCGCGACACTTCTTCGATGGCGCGTTGTCCGCGGTCGGATGAGGCTCAGGTGGCCTCGAGCACGCGCCTGGAGCCCTCGCGCGCGGAGCGCAAGAGGGTGCCGGCCTCGTTAGAACGAGCCGCGAAACTGGTTACGCCAGCACTCTCCGAGGTGATCAGCTGTCTGCCGCGCGCCCTTCGACTGCCCGTGGAGCACCACCTGGCAGGAGGGGGCAAGCGGGTGAGAGCAGCCCTTGTGCTTCTCTCCGCGGCTGCCTGTGGAGCAGAAGAGTCCAGTGCACTACCGGGGGCGGTCTCGATCGAGCTCGTACACAACTTCTCGCTCCTGCACGATGACATCATCGACGGCGACCACGAGCGCCGTCACCGCCCCACGGTGTGGGCGGAGTTCGGGATAGGCCCTGCGATCGTCGCCGGTGACGCCCTCGCCATCCTGGCGTTGCAGCACCTGCTGGAGGATCCGACCCCCGAGCGCCTTCGGAGCGCGTCGATGCTCGCGGAGGCTACCCAGGCGATGATCGCGGGCCAGGCCGACGACATGGCGTTCGAGACGATGAGCGCGGTGTCCCTCGAAGACTGTCTCGGCATGGAACTGCGAAAGACCGGTGCCCTGCTCTCGTGCGCGGCGTCGCTCGGTGCCATCCTGAGCGGAGCACCAGAGCCGAAGGTAGCGGCCCTCGCCGAGTACGGCGCCCACGTCGGGATCGCCTTCCAGGCGGTCGATGACATGCTCGGGATCTGGGGTGATCCGTCTGTCACCGGGAAGCCAGTGGGCAGCGACCTCGCCGGGCACAAGAAGACGCTGCCGGTCGTGTCCGCCATCTCCGAAACGAACGCTGCAGCGGAGGAGCTGCGGAGCATTCTCGACTCGTCACCTGATGCTCCCGACGTCGAACGGGTCACGAGGCTCATCGAGGATGCGGGCGCGCGCGAGGTCGTTGCTGAGATTGCCGATACCCACCTGCAAGCCGCTCTCGGTGTCCTGGTCGACGCCAAGTTCGCGCCTCGTTCGGTCGCAGAGCTGGGGGAGCTGGCTCTGTTCATCACCAAGCGCGATAGATGAAGGCAGACGCCTCCGGGAAGAGTCTTCCGCAAGCCCTTTCCCAGAGCGCCCTCGCCAGCTCTCGACCGACCGCCGCCTCTTTCGGGCCCACCGAATCGGTCGAAGACACTCAACTGTCCGAGCCCGGTGCTGTTCGCAAGAAGAAGATGACGGCCACACGTGGCGAGGTACCTCACGAGCACGTGGAGGCAGCGCTTGGGGCCGGACGCGATGCGTTGCTGCGCATGCAGAGTGTCGAGGGATGGTGGAAGGGAGAGCTCGAGACCAACGTGACCATTGATGCCGAGGACCTGCTGCTTCGCCAGTTCCTGGGCATCCGCACCGAGGTCCAGACGGACACGACGGCTACCTGGATCCGCTCACGCCAGCGCGACGACGGAACGTGGGCGAAATACGCGGGTGGACCGCCTGATCTTTCCAGCACGGTTGAGGCCTACCTCGCCCTACGCCTGGCAGGCGATCCGCCTGACGCCGCGCACATGCGTGCGGCCACCAGCTTCGTGCGTGCCGCGGGCGGCTTGGGAGCCACAAGGGTCTTCACGCGCATCTGGCTAGCCCTTTCGGGTCTTTGGGAGTGGGAGAAGCTCCCGGTCCTCCCGCCTGAGATCGTGCTTCTTCCTCGTTTCGTCCCGCTCAACGTCTATGACTTCGCCTGCTGGGCGCGCCAGACCATCGTTGCCGTGTCGGTGGTCGGCGCGCACAGGCCGGCACGTCCTCTCCCGATGGATCTCGCCGAGCTCGTGGTCGCAAGCGGGGGAGCTTCGAAGCCGCCGGTTTCGGTCCGGACGTGGGCTGGACGCTTCGAACTACTCGACCGGGCGCTGCACCACTACGAGCGGCACCCGGTTCGGAGTCTTCGACGCCTCGCCCTGGCGAGGGCTGAGCGCTGGATCATCGAGCGTCAGGAGGCCGACGGATCCTGGGGAGGGATCCAGCCCCCGTGGGTATATTCGCTCATGGCTCTGCACCTGCAGGGATATGCCCTCGACGATCCGGTGATGCGCGCAGGATTCGAGGGGCTGGAGCGCTTCACCATCGCAGACGCCTCGGGACGGAGGATCGAGGCGTGCCAGTCACCGGTGTGGGACACAGCACTCGCGTTGAACGCCCTGTCCGACGCCGGCGTGGAGGCGACAGACCCAGCAATTTCCAAGGCGGAGGCGTGGCTGGTTCGCGAAGAGATCTCCGTGCGTGGTGACTGGGCCGTGCGCCGACCTGATCTCGCCCCGGGAGGTTGGGCCTTCGAGTTCCACAACGACCACTATCCGGACATCGACGACACGGCTGAGGTTCTTTTGGCCCTTTCGCGCGTACACAGCGCACCAGAACCGAGCGGTCTTCGGGCCGCCGGGAACGCGACGTGCCGACCGAGTACGACCGAGAGCGAAGACGCCATCTCCCGGGGAGTGGCCTGGGTTCTCGGCATGCAAAGTCGTGACGGTGGCTGGGCGGCGTTCGACGCGGACAATACGCGCACGCTATGCACCAAGCTGTCCTTCTGCGATTTCGGCGAGCTGATAGATCCGCCGAGCGCCGATGTGACGGCCCACGTCGTGGAGATGCTCGCCACCTTCGGACGCAGGGGTGTGGCCCTCGACCGGGGCGTGGCCTGGTTGCTCGATGCACAGGAGGACGACGGGTCTTGGTTCGGGCGCTGGGGCGCGAACTACGTCTACGGAACCGGTCACGTGGTGCCTGCCCTCGTATCGGCCGGGTTGCCTGTGGGGCACCCCGCCATCCGGCGCGCTGTCGTCTGGCTGGAGAAGCATCAGAACGTCGACGGCGGCTGGGGCGAGGACCTGCGCTCCTACGAGGACGTCTCCTGGCGTGGTCGCGGGGAGTCAACCCCGTCACAGACGGCGTGGGCACTGCTCGCGCTGATAGCAGTAGGCGAGAGATCACAAGTCATGTCTCATGGTGTCCAGTGGCTGGTCGAGGCCCAGAGCTCGGATGGCACGTGGGACGAGCCTCAGTTCACCGGGACCGGTTTCCCAGGTGACTTCTACATCAACTACCACCTCTACCGACAGGTCTTCCCTGTCATGGCACTCGGCCGTTATTTAAGGTCGCGAGGAGCCACAGATGGCTGACCTTGAAGTGCTTTCGACGATTCGACTCGAAGCCCAGGCACAGTCACACGACGTCCCTGCCATGGGGGTTTGGCACCGGCGAGTCGTCGAAGCGACAGAGAAGCTCATCGCCGAGATAACACCACAGGCGGCGGTAGCGGTCACAGGCTTCTCCGAAGCCCTGGCGCCGACCCTTCGTCGGGGACAGCTCGTCGTCGCCACCGAACTGCGTACCACAGCCGGATCGTCAGCTCGCGCGCTCCCCACAGGCGAGGTTGTGGCGAACGATCTCGCAAGGAGGGGTCTCGACGTGATCGCGGGTCAGGTTGTATCGACCCCGAGATGTCCGTCTGGTGAAGTACGAGAGGCTCTCGTCCGACAGGGAGCGCTCGCCATAGATTCAGACTCTTTCTTCGTGTCGCAGGCCCTCGGCCACCGTCCGTTGGTAGTGGTTCGAGTGATCGCAGGTGGGCCATGCTGCGGTCCACTATCAGGCGGAATTCGTGCCATGAGCTCGCTCCTTGCTGCGCGATGGAGCCTTGAGCGTTGGGCGGGGGCGCTTCGGTCGCGCACGGTGCTCCTGGCGACACCTCGCTCGTTCTGCGCCGGTGTCGAACGTGCAATCGCGACCGTCGAACGCGCACTCGAACGGTTTGGTGCTCCGGTCTACGTGAGGCGCCAGATCGTTCACAACGGCTACGTAGTAAAAGCTCTGGAGGCCAAAGGCGCTGTGTTCGTCCAGGAGCTCGACGAGGTCCCCCCCTGTGCCTGCGTGGTCTTGGCCGCGCACGGCGTTTCCGCCACGGTGCGTGACGAGGCGTCTCAGCGAGGCGATCTATTGGTCATCGACGCGACCTGCCCGCTTGTGTCCAAGGTGCACAAGGAGGTCGTGCGGTTCACCAGCCAGGACTATTCGGTGGTCCTGATCGGCCACGCCAACCACGAAGAGGTGGTGGGCACAATGGGGGAGGCCCCTGGGAAGATCCATCTCGTGGAGAGCCTCGAGGACGTCGATGCCCTTGAGCTCGAGCCTGGGGCGCGGGTAGCGTACCTAACTCAGACGACGCTTGCTACCGACGAGACCGCCAGCATCGTCTCGGCTCTCAGGTCCCGCTTCTCCCACCTCACCGGACCCCCAGGGGAGGACATCTGCTATGCGACCCAAAACCGGCAAGATGCCTTGAGGGCGTTGGTAGAGCATTGCGATCTGCTGTTGGTCATAGGGTCGTCGAACTCGTCGAACTCGAATCGTCTCGTAGAGGTAGCTCGTCGCGAAGGATGTAGGGCGGAGCTCGTCGAAGACGAGACGGTCATCAACCTAGGATGGCTCGAGGATGCGGAAGTCGTCGGCATTACAGCGGGCGCCTCGGCACCCGAGTCGCTGGTGCAACGGGCGGTTTCCACCCTGCAGCTGCTAGGACCCGTGGAGGTTCGAGAGGTCCAAACAGCGGACGAAGCCGTGAGCTTTGCTCTGCCAAGGCAGCTTCGCTGATGTCCGTACCGATTCGTCAGCAGCTCCGGATTGCTACTTACCTGCTGCGCCAGCGCCTGAAGGGCTCGGAGCACTACCCCCTGATCGTGGAGATAGAGCCACTGTTTGCCTGCAACCTTTCGTGCCCTGGTTGCGGCAAGATCCAGCAGCCCACAGAAGTGCTCCGCAGGCGGCTGTCAGTCCAAGACGTACTTACAGCGGTGGAGGGGAGCGGCACTCCGATGGTGTCCATCGCCGGCGGCGAGCCGCTGCTGCATCCTGAGATTGACGGCATGGTCAAAGGGCTCGTCCGCCGCAGGACGTACGTGTACCTGTGTACGAACGCTGTGCTGATGCGACGACGGCTCAACCGTTTCACTCCCTCCAGATACTTCTCCTGGACCGTGCACATCGACGGGTTGCTGGAGCGTCACGACGCGGCCGTGGCACGCTCGGGAGTATTCGATGAGGCTGTGGTGGCGATCCGAGAGGCCAAGGCCCGAGGCTTCCGCGTCACCACGAACTCCACCTTCTTCAATACCGATTCTCCCTCGACCGTGCGAGAGGTCCTTGACTATCTCAACGACGAGGTTGGCGTGGATGCGATGATGATCTCCCCCGCCTACGCGTACACCAAGGCTCCGGATCAGGAGCACTTTCTTGGAGTCGAAGACACGCACCGCTTGTTCGCTGAGGTCTTTGCGAACGGCCGGCGCAAACGGTGGCGGCTCAACCATTCGCCGTTGTTCTTGGACTTCCTCGAAGGAAAGGTGGACTTCGGCTGCACGGCCTGGGCGATTCCCTCATACTCAGTGCTGGGCTGGCAGCGACCCTGTTATCTCATGGCCGACGGCTACGCCGCCACCTACCAAGAGTTGACTGCAACGACCGATTGGGGATCGTACGGACGTGGCAAGGATCCTCGCTGCGTGAATTGCATGGCACACTGCGGTTACGAACCGACAGCTGTCGTTGCCACCATGCGATCGTTTCGCCAGTCCTTGCGCGCGGTTCTCTCCTCATGACTTCCATGTCGCGGAGGTGACGTAGAAGTCTCACCAACGGGACCCGTCTCATGGTCCTTGGTGGCAGATTCGATCCCCTTCCCAGCCCCACGCGGGCCCCCGACCGTCACTGCCGTAGCGCAGCCCGGCGCGCATTGTGTCGCCGCAGGAGGGCACGAACGCCTCGCGTCGGGGCCGACCAAAGTGGCTCTGCGCTCACCGACCCGTCGTCGCTCACGTGCGGGGTCCACCTCTCTCCATCTCAGTAGCGATATTGATGGCGCGCGCTCGGGTCCTGGTACCGCCCTTCAGGGGATGTGTGCTGGCCGGGACCGTCTGTGGCCGGGGTCGCCACCTCGTGCTGGGACGGTGGAGCGCTTGCAATCGACTGCTGCGAGGTGACCCGCCTCCTGGCGGTGCGGCTTAGTTCTGTGAGCTCCTTCAAGAGATTGTTTGCCTCTTGCACCTCCCGATCGCGAAACTCCGCGCGCACGCGTCTACCCGCGGCATCGGTGTGAACCGAGGCCAAACCCAACCTTCGTTGAAACGGCCCCTGGACGCGGCGGATGCTCTGGATCTTCTCGAGTGGCACCCACGTCGTCACCTTGCGCACCCGACCGGTGGATGCGGCCGCCAAGGCGGCGTCGTGCCCGGCCGCCAGGAAGTGGTAGCTCAGAGGGGCCTTCCACTTGGCACGACGCGGCGGTCGGAGAAGGGCGGGACCGGTCAAGCCGAGCCACGTGCCGAGCAGCACGCCAGCTGTGTCGAGAGGGCCGACTGGAAGCAACGACCTGGTCACGCTTGGCGATCGGGTTCCCTGCTCGCGCCCTGGTGATCCTGCGATGTCGACTTCAAGTCGGCACCATCCGAAGGGCCTCCACAACAGAGGCTCGATCTTACGGACCGCTTGTACGCGCTGGATGGGGATCGTCTCGGCGATGGTCCCGAGAAGACCTCGACGGATCCTGATCCCGTCTGCGGCCTGGCCGACGGTGAAGCCGTACTGCTCGTTGACCCGTCGCCAGGTGAGCCGGCCGAGCACGAGGATGTACACGAAGGTGGTTCCGCCCGTGGCCGCGGCGGCCGGCTTGGAGACCTGAGCGAGGGCCGCGATCGCTGCAACGGCGATCACGGTCGTGAAAGTGGCCAATGATAACAGCGTCGATCCGACGAGCCGACCGGTGGGTACCGTCGCCAGCGCGTGTTCGGCCGGTTCCGGGGTGGCGAGGTCCAGGCCGTGATGGCCCGCCAAGAGGCTAGCGCGCAGGTCGAGTGCCAGTGGCCCGGACAGGTATGCGAGGCGCCCACTCGCCGAGTTGGAACCCGCCAGGCGGATGCGCAACTCGGCGAGACCGAGCATACGGGCGAGGAAGGGGCGAACCACGTCCACGGCCTGGATCCGGGCAAGGGGAAGCTGGCGTGAGTTCCGGCGCAAGAGGCCTGTCTCGATCCGCAGCGTCACACCGTCGAGCTTCCATCTGGTGACGAGCCATTTGATGAGGCTCATCACCACCACCAGAGCGACGAATGCAAGGTCGTAAGGAAGAACGGACCCACCCGAGCGTCGTCCACCGGCGGAACCTGCGAGCACGATCAACAGCGCGACTACGATTCCCCCGCCGCGCACTATGGGTGTGAGCGGATGAAGCCTCTGCCAACTGGATGGCGCCTGGGGTGTCAGTGTCACAGGCCAGCGGCCTTTGCCTCCCCCAAAGCGGCGAGACGGTCGCGAAGGCGCGCCGCCTCTTGTCGTTCGAGGCCGGGTATCCGTGCATCGCTCGCCGCCGCCGCCGTGTGTAGCCTGACGGTGGCCAGCCTGAACATTCGCTCTATTGGCCCCGCCGTGACGTCCACGAACTGCATGCGGCCGTAAGGGACGACCGATTGACGGTGGAACATCACACCGCGCGAGACGACGAGGTCCTCCTTGCGCTCTTGGTAGTTCCACGCCCGAAATCGGTTTTGCACGAATACGAGAGCGAGCAACCCACACACTGCGATCCCCGCGGCAGCCCCCGCACCGGCAGATATACCTGCCGACGCGCCCACCGAAACACCGACCACGAGAGCGAGGAGCCCGGCAACCACGGCCACTTCGGCCAGACGCATCCGCCACAGCCGCGGCGAGGGTGTCATCGCGATCGAACTGTCAAAGCCCGAGCCGTTCACATCTGTCATATACGCACCTCGGGTACGAACCGTGTACCTCAGAGGCGATCGGCCAAGAAGGAGCTACCGCGCATGCCAACTCCTAGCCCATGACCTCAGTCGTCTTACTCTCACCGCCTCGTGCATTGCTCCCGGCATTGCCACAGCATCTTGTTGGTCCACTATGTGTTATCGGTCGCGCAGTAGCCCGAGCATTTCCTCTCGCCAGCGCGGCGGCCCGAGACGTGGGCAGAGGCGGCACCAGGCGACCGGCCAACGGTCACAGCCACCGTCATCTTCTGAGAGACGGGTGCTGGCGAGCGACGATGGGCAGCAGGATCTCACGAGGGGTGATGTACCCCAAGCAGGCGGCGATCCTGTTCGGAATTCCGGGAATGACCACCGCCCGACCGCGCTCGAGCCCTTCGATCGCGGCGCGCGCCACCTGGGCTGACGACTGCCACATGAGCTTGGGGAGGCTGCCTTCCAAGTCCCCGTCGGTGAAGCCCGCCATCTCTGCGAACTCGGTTCTCACCGGTCCTGGGCACAAGGTTGTGACCGTCACTCCCGTAGCACGCAGCTCTGCGCGGATTGCGTGGCTGTAGGAGAGCACGAACGCCTTGGAAGCTGCGTAGCCGGCTTGGCCCGGAAGGGGCTGGAAGGCTGCTGTGGACGCTACGTTGAGCACGGCTCCTCGTCCACGCTGCACCATGTCCGGCAGGAATAGGCTGCACAAGTCGACCACCGCTTCCACGTCAGTGCGGATCATCGATATCTCGCGCTCGTGGTCGGCGCGGTGCGCCGGTCCCGTCGTGCTGAAGCCAGCGTTGTTCACAAGCAGCTCGACGTTCAGGCCGCGTTCATAGATGGCGGGTGCGAGGTTCGCTCGGGCCGAGGCATCGGTCAGGTCGGCGACAAGCACCTCGACGCGAACTCGGTACGCGGAGCTGAGCTCGTCGGCGAGCGAGCTCAGGCGATCCTCGCGGCGGGCGACAAGCGTCACGCCATGACCTCGCTGGCACAGCTGGCGGGCGAGGTCCGCGCCGATACCAGAAGAGGCACCGGTCACGAGGCACGTGGAGGTTTCCGAAGGCGCCGGGAGTGTCATGGATCGATGCTAGGCGTACGATACTGCCTTGGCCAGGGATAACCTCCGAAACGACTCGGGTTCCATGGCTATCCCGGCGAAGGGACTTGGGACCCTAGTGGTCGCCGACTGGTGCGAAGATCCTGATGGTGGCAGCCTTTATCGCCCCTCGAAGAGCCGTGAGCTGTGGGAGGAAGACCATGAGCCAGTTCAGCTACGTCCGCTTCTTCGAGGAGATTGGAATCGGTGACATCTCACTGGTGGGGGGCAAGAACGCTTCGCTAGGGGAGATGTTCCGCAAACTATCGGCCCAAGGTGTGCTCGTACCGAACGGGTTCGCCATCACCGCCGACGCTTACAGGCACGTGCTCAACGAGGCCGACGCGTGGGGCGAGTTGCATTCCACACTCGACAGTCTCGATCCGACCGATATCTCGGACCTGGCGTGCCGCGGGAAGAGCGCCCGGGAGATCGTCTACAACGCGGGCCTGCCAAAAGATCTCGCGGACGAGATCCTCTGCGCTTACCGCAAGCTCCAGGAGGAGTACGGCGAGGACATGAGCCTCGCCGTCCGAAGCTCTGCCACAGCCGAGGACCTGCCGAGTGCCAGCTTCGCCGGCCAGCAGGAGACGTACTTGAACATCCACGGCGACGACAACCTGCTCGAAGCGTGCCGCAAGTGTTTTGCCAGCTTGTTCATGGACCGGGCGATCCATTACCGCAGCAACCAAGGCTTCGACCACTTCAAGGTGGCGCTATCTATCGGTGTGATGAAGATGGTGCGTTCCGACCTGGCCGCGTCGGGAGTGATGTTCTCGCTGGACACCGAGTCAGGTTTTCGCGACGTCGTGTTCGTCACCGGGGCCTATGGTCTCGGTGAGAACGTCGTCCAGGGTTCGGTGGAGCCGGACGAGTTCTACGTCCACAAACCGACCCTTGCTCAGGGCCACCGAACCGTCCTGCGTCACCTGCTCGGTGACAAGGCGGTGAGGATGATCTACGTAGAAGGCCAGGCGGACCAGACCACTCGCAACATCGAAACATCCGAGGTCGACCGGACGCGCTACTGCATCACCGACGAGGAGGTGCTCGAGCTCGCCGAATACGCATGCAAGATCGAGAAGCATTACGGCCGACCAATGGACATGGAGTGGGCGAAGGACGGTGTCGACGGTCGTCTTTACATGGTCCAAGCCCGGCCCGAGACCGTTGCCTCCCAGCGAAAGGTCACGACGCTCGAGAGCTACGCGATCGAAGGGCATGGTGAGGTCATAGTCGAGGGCCGTTCCGTGGGAGAGAAGATCGCGTCGGGCGCCGCCCGCCTCATCGAGGATGTGACCCAGCTGTCGCAGTTCAAGCCCGGCGAGGTGCTGGTGGCCAACATCACGACGCCCGACTGGGAGCCTGTGATGAAGACCGCGTCCGCGATCGTGACGAGTCATGGCGGGCGCACCTGCCACGCCGCGATCATTGCCCGCGAGCTCGGAATCCCCGCCGTGGTAGGCGCTCGCGACGCCACCACCCGTGTACTGAGCGGCGACATCGTCACCGTGTCTTGTGCCGAGGGTGACGCGGGTCGCGTCTATCGGGGAGAGGTGCCGTTCAAGGTTGAGCGCACAGAGGTGGCCGACCTGCCGCGGCCGGTGACGAAGATCATGGTCAACCTGGGAAACCCGGACCTTGCGTTCAAGAGCTCGTTCTTACCGAACGATGGCGTTGGCCTCGCACGCATGGAGTTCATCATCAGTCAGTCGATCAAGGCGCACCCACTCGCATTGGTTCACCCCGAGAAAGTGACCGACTCCTCTGCTCGGGAAAGTCTTGCCCGCCTTATCCGTGGGTACCCCGACGGCGAGACCTTTTTCGTGGAGTGTCTGTCGGAAGGCATCGGGACCATCGCCGCGGCCTTCTGGCCGAAGCCGGTCGTCGTGAGAATGTCGGACTTCAAGACCAACGAGTACGCGGCCCTGGTCGGAGGCGCTGTCTTTGAACCTCATGAGGACAATCCGATGCTTGGCTTTCGCGGTGCGTCGCGCTATGTACATCCCGCCTATGCAGAGGGATTCGCCCTCGAGTGCCGGGCCATGAAGCGCGTGCGCGAAGACATGGGATTCACAAACGTGGTCCTCATGCTTCCGTTCGTGCGCCGCGTGAGCGAGGCCGAGCAGGTGCTGGCCAAGATGGCGGAGCTAGGACTCCGGCGCGGGGAGAACGGGCTGAAGGTCTACGCCATGTGCGAGATCCCGAACAACGTCGTCCTCATCGACCAGTTCGCCCAGCACTTCGACGGTTTCTCGATCGGCTCGAACGACCTGACGCAGCTCACCCTGGGAGTGGACCGTGACAGCGAGATCCTCGCGTCCGACTTCGACGAGCGCGACGAGGGCGTGAAGGAGATGATCCGTCTGGCTGTCGAGGGATGCCGTCGAAACGGCATCCACTCGGGGCTCTGCGGGCAAGCACCATCGGACTACCCGGAGATGGCGGAATACCTGGTGCAGATCGGCATCGACTCGATGAGCCTGAATCCGGACTCCGTGGTGAAGACGACACGGCAGGTGCTGGACGTGGAGAGCCGTCTGGGCCGCACTCGAAGGGCTTAGGTCGCCCCGCGGTAGGCGTCAGGGCTCCTGGAGCCAGCTGCGATCAAGATCGGACACCCCGGGACAGCCCAACAACGAGAGCGTTCTGCTCATCTCGCTGCTGAAGATGTCGAGCATCCGCTCCACCCCGGCCTCGCCCGCAGCGGCGAGCGCGTACAGGTAAGGACGGCCCACCAGCACGGCGCGAGCTCCGGTGGCGAGTGCCTTTATGACGTCACCGCCGCGCCGCACTCCCCCGTCTAGGAGGACCTCCAGCCGGTCTCCTGCCGCGGCGACGACCTCGGGCAGGACTCGTATGGTGGCGGGGGCACCTTCGAGCTGGCGCCCACCGTGGTTCGACACCACGACCGCGTCGGCCCCGGCCTCGGCTGCTAGAACCGCGTCGTCGCCCGAGAGTACGCCCTTCACCAGGAGATGGCCGGACCAGCGGCTTCGAATCCACGCGATGTCGTCCCAGGTGAAAGGCGACGCCAGCATCACCACCGCGCCCGCCGAGGACGTCGCCCCGACAGGTCGTTCACCGGGGCCGTCCGTTGTCTGCGCGCCTGTTCCCGGAGTCGTGACAGGTGATCCGGGTGCCCTCGTGAACAGCCTCATTCCGCTGCGAAACATGCGGAGGCTCCAGCCGGGGTGAGCGAGGATCTGCGGGCCCAAGCGAATGACAGAGCGTGCATCGAGCCGAAGCGACCCTGCCACGCCGTTTCGAACGTCCCGCTCTCGATTGCCGAGAGTAGGCGTGTCGACGGTGACGACGAGGCTCTCGAACCCAGCGCCAGCCGCCCGGCCCATCAGCTGCTCGGCCGTGTCGCGCTCGGCGGCGTACAGCTGGAACCATCGTGGTCCTGGCTCGTCGGCCAAGGTCTCAAGAGGCGTGCCAGCCACGGCGCTCAGCACCGACACGGTCCCCGCTCGCTTTGCCGCTCGCTCAGCCCCGAGCGCGCCTTCGGGGTGCATGAGCTGGACCAGACCACAAGGGGCGAGCAACACGGGCAGCGCGACGGGCGTGCCCAGAACCGTCGTGTCGAGCCGCGGCCGGCCGACGTTGACCGCCACGCGCGGGCGGAACGCGATCTCGCGAAACGCCCGCTCGTTCTCTCCCATAGTCACCTCGTCCTCGGCGCCACCGTCGATGTAGTCGAACACCGCCCGTGGAAGGGTGCGTCGAGCCAGACACCGCGCGTCTGCGACGTTGTGGATGCGAGCAGCGATGGGCATCGGTAGCGCCACCATACTCAAGCCCAGCTCGGCACCGCAGTCTGGACGTCCATCACAGTCGGTACATGAAGACCCTCGGGGTCGCGGCCGTCTGGTCAGATCAAAAGGGGCCCTCGACAGCCCCCTTCGACGCCAGCACTCTCGCCGCGGAGGGAGCCGACACCTTCGAGCTCGCATTTGGTAAGAAGTAGTCCGTGCCAGAAGCGCCGATGGACATCGAACAGTTCTATGAGGCCGATGAGCGCCGCCGTCGCTCCGAGGAGCTCGAGCTGGGGACCGAGTGGCGTGACGCGGACGGCGCGCGCCACGAGCTCTCTTGGGTGGCGGACACGGGCGAGCTCTACGTGATGCGCGAGCCCGACGTGCCGATGACAGAGGATCCGTTCGGCGACTTGTACCCTTCGCGGGTTCGAACCGACTCGGTGACCGTGGCCGTGGTGGGGTGGATCCCTCAACGCGACCGGATGGAGGACGTGCTCGAGGGTTGGGAGTCGGCGATGACAGAGCCGAACAGCATCAGATGGTTGGCGGATCGCCTGCGCCAGCGAGAGGTTCCCCGGCAGGCGGGGACTGCCGAGCCGCCGACGAATTCGATGCCCTCGGAGGGTCCCCGACCCCGCTGATCCAGGTGGTGGGATCCCGACCTCGTCGACCCAGGCGGCAAGGCCCCAACCACTCAGCTGGCAGTGGCTCCTTCGGGGTGCCCATACTTTGCGGATGCGAGCGCGATCAGGTGTCTTGTCGTACACGCCGCTCGGGTTGCTGGCGCTGCTCAGCGCTGGTGCCATCGTGTTGTCGCTCCTCACGGCCCCGCCTATCGCCCAACAGCAGTTGCGGGGCGCGGCCAGGAACACGGTCGCCGCCTCGAGCTTCGTGTTGACCGATATGACCACCGTCAGAGCGCCCCGGTCGTCAGCGGCTCTCGGAGGGAGCACCGTCGAGAGCAACTCCGCAAGAATCGAGTACCAGGCCCCCGACCGGATCCTCGAGGAGACGCACGAGGCCACAGGGCTGTCAGTCAGCCTGCTCTTGATCGACGGTAACCGTTACGAGAGGACTGGCAACGGTTCGTGGTCTGAGCTCTCCCCGGTCTCACAGTCAGGGAGCCCCGATGGTGCCCAAGTGGCGGGAGAGGTGCTGGCGCTTCTGCGGCCGTTGGCCGGTGCCACCTCGGTCGTGCGAAGCGGCTCGACCTATCGGTTCGTCCCCGGGAACCGGGGCACCCTGCTTACCAGCCTCTTCGGGCAGGCGGCCCAGCAGCTGTCGTCGGTCGAATTCTCGGCGGTCCTCAAAGGCGAGTTCGTGAGGGACGAGCGGATCGTGGCCACACGAGCCAGCGAGCGCATCACCATCGACTTCGGCCTCCGCTCGATCGGGGTCCTGCCTCCGATCGAGGCCCCACACGTCTCTCAGCCTTGAGCACCACCGCCAAGAGGGCGGATCAGGCGAACGGACCCGTCGGCGGACGCCAGTCGTTCGGAGGTAGTCGTGGGTGACGGACGCGCCGCCACGCCGTTTCCGTTTGGCACGGCGCACTGGGCCTCGAGCGCGTGGACGAGGTCGGATTCGGGCACACGCGCGCTCTCCGAGAGGGTGGTCATGAGCGCTTGCCACTGTGTCGCTTCCCCTGCCGCGCTAGCCGTGATTGGCAACGCGCTGCGCAACTGAGCGAGAGCCTGGCGCCTGCTCGCCGGCGGCCCCGGCCGATCCGGGACTTCGCTCGGCGCTGTGGTAGATAGCCAGGGAGCGATCCACGTGACTGCACGCCTGGCGCGCCAGCGCGAGTCCATTGCGGTTGGTGCACCCGGAGATGCCCGCCGCAAGCACCATCGCGACGACAACTGCCACAGCGCTCGGCGCAGTCCGTGGGTTTTTGTGTTCGTAGCATCCGTCGCGTCGGGAGTGCGTGACGTTGGCGTCACGCACGACTCGAGACCGCCAACGAGTCATTCCCCAAGCCACCCCGGCGCCGCTTCGAGCAGGTGTCGGCTCACTGCCAGGCATCTGTCGAACACCTCGCACAACAGTTCTTCTCCCCCGAGGACTCGAGCAAGGGAAACGGGATAGCGCGCCACAATCGACAGCCGTCGCTCGGGTGCGTCGGTGGCCGAGGCGAACGAGTCGATCGCCGAGACCTCGAGAGGCAGGTCGATCCCGCCCACACCGGCGAGGTCGATGGCGAGACGCAGCAAGTCGGGACCCTGGGGGAGCGGAGGCAGCCCCCATGTGAAGGTGAGCGGGAAGTGGTACTCGTCGGGCGGNNCGGGTCCACGTCCTCGGGCAGGTCTATCACCGCATCCTCGAACGAGAGCAGAGTCCTGGGATCGACCTCCAAGGCCAGATGGAGGTCCAGCGGGCCGCCGCAACCCTCTTCGGGATGCAGATCGACCTCCCAGGTCTGTCGCAAGGAGTAGGTCTCTACGAAGTGCCGCTCGTCGTGGACGTGAAACCCATGGTCTACCGAATGGTCTTTCAGGTCGGCCACGTATCCCGCTACGTCTATGACTGCCATTTCGCCCAAAGCCTATCGGTTGACGCTTGGTGTACTCCTGGGCGAAGGGCCGGTAACCTCGAACGAGGACAACGCGATGAGGACGGACAGGTGGAAGACCAGGCGCTGCTGTGGGTTTGCGAGCGTGTCGTCGACGCCGTGGGAGCGTCGCTCGGCGGCGTCGACGACTGGAGCGCGAAGGGCGGGCGTCCCGGTCAGTACGCGATCGACCTAACAGCTGATCGCGCCGCGCTCGAGGTTCTCGACGACGCGGGCCTCGGGGTACTTTCCGAGGAGAGCGGCCTTCGCCGGCCGGGATCCGCGCTCATGGCGGTGCTCGACCCGGTCGACGGTTCCACCAACGCCTCACGACGAGTGCCTTGGTACGCCACGAGCATCTGCATTATCGACGAGGCGGGTCCACGCGTCGCGGTGGTGGGCAACCTGGCGACCGGAGAGCGTTATCGTGCAATTCGAGGCGAAGGTGCCTGGAGGGGCGACGAGCGACTGAGCGTCTCAGGTTGCACCGAGCTGCATCGCGCGGTGGTCGCACNNTTCGCACTGTCGGGATTTCCCCGTCGCCACCTGGGATGGGCCCAATTCCGCGCTTTCGGCGCCGCCGCGCTCGAGTTGTGCGCGGTCGCGGAAGGCAGCCTCGACGCCTTTGTGGCCGGTGGCGGAGCGCACATTGCTCCGTGGGACTACCTGGGTGGTGTCCTCGTTTGCACGGAGGCAGGCGGCCACGTGTGCGATCTCTCCGGTCGCGAGCTGGTCACCACCGATCCCGAAGCACGCCGGGCAGTCGCTGGGGCAGCCACCGAGGTGTTGTTGGCTCAGCTGCGTGACGCGGTTCTGGGAACCGGGGGGCAAAAGGACAGTGCGTCTGTGGCAGGCGAGGGCTAGGACGTGGCGAGCCGTCGCCGATTACGTCGTCGCGAAGGACCACGTCGTACGCTCCTGTCGCACTGGCGCGCGGACGGAAAGGCGAAGGTCCGCTACGCGTCCGAAACCGAGGCGAACCGAGCATCTTTCGGTCATCGGCTCGAGCACGGTTCGGACCTGCTGCCTTACCGCTGTGAGTTCTGTGGTGGCTGGCACCTGGGCGGCGTCGATTGAGGCATTGGGGTGCGACGCGGACATCTACGACGGCAAGTAGCAGGAGTGACAGATGGGGTAATATCGATGAAACGACAGAGGGCGGCCGTTGGCGACGTGGTCCGCTCGACGTATTCAACGTATTCAACGCATTTCCCGGTGACGCCATGACATCAACTCCCACGCCCGACGCGCCGCCAACCAGCGCGTTGCTGGTCACGCTGTCCGATGACCTGGCAATGGCGTCGTTGGCGATGGCCCGACGGTTCGCTGGCGGCGCCACCATGTGGTGCGTGGCTCCGACGTGGCCCGAACGTGCCAACCACGTCGCCGGGGAGTTCGCGCATCCGGTGATCGCGGGCAGGAAGGCACTTCCCGCTATCGCCGTCGTCGACGCCGATCTGGTGGAACGGCTGCGAGAGATCGTTCACAGCGGTGACCTGTTGCTGGCGTTGTCCGTGACCGACCAAAGGGAAGTGGCAGCGGCTATGCGCCGAGCGCCCGCTTGGGGCTTGGAAACAATCTGGATCGGCAGTGGTGTCCACCCAGAGCCAGGCGCGGCCGACCATGTGCTGTGGGTCGATGCAGTTCCTGATGTCATGGCGGGCACCTTCGATGTCATGGCCGATACGGGTGACTTCGTGCTTCTGTGCCACCACCTCTGGGAGCTGACCCACATCCACCTCGAGGGTCCTGGCATGCTCGAGGTGGATGATCCCGCACCTTGCACGAGGGACGAGGTCTGTGTCACCTGCGCCGATGAAGGTCGTCTGGGCGAGATCGTGCCCGCAGAAGTCGCAGACGCAGCCACCAAGGACAATCACTCGGCCGTGGCCCGGACCGCCCGTGGCGTCGAGGAGATCGACACGAGCCTCGTGGGCACCCTCGCTCCCGGCGACCTGGTCGTCATCCACGCAGGGGCGGCCATCGGCGTGGTCGAGACGTTCCTAGACGTAGACGAAGCGAGCGCGAGATGAGCCCCGATAGCCCCACCGTGGGTGGCCGGGAGGCCGCCGTCTTGCAGCGCATTGAAGCATTCCGACGTCGCAGGCCGCGCCTCACCGATGACGTCGTCACCCTGGCCCATGGAGCCGGCGGTAAGGCGTCGGCCGCCCTTGTCGACGCAGTGTTCCTGGAGCCCTTTGCCAACGAGGCCCTGGCTGCCCTGGCAGACGGAGCCTGCCTGACCCTGCCGTCGGGGGAGCGGATAGCCATGAGCACCGATTCGTTCGTGGTGAAGCCGCACCGCTTCCCGGGAGGCTCGATCGGCCACCTGGCCGTCCACGGCACCGTGAACGATCTGGCGGTGATGGGGGCCCGTCCGAGGTGGTTGTCGGCGGCCTTCGTGCTCGAGGAGGGGTTCTCCATCGACGAGCTCCGAGACGTCGTGGCGGACATGGCCGAGGCCGCCAGCGTCGCGGGGGTCGAGATCGTCACGGGGGACACAAAGGTGGTCGACCGTGGAGCGGCTGACGGCCTTTACATCACCACAACCGGTATCGGGGTGATCCCGGCCGGCCGGGAGCTCGGTCCGCAGCAGGTTCAGCCGGGTGACGTCGTGCTGGTCTCGGGCACGATCGCCGACCACGGCATGGCCGTCATGTTGGCGCGAGGCGACCTGGCCCTTGAGGCCGACATCCGCTCCGACACGGCGCCGCTGGCCTCGCTGGTAGACGCCCTCATCCAAGCGGCACCTTCGACCCGATGGCTACGCGACGCGACTCGCGGTGGGGTAGGCACGGTATGCAACGAGCTGGCCCGCGACACCAACCTCGCCGTCGTCCTCGACGAGGCGCTTCTCCCCGTCGCCCCGGCCGTGGCCGGCGCTTGCGACCTGCTAGGCATCGACCCTCTCTACGTGGCCAACGAGGGCAAGCTGATCGCCATCGTCCCTCCTGACGAGGCCGACGCCGCGCTCAGTACGCTGAAGGGCCACCCGCAAGGCGTCAACGCCGCTCGAATCGGCGACATCAGGGCCGAGCCCGAAGCCATCGTGGTCCTCCTGACCAGTTTCGGTGGCACCCGCATTGTCGACATGCTCGTCGGCGACCCCCTCCCTCGCATCTGCTGACACCCGTCAATGGCCGAAGCCGAGCGCTGCCAACTGAGGGTGACCGGCACCGTGCAGGGGGTGGGGTTTCGGCCCTTCGTGTACCGCCATGCCGTCGCTTTGGGCCTCGCCGGTTTCGTTCGCAACGACAGCGCCGGAGTCCTGATCGAGGTCGAGGGCTCACCGGCCAGTGTGGCCGCGTTGGGCCGGCTGCTGCTCGAACACCCGCCCCCCCTCGCCCGGGTTACCTCGGTCTCGGCCACGTCCTTGCCGACGATGGGGACGAACGGCCGTTTTATCATCATCGACAGTGCCGAGGAGGGTCCGCCGGCGGTACCGGTGAGCGTGGACACTGCCACATGTGCCGACTGCCTCGCGGAAGTGGATGACCCGACCGACCGGCGTTATGAGTATCCCTTTACCAACTGCACGAACTGCGGGCCTCGCTACACGATTGTCATCTCGGTTCCCTACGACCGGCCGGCCACGACGATGGCAGGTTTCACGATGTGCCCACAGTGCCGCCGGGAGTACGAAGACCCCGCCGACCGGCGCTTTCACGCCCAG
>PLIG01000081.1:0-8518 GCA_003139255.1 Acidimicrobiaceae bacterium | reverse complement strand
GGTTCCACCTGGTCGTCGACGCCACCGACCCGGCCGCGGTAGCCGAACTGCGGCGCCGCAAGGCTCGAGACGACAAACCGTTCGCGGTCATGGTTGCCGACCTCGATACTGCGTGCCGCCTGTGCCATCTCGACGCGGTCGCAGAGGCGGCCCTAACGTCGGCCCGGCGCCCCGTCGTACTGGCGGCTCGGCGGGCTCACACCGCCATCGCCGAGGGCGTGGCCCGAGGCCTGCCAGAGCTGGGGCTCTTTCTTCCATACACCCCGCTTCACCACATGCTCGTCCGGCGAGTGGCTCNNGGTGATGACCAGCGGCAACCTCTCTGACGATCCAATCGCCTACACCGACGAGGACGCATTCGCTCGGCTCGGACCGTTGGTTGACGGAGTGCTGACTCACGACCGGCCCATCCACATCCGCTGCGACGACTCGGTCCTACGTGCAATCGGTGGGACCACCCAGCTGCTGCGACGGTCACGGGGATATGCCCCTGAGCCGATGGCCTTGCCAGGTCCGGCCCGGCGACAGGTGCTGGCGGTCGGCGCCGAGCTCAAGAACACGGTCACCGTCGCCAAGCAGTCCTGGATGGTCGCCAGCCACCACATCGGGGACCTGGAGCACCTTGCGACCTATCAGTCGTTCCGTCAGGCCGTCGACCACCTCTGTCTCCTGTTCGGGGTCACGCCCGAGGTGGTGGCCCATGACCTGCACCCCGAGTACCTCTNNCAGCACCATCACGCGCACATCGCGTCCTGCCTGGCCGAGCACGCCAGGACCGAGCCGGTCCTGGGCCTGGCCTTCGATGGGTTGGGCTATGGCACCGACGGGATGCTTTGGGGTGGCGAGTTCCTGGTCGCCGACCTTGAATCGTGCCGCCGCGTCGGCCATCTCCGGCCGTGCCCCATGCCCGGAGGTGCCGCGCCCATACGCGAACCGTGGCGAATGGCTGTGGCGTGGGCTGTGCTCAGCCTGGGAACCGACGCAGCCATCCGACACGGATCGCGGCTCGACCCTCGCGCCGCGCTGGTTGCCGACCTCGTGAGATCCCCGACTGCTCCGTTGACGACCAGCGTGGGCCGTCTGTTCGACGCGGTGGCCGCCCTGATCGGCGTCAGGAGCACGGTCAGCTACGAGGGCCAGGCGGCCATCGAGCTCGAGGCGCTGGCTCGCACCATTCCGACGGGCGAGGCGCCCCCGTACCCGGTGGCGCAGGCCTGGGAGGACGGCAAGCTGGTGCTCGACCCTCGCCCGCTGATCGTGTCGGTGGTCGAAGGACGCGAGAAGGGGACGCCGGTTGAGCAGATTGCGGCGTCGTTCCACGAGGGCCTGGCCCGAGGAGCGGTCGCCGCGGCGGTTGAGTTGGCGCGAGCCAACGGCCAGCAGACGGTCGCACTGAGCGGTGGGGTCTTCCAGAACGCCAGGTTCAGCGAACTGGTCGACGAGGGCCTTGTAAGTGAGGGATTGACCGTGCTGGTCCACCGGGCGGTGCCCCCGAATGACGGCGGGATCAGCGTCGGCCAGGCCGCCATCGCCGCTACTGCCCGACGCCCGCCGGAAGTGTCGGCCTGACCCGGGACGACACTTCGTACCAGTGGCCGCCTCTGAGCGTCGTCTCGGGCTGCGCTCGACGTCGCGGTGATCGCCGGTGAGGAATTGTGCCCGATGCAATAGAATGGCGGGAGCACAGCTCCGGTGATGACGACACCGGTGATGCGGCGCCTTCGGTGATGACGGCACCGATGACGTGGTGTAACGATCGAGCCTGCGAGAGGGGTGGCGATGTGTCTCGGGATTCCTGGCCAAGTCGTCGAGCTGCTTGACAGTGAGAACCAGCTGGCCAAGGTCGAGGTAACCGGAGTCCGACGGACCATAAACGTCGCCCTTTTGGAGAACGAGCACCTCCAGGAGGGGGACTGGGTCCTCATCCACGTCGGTTTCGCCCTGTCGAAGATTGACGAAGCCGAAGCCCGGCTGACCCTCGACGCGCTCAAGCTCGTGGGCCAGGCCTACACGGACGAGGCCGCGGCTGTCAGGCAGTCGCGGATCACTCCGACGACCAGCGCGATCGGAGGTTGACGATGGGTGCGATGGTCAGGTTGGCGTTCCGGGGCCGGTGGAGCTCGGGCGTCTAGCCGATGCGCTTCGTCGACGAGTACCGAGACCCTGCCGCAGCGAGGACGCTCATCGCGCGCATCCACGCCTTGGCCGGTGACGACCATTTCAAGTTCATGGAGGTCTGTGGCGGCCACACCCACACGATCTATCGACACGGCATCGAGCATTTGCTTCCTTCCAACGTGGAGATGGTCCACGGCCCTGGTTGTCCGGTGTGTGTCATCCCAATGGGTCGTGTCGATGACGCCATCGCGCTCGCCGAGACGCCCGGTGTGATCTTCACGTCCTTCGCGGACATGATGCGGGTGCCGGGCAGCCGCGGCAGCCTGCTCGAAGCCAAAGCCCGGGGCGCCGATGTCCGTTTCGTGTACTCGCCCCTCGACGCGCTGCGTATCGCCATGGAGCACCCCGACAAGCCGGTTGTGTTCTTCGCCGTCGGCTTCGAGACGACCGCTCCGTCGACCGGGGTCACCGTCCTCGAAGCTAGGGCCCATGCGATCGACAACTTCAGCGTTTTCTGCAACCACGTGACCGTCGTCCCGCCCATCAAGGCCATCCTCGAATCGCCGGATCTGCGCCTCGATGGCTTCGTCGGGCCCGGCCACGTCTCGACGGTGATCGGCAACCGCCCGTATCGCTTGGTGTCCGAGGTGTACGGCAAGCCGTTTGTGACCGCCGGTTTCGAACCGCTGGACATCCTCCAGGCCATCGCCATGTTGTTGGCCCAGATCCGCGAAGGGCGCTGCGAGGTCGAGAACCAGTACACCCGCGTGGTTCGCGACGAGGGCAACCCCCGGGCCCTGGCCGTCTTGGAACAGGTCTTCGAGCTGCGGCCGGATTTCGAATGGCGAGGTCTCGGCTCAATCTCCCAAAGCGCCCTCAAGCTCCGCGCCGAGTTCGCCTCCTGGGATGCCGAGCTGCTCTACGAGGTGCCCGGTGTGCGGGTCGCTGATCCCAAGGCCTGCCAGTGCGGCGAGGTCCTCAAAGGTGCCCTCAAGCCCTGGGAGTGCAAGGTGTTTGGGACCGCCTGCACGCCGGAGACTCCCATCGGTACCTGTATGGTCTCATCCGAGGGCGCCTGCGCCGCCTACTACAACTTCGGGCGGCTCCACCGTGAGACGGCGGCGACAATGGGGCGATCGGCCTAGTCGTCCTGGTCGAAGCGACCAGGCTTCGCTGCTCGCGGGCATGGCGGCGCCAGTGATCGACCAGTTTGTTTCGTGCCATGCCGATGATTTACGGAACGCTGAGCGTTGGTGGGTCCTCGCGGCGCACCGCGTCGACTGCCGCGAGGAATGTCTCGGCGGTGAGGTCCTCGACCAGCCCCCGTGCACCACAGTGAGCAGAGAGATACCTGTGGACATGTGGAAGGGTGATGTCGTAGAGATCGAGCAGGCCGCCCGGGATGTCCGCCATGGCTGATTGCTGCTTGTTCACAACCTATTGTCGTTCGAGAAGCTCCGGCTCCGACGGCCCATTGCGGAATTGTCACGGCCTTTCGCATGTGAACCGGTGAACGTATGCGGTTCTGGTATGTATGCGGAACGGTATGTGAACCGGCGATGGCGCTCTACAACGCCCGAATGAAGCCAAGCGTCATGAGAAACTCACTATTAAGGAGCAGGAGCGGCGTCGAGCAGGGCGTCGATGTTGCCGTTGGCCGCGTCGGCAGCGTTGCCGAGATGTGCCAGGCCGTAGGCATCCTCGATCGAGCGCAGGACCCCGACCGTGTCTACTGGCGTCGAGTCCTGCTGCGGGTGGGCCTTCAGCGCATCGCTCACGACGATGGTCGCAATGTGACCGCCGGCACCGCCGTTGAGCCCCGAAGTGTCCGAGTCCTCGGCCTCGTCCCACTGGATGATGATGATGCCACCGGCCCGGTACCAGGCGGTCGCCTGAACGGACGGAACGAACGATGACAAGAACGACTCGCCGTCAGCCAACTGCTGAGTCACCGTGTCCACCGGAACGCCGGTGTGCTCGTCGTTGGTGAGGTTCGGCGTGTACCAGACGAAGTCGGGCGTGTTGGCGGCGTTGAGATCCGCTGTCAAGCCTGAGGCGTTGGCGAGGGCGATCTTCGTGCCGGGGAAGTACTCCCACGGGACGTGCCGCACGGCATAGAGACCTGAGTCCTGGCTGGGATCAGCCGGCATGTTCTCGGCGTACGCCTTCTCGGAGACGCCCGCGGTCGATAGCTGATCCGCCAGGGTCTGAGTGCTCGCGAAGCTGTGGCTCGACGGATTGTTGTCATCTGTGATGCCCTGGTTCGAGCCCGACACGATGTCCAAGTAGTTTGGCAGGCTCGGGTGCGCGAGGGCGTAGGAGTGCGTTGCAGACCCGTAATCAGCCGCTAGGCTGTCCACGTACTGCTGGGCGGGGTTGCCTATCACCTCGGAATAGTTCTTGTTTTCCATCATCACGACCATGATGTGTGCAGTGGTCGTGGGCGCGGTCGTGGTCGTGGACGCGACAGGGACGCATGCTGCAACGCCGAAAGCCAACGGCGCCATCGCTGCGCCGACCAGCCGAGCGGTCCCATTCCTCATGGTCCACACCCCTTCGGTTTGAACGACTTTGGTCAACTGTCTCGACGTGACGCTCCCGCACACTCGAACTGGTGTCCCCGTGACATGTCGTTCAGTTTCAATACCGCCGGCGTAGGTCCACCCAGACGCCCGTCGCCTTCCTCAACAGAGTACGCCTTCAGGAGCGTCGATAGGGACGGTTTCGGCTCACCCCGCCGCCTTGGAGCGGGCCTCGCCAGAGGAACCGGTGGACGGAGCGGACAGTGGTTACTAACTGCCCGGCGTTACAAGGTGCCCGTGCAACGGTGCTCGCGGCGCGACCGACGAGGTGCTCATGGGCTGGGCTGTACCACGAAGGTCCCGACCATGCCATCCTGCGCGTGGCCGGGCACCGGGCACAGGTACTGGTAGATCCCGGCTTGGCCGGCGGTGAAGCTGAGGGTGCCCTCGCGCATTCCGGCCGAGGTCGACTCGCCCAAGAACCACAGCGCGGCTCCAGAGAAGGCGGGAGGCGTACTCATCATCGGCGTGGGTGACGATGATGCGCCGTCGGCGGTGACGACGAGCCCGTGGGCCATGTCTGAGTCGGCGTTGATCAGCTCAATGGTGACCTTGGCGCCGGGAGGGACGACGATGGTCGGGTTCACCATCCCGTTGGTGCGGAAGTTCTCCGCTGGCATGGAGGGACTGGCAAGGACAACGAGGTGGACGTAGTTGTTCGCGAAGGTGATGCGGCGTGCCACGGTGTCGATCGTGGCGCCCGCCGAGGTCTGGTTCCCGAGCTGGGTCGCCTCGTCAGGCCTTACCCGGGGGCCGGGGGCGTTTGCCCAGAACTCGCCCATCACCTGACCCGAGTCGGTGTCTGTCCCCATCATGGAGCCCGGCAGGCTCTCTCCTCGCATCCAAGCCGGGGCGCTCGTGCCGCCGGTCATCCACTGGTATCCCGAGTTGCCCATCATCCAGCCGAAGGAACCGCCCATCATCGAAGAGCCGGAGTAGCTGTCCATCATGGAGTGGTAGTAGTCGTAGCTGCTCGCATTCGACCGGCTGGTCGAAGTCGACGGGCCGGCGACTTCGGTGGGAGCCGGCGACGACCCGCTGGCTGCGAAGCCCACACCGATGCCGATGCCTGCGGGCCCGAGTGCGGTGACGCCGGCCAGCACGGCGATCCGTTTGTTGTTCATGACGCACTGTACGACGTCGTGAATTCGACCATGGCGTCCCTGGTTGGTCGCGACGCCTGCCGATCCGATTACTTCCACGATGGACCGCGCATGGGAGTGGGGATAGGGCTGTTTGTCCCGATCCCGAAGGTGCCGGAAGTGCACGCGAACCCGTGCCGGAATGCCGGTCCACCCCAGCCTGCGCCTGTGGCCTTCCTCAACAGTGCACGCCTGATCTGAACGTCGATCGGCTCGAGTTGGACATCGATGAGGAACGATGTTCGGCTGTGGCGTTCGGTGTTTCGGCGACGCTTATGGCGTGTCGGATCGGCGGTAGATGAGGTGGGTAACCCGGTCGCCCTCGATGACCGTGGGGTTCTCGAACGTCACCAGCGAATTGGTCAGGTTGTCGAAGAAGCGGATGCCCTCTCCCAGCAGGACGGGCACGAGCTCGATCCTCAGCTCGTGGACGAGCCCGGCATTTAGGCACTGCTGGATGACGTTGGGGCCAGCCACTTCCACGGCCTTGTCGCCGGCGACCTTGCTGGCTCGTGCCACTGCGCTCTGCGCGCCATCAGTGACGATCGTGAACGGCGCGTCGGCGCGGGGCCAGCCATCGGGGACGCTATGGGTGACCACGAACACCGGCACGCCGAACGGGTGGTGTCCACCCCAACCGTCGGTGTAGTCGAACAGCCGCCGACCGACCACGAGCGCGCCTACCTGGGCGATGCTGCCGCGCAGGTAGGTGGCGCTCGCAGGCGTGACGTGCGAGACCATGTCGTTGCCTGGCCACTCAATGTCGATCTCTCCGTTGTTGTACCAATCAAAGAGGTGCCCCACGCCGTCGTTGAGATGAGCGATGAAGCCGTCCAACGACATGCTCAAGGCAGCCACAACTGTCGCCATTGGAGTCTCCTTCTCGGAATCGCGCTCTCTACGTAGTATCGACGGCGCCGGCCAGCAGAAACTGATCGGCGCGACCTTCGCCACGTTGATACAAGCGTATTCAGCTCACACGGCTTGTCACCGAGCTTGGGGGTCTCACGTGCGCTCGGCCGGCTCACTCCGACCCGCCTATTTCCGGTTGCCCGACACCCGAGAGTCAGCGGAGAGCGCTGTTCGTACGCCGTGTACCAGAGTGGGCGCTGAGGGACTCGAACCCCCGACCTGCTGGTTGTAAGCCAGCTGCTCTAACCAACTGAGCTAAGCGCCCACGATGCAGGACCGCAGTTCCCAGAGCGTACTGAGTCGATACACCCGGAGAGTTCGGGCGCAAGTTCGATGTTCGGGGATCCGCGGCCGATCCGTTGCCCGGCTGGAGGGCCCTGAACTGGCCTCAACGCCTACTGGCGCGGACCCCGTTCACCTGGATGGTGCGATCGACATTGGCCGCTGTCACGATCCCTGCCAGACGGTTGTTGGCGTCGAGAACGACAGCGGGGGCTCCGCCCGCGGCTGCCATCCGCTCCATCAGGTCTTCCACTGGCTCCTCGGGACGCGCGACAGGCGCGGCCGAAATGGGAACAGCAAGATCACCGATGCGCGTGTCCGCGTGTGACAAAGGGGGGAGGGTCCTTATGCGATCCAGCGGCAAGATCCCTTCCAGCCATCCCGTCGGACCTACCACTGCCACCGCGTCGGTTCTGTACCAGGGCAGGTGCCGATGTACCAGCTCCGCGACACTAGTGGATGACGCGATCGCCGGCGGTTGCGCTGTCATCACGTCTCGGACCCGCAGGCCCTGTAGACCACGGCGTACCATGGCGGCGCCTTCTTCGGCCCGGGCTGCGACGAACAGGAACCATCCGAGGAATGCGGGCCACAAGCCGTACACGTCGTCGTAGCCCACGAAGAGCGCGATACCGACAACGACGAGCACGATCCCGAAGCCACGTCCGACTCGCGCCGCGATGACCGTTGCCCTCGTACGATCCCCAGAGCGCGCCCACAGTCCCGCGCGAAGGATCCGCCCACCGTCGAGCGGGGCGGCGGGAATGAGGTTGAACACGGCGAGGAGGAGGTTCATCTTCCACAGCCAAGAAGGCACTGCTCCCACGAGCCCGTGCACCCCCGCAGCGCTCATGAAGGCCTCCACAGCGGCGAACGCCCCGACAAGAAGGAGGCTCGTTCCCGGGCCCACTGCCGCAATCCGGAAGTCAGCCCCTGCGGTGTGGGCCTCGCCTTCGAGTTGGGCCACGCCGCCGAAGAGCCAGAGGGTGATCGAACGGACCGCGATCCCGTGGTGACGGGCGACCACTGCGTGGGAGACCTCATGGGCCAACAAGGAGCCGAAGAAGAGCACCGCCGCCACGAGTGCCGTCACCCAGTAGGCGGCCCGGGTGCCTCCGTACGCACTGGGGAACACGATGTCGGCGAGCTCCCAGGTGACAAGCCCGAAGATCACCGCGACGCTCCAGTGGACGCCCACCGGGATCCCTGCGTAGGTACCGAGCCTGACGCTCTGTCTCACTGGTCCATCTTGGGCCATCGGTGGAGGCTGCGCCGTTCACCGCCCTGTGCTAGGGATGAAGTGGTGATATCTGCGGCCCCTGACCAGGGCACCGACGGTGGCTTGCCTCCTACGAGCTCCGGCAACGTGCGTTCGGAGGTCCTCGCCCACCTGCCTGCCGACGAGCGTGAGGCTCTGGCGCGAGAGCGGATTCTTGCTGCTCTCGACACCCTGGAACGTCCCTTCGATGTGGACGCCGATCC
>PLIG01000015.1 GCA_003139255.1 Acidimicrobiaceae bacterium | reverse complement strand
CGCCACCTCCCCGAGCAGCTCCTCGACAGAGGTTGCCGCCAGTGCCCTGGCGTCGGAATCCGACCTCGGCCCAGTGCGGGTGGTTCGATCGACTTGGACAGGTCCGTGACGGAGCGAAGGGCCGATGTCGTCGGCGATGATTTTGTGCCCGGTGCGTTGGACTCCGTCACGGCCGATCCACTCGGTCGCTTCGACCCGACCGACCACGATGACCTGATCGCCCTTGGTCAGACACTCCGCCACGCTTTCGGCGAGCCGGCCGAACGCCACCACGTCGTAGAACTCGGAGGGCAGGTCCTCCCAGGTGCCGTCCTCGCAGCGCTTGCGTCGGTCCACGGCCAGGGCGGTGGTGGTCCACGCCGCCCCCTTGGCACTGAAGCGCAGCTCGGGGGTCCGGGTGAGGTTGCCGATCCTGGTGACCTTTGCTGCCCCGACGTTGTCCAGGAACGGGGTGCTGCTCTGCTCGGTGGTGCTCACTGTGTGATTCCTTTCTCTGTCTCTGTCGTTGTCAGGTCAGTATCGAGGTGCCGACGCCACCAGCCGATGGTCGGGCGGGTGCCCCTCGCTGCCATGGCGGCCAGGGCTTCCGCCGCTGCCCCCGGATCGCTGAAGCCGGGACGGTGCAGCGCTTCGGCCGTGGCGGCCAGGTGCCGGAGCGTCGGCCCGTTGAGATGGCGCACCAGGTCGGCCAGCGGGCCGGTGGGTCGGGTGTTATTAGCCATCGTCTGACCACTCAGTGGCACAGCAATCAAGGTTGAAACACTCTCCGGATCCACACACCTCGCATGCGGGGGACTCTCCCCGGACGGGAACCACGATGCCGGTGGATGGCCACGGCCGCCCGAGCGCCTCGGACATAAATGCTCGGGTGAGGTGCTCGTGGGGCTCGGTCTGAAACCGGCGATGATCGGGGTGGTCCGAGTCGAGCCCGCAAAGCCTGCATTCACGTCGGAGGAATGTATGGCGCCGATGCACCACCTCGGCGCCGTGATGCTTTACGTGGTCGGCCGGCGGGTTGATCCACGAGCAATGAGAGCATTCGCTCACCGTCTGCCGCTCGGTGCGGTTATCGAAGTGGCAACGGGGGTCTCCGAGCTTGGCGAAATAGCCATGCCCGCACGCCGAATAGTCGCCGATGGCATAGACCACCGCTCGGCTCCGCCGCTCCTCCTCGGCTCGGGTGATGAGATCGTTAGTATCGAACATGGATTGCTCTCTCTCGGTTGGCGATGCGGTTGTTGAACAGATCGAGGATTCGTGCTTCGTCGGAGGCAGTCTCGGAAGCAGTCTCGGAAGCAGTCTCAGGCGGAGAGGTTCCGTTCACGGCCCACCAGGATTTCCGAAGTCGGCCAGACGGGGCCCACCGATTGGGGCGGTCCCCCGTTTTGTCGAGGATCTTGTGGGCCGTGAGGTTCTCAAGTTCGCGTTGTGTCGTGGTCTCGGGCAAAGAGCAATGTCCGGCGATCGTGGCCGTGGTGCGTTCGCCGACTCTCAGCAAGTAGTCGATGATCAGTCGACGGGTCGGGTGCATACCGTCGAGAGCGACCGACACGAGTGCTTTCCAAAGTTCGTCGTGAGGCACATCGAGGACCGTCAGGGTGGCATGCAGCTGGCGTAGTTCGGCGTTCAGCCTGGTGGATCTCTCGGCCATCGGGGCCCCCTCGATCTCCCGGGAATAGCCCTCACGGGGGATCTGACTCCGGCATCGAGCCCCGACCCGGGCCAGAGTTTTGATCCGGTCCGCTTCCGGTTTGGACACTCTCGGCAATGCGGCGGGGATATTCAGGCCGGCGGAGAACTCGGCCAGGACCTTGACATACCCGGCTCGCACCTCTTTCTGGCGCCCGTCGATTTCGTTGGACTTATCGCACGCCACGTCCTCGTCGTCGTCCGAGAACTCGGGCATCCGATAATAGGTAAATCGATCGCCAAGGAGGCCCAGGTCCAAGGTCGGACTGTCGATGGCTCCAGCTGTGGTCGCAGCGATGCAGTTGACATGTCCGGTCCAGATGAAGGCTCGGCCACCGAGTCCACGGGTCGCCTTGCCATCGAAAGATTCACGCAGCACAGCTTCCGTCTTCCTGCGGGAGTCGGCCGCCTCGGAGAGGTGCGTGCCAAAGTCAGGCGCCACGATAACGCCCCGGTCCTCGATGTGATCAGGGAGCAGCCCGGAGGCCACCGGACCCTCATCCGTCCACCTCACCGTCAGCAGTGCGGCGGCCGTGAGGGATCCAACCTGGTGTGCCTCTGGTAGAGCCTCACAGACGGCCCGGAGGATCTCTGTCTTCCCAGAGCTGGGCGGACCGATGATCAGGAGCCAGACCGGATCACCGGGGAGGCGGATACTGATTGCAGCGGCCAGGATCAGATAGACATAGGTAGGGTCAGGGATGTGCATGAACTGTCGGAACGCATCGAGTACGTCGGAGACGGTCGGGGGCGTGTTCAAGAGGCCACCGCCCCCGGACATTCGTCGCCGCAGGTCCCCAGCTGGGCAGCCAGTCCGCCGAGGTAGGTACCGCACACGCACCTCGCCATGACCGGTGTCCTCGGAGCAGGCTTGCGCTTCGCCTTGCGACCCGGTGCGGGAGCCTTGCTCGCTGCTTTTCTGCGCAGCCGGTAGGCCCGTTTCCCGGCGATCTTCTGGTGACGTGGCGTGCAGAACTTCGCTCCGGCACGGACCACCGGTTTGTCACAGCCATCGAGGGCACAGGTCCGTGCGGATCCGTCTTCTCTCGCCTTGAGTGCCTTGTCCACGCTCTTGGCCGAGATCGGCTTGCCCTGAGAGGCACGCTCGGCCACGCTGGTCGGGAGATCAGTCATCCGGGCGAACGCACACGGCCCCATCTCCCCGGCCGCTCTCTGCACGTAGGTGGCTCGGTCGGCATCCTCATGGACCGGACGCCGGCTGCGGAGGTCGCCGAGTCCATCGCCCGCGGCGTCAATGACTCCGGACACCCGGCCGACATGGGCGACCAGATCCGGCTCGACCACCACCGACTCGATCGGTTCGCCCTTGGGTGCACGTGACCATTCGGTGCCACGCTCGGCCAGGGGTTCGAGGATGAAGGAGCCCAGTTCCATGGGATCGGTCGAGACCGATTCCGGGAGTCCGGTGCGGGTATCGAACCAGTCGAGTCCCTGCCACCCGACCAGGTCGCCACCCGGATCGAGCGCCACCACGGTCCGATGGCCTGACATCACACTCCACCACGGTCCGCTAGCCCGGACGTACCGGGTCCCCGGTCGCGCGCCGAGGGAGGCGGGCAACTGCTTCGCCATCTCGGGCGTCTTGACCATGAGCCGCCTCAGTGCAGGGAACGGCAGCGCGTCTCCGTTATCCCACACCGCATCGGGTCGGAGAGCGTTGTCGGGGTCACGTTGGCGGGCGATCATGTAAGCGATCTCTCTCTCGACGGCGGCGAAGGACCAATTCCGATAGCCATTCGGTGCCCTGCCGTGGAGGGCGGGGGGATCCACGAAGGTGCCCCCGAGATCAGTCTCGGTCAGATCGACGATCTCGTCTCCCACCGTTTCGGCGTGGCGATTCACGCCGTAGACGACACTCTGCAGCGGCTCGTCGGCCCCACCCTGTTCACGCTTCCATACCGACCACCCAGGATCCGGCGACAACCGATCGAACGCGGCGAACACTTCATCGACCTCGTCCCAGGACAGCTCGTGGTCTCCTCCGTCCGGGGTCGCCGGGATGATCGACGAGTCGGTGTTCCGGTAGGCGACGATGCCGCCCCTATCCCGGACCATGCGGTCGAGGGCACCCAGGAGAAGATGCGATCCTGCAGTGACCGACGACGCTATCGGGAGGCAGGCCAGGGGTCCGGGTCGCTCGCTATGGACCCATCCGTGCCGGCCGTCTCTCTCCAACACCTCGTCGGATCGGCAGAAGTTCCCAAAGACCAGCGAGTTGACCAGGACCCGCAGCGTGCCGGGGAGGATGGGATCACCGCCATCCTTGGCCTTTCGACGATGGGCCACGAGCGAGACCACCGGGTCGACCTCGGTGTCGACGATGAGACCGCGCAGGATCGGGACCCGGCGGCGTAGCCCGGACTGGCGGCGGACAGAGGGGACGTAGGCGATCGCCTCCACGATCTCGGGGACCTTGCCCGCCACGCCGGCAGCGATCACGTCGAGTGCCGAGAAGTGCAGTGGGCGATCGGGCGAGAACACCGGGACGAACTCCAGGCGACCATCCGGGCGCCCCTCGTCTTCGACCTCGATTGGGAAGACCTCACCGGCGGGGATGACCTCGACCAGGCAGCACCCGAACTGCCGCCACACGGCCGGGTCGAGGACCACGGTCGGGTCTACCGCCGCCCGTTCGCAGAGACGCTGCAGCTCGGCTGTGACGTTCCGCCGGTCGATCCGGTCAGCACAGAGCAGGTCCCACCATCCGACGAGGTGGGCCACCAGGGGGAAGCAGGACGAGACATCGCCGGCAACCGCTGAATGCGGAACCCCGAGCAGGCGGGGATCGGCATCGATCCACCCACCATGGAAGCTCTCGGTCCACGCTCTCGCTTCGTCGTCGGCTTCGTCCTCGTCGAGGCCGAAGGTCAACATGGGTGCCCGGATGCCGGCACGGGTGACGATCTGAGCGGCGATGCCCCCGGAGGAGACCGTACGGGCCAGATCGAGGCGGCCACGCCCCTCTGCCCGATCCCGAGCAGTTGTGAACCAGTCGGCGGAGCGCTCGTCGAGGACGACGACCAGCTCGTGCACGGCGGCGACCGCGGTGGCCACCTCCGCTGCCCCGTCGGCGTCGAGTGTGACCGCTATGGGCATGTCGACCGGGGAGAGACCAAAGTTCTCCCGGTGCTCGGCGAAGTCGGCGCCCCGATCAGCGTCGAGGGCATAGGCAAGAGAGAGAACGTCGTCGAACGCACCATGCCAGGGGCGCCGGCCGTCGTACTTGCCGTTACCCCGTTCACACGGCCCGAACTCGACCTGCCACCCGGCACGGCGGTNNGTGGGGATGCCCGACGCACGTTCTGCCTGTCGCCCACAGCCCCCCAGCCGGGAAGCCAGAGATCCCACGAGCCAGCGTTCTTCCCCCGTCGGGGCACGACGTGCTCAGCAACCAGACCGAATACCCGACCCAGGTCGGCCCCGATGCACCAGCCGGCGCCCGAATAGGCACGCTTGACGAAGGTGCCAACCCTGGGGTCGAAGAACTCGGAGACGGTGACGACGGTCCACGGCCTCGGGCCGCCTGTCGTGTCGACCTGGT
>PLIG01000228.1:3614-11747 GCA_003139255.1 Acidimicrobiaceae bacterium | reverse complement strand
ACATGGCCTGGAACTTCCAGGTAGTGTCCACATGGAGGAGAGGAAAGGGAGGGGCCGAGGGGTGGAATGCCTTCCTGGCCAAGTGGACCGTCACCGAACTGTCCTTGCCGATGAAGTAGAGCATCACCGGGTTCTCGCTCTCGGCCACCGCCTCCCGCAGGATATGGATGCCCTCGCCCTCGAGGCGCTGGAGGTGGGTNNTTGCAAGATTTGCCTCTCCTGGCACGGGACCATGTGCCCGATCCGGCCCGATGTGGTCTGGGCCCTCGACTTCCAGTTCGACCAAACCGCCGACGGCCGGACCATCAAGCTGCCCAACGTCATCGACGAGTTCACCCGGGAGTGCCTGGCCATCGAGGTCGAGCGCTCCATCGACGCCGACGCCGTGGTGGCGTGCCTGGAGAGGATCACCACCGACCGTCCGGCACCGGTCAACCTGCGCTTCGACAACGGGCCCGAGTTCATTGCCAACGCCGTGGCCGACTGGTGCCGGTTCAACAAGGCCGGCACCTTGTTCATCGACCCGGGGTCACCCTGGCAGAACGCCTGGATCGANNAGTCGTTCAACGGACGGCTGCGTGACGAGCACCTCAACGGCCAGCTCTTCGACAGCCTGCTCGAGGCGAAGGTCCTGACCGAGGCCTGGCGGATCGACTACAACAGCAACCGACGACACAGCGGACTCNNCATAGCGAGTTGATCAGCTATTGGGGTCCGGTCAACAGCATGCAGAATCGCTGGTTCGAAGCTATGAAGCAGAGCCTCCGGATCTGGATCTCCTGGGATCAGCCGATGAACCGATCACGGGATCCACACGACAGTGCAGGTGATGCGAAGCCGACCAATGCGACCCACTCGCCTCAACGCCGCTGGTCACAACCCTGCGACTCCGACTTTGAAAAGGCCCTGGATGACGACCACCTATACTTGGCGGGGCCAGCCAACGTGTGCGACTTGGCGCCCAGAACAAGGGGAACAGAGTAGATGCAGCGAGCCCTTTTCTTGGGAACACCGTTCTTTGGCTACTACCAGCACATCATCGCGGCGTTTCGTACTCGCGGGTACGACGTCGACTACTTCAACGATCGCCCAGGGGAGAACCCCTTTCTCAAGGGGGCGATCTACGTCCGGCCACAGTTCGTTGATGGCATCATTCGACGTTACCTCCAGACAATCCTCCAGCAGACGCGTGCGAATCGCTACAACATCATCCTGGTCGTCAACGGCAAGGTGTTCACCCCACAGTTCATCGAGGAACTGCGGCGTCAACATCCGGAGGCCGAGTTCGTCTTGTATCTGTGGGATCCGATCGAACTCTACCCACGCGTCTTGGAGTTCTTCGCACTTTTCGATCGGCGATATACATTCGATGCCGCCGACGCGCAAGCTCACCGCGATTTCCGGTTACTCCCGCTATTCTATACGCACGACTATCGCGCGGTTGGTACCGCAGGTCGACAATCCTTCGACTACGACATCGTCAACGTGTGCACTGCCCACGCCAACCGGTACAGTCTCATGAAGTCGCTCATTCCTGAGTTCAGCGCGGCGGGCATTCGGGTCTACTCCTATCTATACCTCAACCCATTGCGGTTCGCATACAATAAAGTGCAGTCCGATGCTTTTCGGCGCGCTCGTGCCAAAGAGTTCAACTTCAGCCCACTTCCGGTCGTCGACTACGTTGACGTCTTGCGCAGGTCGTGCGCCGTCCTCGACGTCAGCCACGCGGTTCAATCCGGCCTGACGATACGTACGATCGAGACGCTGGGTGCACGCCGGAAACTCATCACGACCAACTCTGACGTGAGGAACTATCCGTTCTACGATCCGTCCCGTGTGCTTGTGCTGGACGCTGCGCATCTCGACGTCGAAGCACTCAAGCTGTTCATTGGCCAGCCGCAACAGGTCCTGGAGCCAGCCATCTATCGGAAGTACGGCATTGACTGCTGGCTTGAGGAAATCATTTCCGGGGAAGGGATTGATCGGTGAGTCGGTATGCCGTCAGCGAGGTTGTCCGGTCCGGCTACGCCCTTGCTCTCACCAGACTTTCATTCCCGGGTGCCCGGCTTGTGCGCCGCCCCGTGTTCGTCAGGGGCCGCCGACACATGATCTTCGGAGGCGGCCTGACCACCGGGTATTGGTGCCGCTTCGACCTGGGCGGAGGCACTCAGCCAGGCACAACCCTTAGGATCGGGCGCGATTGCCGAATGGGCGACGGTGTCCATATCGTCGCCAGTGAGCGCGTCGAGATAGGGGATAACTGCCTCATGGCTTCTCACATCTTCATTTCGGACACGTCCCACGGGACGTATCAGGGAAGTGACCAGTCGCGGCCCGACTCCGATCCGAACCTCCGGCCGCGTCACGTCCGGCCGGTGTCCATCGGCCACAACGTGTGGGTAGGTGAGAACGTCTGTATCCTGCCTGGCGGCTCCCTTGGCGACGGGTGCATCGTCAACGCAAACGCAGTGGTCACTAAAAGCTTCCCGGCGGCCTGTATCGTGGCTGGCATCCCGGCACGCGTCACCAAGCGCTGGAACGCGGAAGCTGGCGAATGGCAGACGGAGTGAAGATCTCAGTGTGCATGGCGACCTATCAGGGCGAGCGATTCATTACGCAACAGCTCGATTCGATTCTCACTCAATTGGGCCCTAAAGATGAGGTGGTCGTCTCAGACGACTGCTCCACGGACGCAACGCTGAGCCTCGTGGAGGCATACGCTGACCCCCGGATCCGGATCTTCCGGAACGCTAGGAACCTTGGTTACAGCAAGAATTTCGAGAAAGCGCTGATGCGGGCAGCCGGGGATGTGATCTTCATTGCTGACCAAGACGACGTTTGGCTCCCTGACAAGGTCTCGACGATGGTGGAGTCGTTGATCGAGCACGACTTAGTCGTCTCGGACGTGGTGATCGTCGACGAGGATCTTCGGCAGGTCGATCCGTCGCACTTCCGGCTATACGGGGTCAGTCCGGGCTTCGTGCCGAACCTGCTCCGAACCCGTTACATCGGTGCTGCGATGGCCATGCGCCGGTCAGTGCTCGACATCGCGCTGCCGCTGCCGTCCCGATCTTCACTCGGTGCTTACGATTACTGGATCACGGTTGTCGCGGAACTCTACTTCGATGTGGCCATTATCGACAAGCCGCTAATGCTCTACCGCCGTCATGACCTGACAGCTTCGACAGGGGGGGCCGAGAGCGCATTCTCGCTACGTCACCGACTTGCGGTACGCGTCTACTGCCTGGGTCAACTGGCGGGGAGAATGAGACAGCGCCGTCGGCAGAACAAGGGACGGCCGTGACCGGTCCAGCGGTTGATATGGGACATATGCAGCAGGCACCGCACACGATCCAAGATCACGATGGCGTCGAGAACCTTGGCGAATTCCAACGGTGCGTCGCTCGGGGTAGCCCGGTCATCATGACCGGTCCGTTGCGACGACCGTTGGAATTCGCCGCCTGAGCGATCTACTGCGGAATTACTTGAACGCTGACGTGATGTACGCATCCCCTACCCTCCTTGTAGTTTCCGCGATACGAACGTGTTGTCCGTGAGCACGTCAAATCAACAGCCGACGAACGTGACGCTTCAAGTCACAACGTGACTACGCTTCCGTCGCCCTCTGGGCCCGATGAAGGGGTGCAACCGGGCGCACTCCAGGTCACCGGCCTCGGTCGCAATGCCGCCTGGCTGTACTTGAACGCAGGAGGATCCGCACTGGGCGGCCTCTATCTACTCGGTTTCTCCTTTCGGCACCTCGGAGCATCAACATACGGGCTCTACGCTTTGGCGGCCACGGTGCTCGGGGTGTTCGGCACCGTCGATTTTGGACTGAAGCTTCTCGTCATCCGGTGTACGGCTCGCGACTCTGTCTTGTTCACTGACGATGAACGAAACCGAGCTCAAAGTGACATCAAAGTTGCTCACGCCACATATGCAGCATGGGGCTTCGCGGTCCTGATCGCCACCGGTGTCGCGATGATTCTGGTCATTACAAGGCAGAATCACTCCATTGCCGGGAAGCAAGTGGTGCTCATGGTGTTGTTGGTGGGACTCTCGATCGCACTAAATCTCGGCACTTCATCGTTTTCGGGCATCCCGGTCGGACGACGTCAGTTTCATGTTCCTGCCATTGGGGGACTTGCAGGCACCGGTGTCGAAATCACTATCGTCGTCGCCACAATCGGTCATCTGCATCTTGCCGCCCTTGGTGCTGGCGCTCTGGCAAGTGTTCTAGTTTCTCAGGGATACTGTGCCTGGTGGGTCCGGAGACATGAACTCTGGTTCCAACTCTTCCCGCGACTGGTTGGTTGGGCCGACATCCGCCGCGTTGCGTCGTTTGCTGCGCCCCTTCTGGTCGTGTCAGTCGCTGGGCAACTCATCTCTGCAACCGACCTCATCGTCGTCGGTGCCGTAGCAACTCCTGCAGCCGTCGCGTTCTATCGCGCTGCATGGATCGTGCCGTCACAAGCGACAGCGCTGCTCTTCATTGGTTACGACACCGTGTACCCACTTCTGGCTGGAACGACCGACATGGGCGGCCAAGAGATTGCTACCCGCTTTCTTACACGAGTAGTGGCATTCGTAGCCGGCGCGATGTTCGCGGTTTTGATTGTACTGCGCGTTGATGTGGTCGTGGCCGTAACCGGCCACTCCTCCGCTCTCGCCGAGTCTGTCCTTGTGGTGTTCTGCTGCATCTGGATGGCGAACGTACCCGTGCACGGACTGAGTCTTCTGCTCATTGCCCGAGGTCGACAGAACGTTTTCATATGGCTCGTCGGTGTCGAGGCGGCAGCTAATCTTGTCCTCACCATGGTATTCGCCGTTGTGATGGGACCCATCGGTGCCGCGTACGCCACCCTTGGCACCATTGCGTTGTCGAACGTGTTCGTCTTCCCCGCAATCGTACGCCACGAGTTCTCCAAAGGAGTTGCTCGGCGAACAGTTCTCGAGGCGCTGGTCGCAGCTGCGATTGGCGGTGCCACCGCAGCGCTCGCCACGAGCCCAACACTCGAGTTCGGTGTCGGATGGGTTCGACTCATTTCCGGCCTCATCCTCGGCGGCGGGTTCAGTTGCGCGTTCGGTCTTCTCCTCTTGCGGCAAGGCGGGCGGTCCCTCCTGGTTTCGATGATTCGTGGTCCGAGCGCCGCACAACCACCAAGATGAGCGCGCAATTTCAGAAGTTGTTTACGACGTGGCATGGCGATTTCAAGCGGTCAGCGCAACGACGGCGGCATCGTAGCGGTCTTGGGCACTGTCCCAGCGGTGTAGTCGGCGGGGCATGGTGTTGATGCGGAGACTGATCCGGTCAAGGTCCTGCTGGGAGTAGGCGGAGAGGTTCGTGCCCTTCCCGACATACCGGCGGACCAGACCGTTGAAGTTCTCGTTGGTCCTCCGCTGCCAGGGGTAGTGGGGCTCGGCGAAGAACACGTCGATGTGGACGGCTCCGGCCAGCTCGTGGTGTCGGGCCATCTCCCGGCCCTGGTCCGAGGTGAGTGTCCGTCGCATGGATGAAGGGATCCGTTCGAGGAGCTCGATGAGACAGGCAAGCACGGAGGTGGCGTCGTGTCCGTCGGGAGGGTCGCCGAGCAGGTTGAACCGGCTGGTGCGCTCCACCAGCGTGACGACCGCAGAGGCGTTCTTTGCGCCGATGATGAGGTCCCCTTCGCAGTGGCCCGGCTCGATACGGTCCTCGACCGAGGTCGGCCGCAGCCCGATCAGGGAGAACTCCACCAGGTCGGCCAGCGGTGGGGCGCCTCCGGCGGGCAGGGTGGTGCGCACCTTCTTTCGTTCGGTGACCCCGACGATGTCGTTGTCCCGCATGTGGCGTTCAACTCGCTTGTGGTTGACGCAGTAGCCCCTCCGACGTAGCTCTGGAGCCATCCGGGGGCTGCCGTAGGTCTGGTCGGTGTCGGCGTGGATGTCGATGATCAGGTTGATCAGGTAGGCCTCGTCGATCTCGGCCTCACTCGGGCCGGCGGCCTCTTTGTCCGCCCATTCGTAGAAGGCCGACGGCGACACTTCGGCCACTTCACAGGCGATCTTGACGGGGAAGTCATCGGCCTTTTGGGAGGCGACCCAGCGATACCTGGTCACTTGTCGCCCTCCTTCACCCAAAAGGCCACTGCTCGTTTGAGCAGCTCACGCTCGACGGACAGGCGCTTCACCTCCCGGCGGAGCCTGGCCAGCTCCTCGCGTTCCTCACTGGTCAGGCCTTCAGCTTCGCCCCGGTCGATCTTCTCCTGGCGGACCCAGGTGTAGACCGTCTGTTCGACGAGGCCGAGCTCTCTGGCCACGTCGGCCACACTGCGCTTCTGGTCGAGGACCAGGGCACAGACATCCCGACGGAACTCCTTCGGATATCTCCTTCGCCGGCGAACCGGCGTTGGCTTCTCTTCGGTCACACCTGGCATGACTACCTCCTATTCGAGGTGTCCGGCCAACGGGGGGATGGTCAACGTGCGGGATTCTCCCGTGCCGGTGCCCTATGACCGCCTGGTTGCACTTGGAGCGGACGTCCACGCCGCCAATCCCTACGTGGCGGAAGAGCAGTTTCCCTTGAGCATCGTGCCGGCGGCACTCACCCGCGCGGAGCTGCGTGCGGCCGACCTGGTAGTGGTAACGACGGACCACGACGAATTCGGCTGGAAGCTCGTGGCCGCATCGGCCTGGCAGGTGCTCGACACGCGTCACCGGGTCCCGACGGTCGACCATGCCAAGTACCTGTGACCGGTAAGGCCGGGTCGATTATGTTGCCATCACATGGAATGGCCGAGGCGACGCCCGAGGCGACCACCGTGGAAGCGGCCGCTCATCGCCGCAGGCGTTGTGGTGGTCGCCTTCGTGGTGCTCTCGGCCATTCTGTTCGTCTGGCCCCGCACCGACACCCCCCGGAAATCCGATGCCATCGTCGTACTCGGGGGCGGAGACGCTCGCCTGACGAAGGGATTGAAGCTGGCCTCGGAGGGCCACGCACCGACGTTGCTCATCTCTACCCCCTACCCATCGGCGTGCCGGTATCGCATCCCAGGTGTCGCGATCGTCTGCTTCGCTCCGTCACCGGAAACCACCCAGGGGGAGGCGCGGTATGTGGCAATGCTCGCGTCCGAGCGGCATTGGAGCCAGATCATCGTGGTCTCCGGGACGACTCAGACACTCCGGGCCCGCCTGCGATTCGAACGCTGCTACCACGGTACAGTCTTGATCGACCCGGCAGCTCCGGGCACAGTGGTTGGGTGGGTCCACGATGTCGCCTACGAGTGGGGTGCCTTGGCCAAGGCGTTGACCATCCAACGGGGATGCTGAGGAGGTCAGCCTCAATCCACGTGCGTCCAGCAGCACGGGCGCCATGAGCACAAAGGAGTGATCATGGCGTAACCGAGCGCCAAGCTTGCGACAGCCAGCCGGTGCAAGTCCGGTCCGGGGAGACGCCAGGGTCCCCGGTAGCGAAACTCCCGGGTTCGGTCGAGAGGCCGTGGTCGAAGCGGAGTGGAGCAACTGATCGGTCCGCAGCACCAAGCATCGACCCACAGATGAGTCAGGAGAGCCTCATTTTTTCCCGGGCGACCAAAAGATTCGGATCCGAAGAAGCCGCGACGCCGCTATCGTTGGCCGACATGCTCTCCCGCCACGACGATGGGCAACCGATTGCCATTGCCGACGCGTTCGCCCGTGAAAGTCTGGTGGAACCGATTTCCCTGGCCGAAATGTTTGCCCATCGCGGTACCGCCGATCCGATATCGCTTGCCGATATGTTGGCCAGGCACAATCGTGCGGAACCTGCAACCCTTGCCGACATGGTCGCCCGGTAGCGAGCCGAGGAACCGGTGACCGAACGTTCACCTCAACCGTCGAACGAATCAGTGGACGGATGATCGGCATTTGACGGATTGTTGCTGGTCCCGTACCAGGAGAGGCAAATCTTGCAAGTCCGCGGAACTCCAGTTCGACGGTCGCAGTGGCTGAGTGCTCCCAGCTGCTTCCCAGATAATAGACAGCTGATTCATCGGCGAGGTATGAACAACTCGAGAATGGGCTGGCAGATGAACCAGAAGCGTGCGGACCAAGGCGATACGAATCCGACGGGCGCGATAGCGCCCCACGGGCTGACCCACCTCCAGCGCCTCGAGG
>PLIG01000228.1:0-3597 GCA_003139255.1 Acidimicrobiaceae bacterium | reverse complement strand
ACCTGGAAGTTCCAGGCCATGTACGAGTTTCGGGACAAGATGGTGGCCGATTTCAGGATGGAGCTCCTGGTTCACCAAAATCCAGACTGCGTTGAACAGGGGATCAACCCATTCACCCACGGCTCGGCAGTCCATACCGACATGTGGAAGACGGAAGGATTGAAGCAGGCATGGCGAATCTCACGCTCACTACCGGTGGTGTAGATCTTCAAGATCGCTGGCCCCAGTACTTGAACACCTGCGCGCCATCGGTGTGGCGCCAACGGCCGAAGCCGAGCCGACACCTCTGCGCCGCCGATGCGAAGCACGTGGGCTTTGTGGTGCCCCTTCGGGCCGACACCGGCTGGGCGGAGCGGAGCGGTTCGCCACCGATGTCCCAGGCGGCCTCGACACGCTCAAGTCCCTCGACTACGTCTCTTTCCGGGAGCAACGGCTCGATTCCGCTCGCCGCACGGCATGGAAGGGGCTCTTGCGCCCGTTCCCGGTGACCACCGAAGACGGCACACACCACGACTTGCGGGTTGCCTACATCTTCTCCTCCGAGGAAGCCACCTCGGTCGCCGACGTTCGTGAGTGCGCGCCTGCAAAGGCAGAAGACGCGCTGGGCCGAATCCGCAACGGGCTCGGCGGTCGCTACTACAAGACGAGGAAAGAGGTCGATACCAAAGTCGCCCAGATCCTCACCGGAAAGGTCGCCGGCCTCATCACCGTGACGACCGGCACCCGGGCAGCCTAGCCGGTCATCACCTGGCGACGCGACGAGGACGCGATCACTGCTGCCGGTGCCCTCGACGGGCTCTACGCGCTGGCGACCAACCTCCCCGACCCACAAGGTGGCCGGCTGGATGTCCTCGACGTGCTCGGGATCTACAAGGATCAGTGGATCGTCGAGCAGCGCCACCGCGACGTCAAACAGACCCGTCGGGTCCGACCGGTCGTCTTGCTCAACGACGACCGCATCGAAGCCCTCATCGCGCTCATCGGCATCGCGCTGCTCATCCTCGGGCTGATCGAAGCCGAGCTACGCGCCGCGCTCGGCGACGGAGTGGCACTGCCCGGTATCCCGCCTGAAGGCCGGGCAGCCAAACCGACTGCCTGTGCCGCCCTTGCCGCCTTCGACGGCCTCTCGGTCACCTACACATCCAGCGGTCTGGTTCTCGACCGGCTCACCCAGGTTCAGCGGGTCATCCTCGCCCTGCTCGACGTCTCACTCCCCTGGCCAGAATGCAAGGAGGGGTAACCCGATTCGGGTGCGGAAGACGGGGCTAGGCGAGGCGAGCGAGGGACTGGGAACGCCAAAGCAAACGCCAAAGCAGGATACGCTAAGGCGAACGAAACCCCTGAATAAGCCAGTGCATTGGTATAGACCATAAACACGACCACACCGCATGCGATCGCTAGGGACACCTTTTCCAGAGAGGCGCGCGTCGCTCGGATAGCTACCAAGACAAAGAGCAGTAACGCCCCATAGGTTAAATAGAGCGCCATGTATCCGTTGAACTTCCAGGCGGATGCATATCCCGTTGAGACGGTAAAGTAGCCGCTCACTAGAGGGGTAGATGGATTGAAAAATGCCATCTTCTTAGAGATGAAGTCAGGGAGCAGGTTGACAGTCATGCTACTGAGGTCAGATGTGGGCGCCATGTGCGCGACGAGCGCATTCAGATTACCTAAAGGACTCACAAGGTACATGTAAGTCCACAAAAACTGACCTGGCAGCCAATGTGGGTAGCTTGTCGAAACGTTTGACAATTCGATAATGTATGAGTTATCCGAGTACGAGAAGCCTTCCCGCATATTACCAATGCAACCGAAGAGATACATCACGACGAAGGCGAATAGACACGTCGCCATAATCCGTCTTCCCGTTAGCTTAGTAGTGCTGAGCAAGATAAACGTCGCCATCAGAAGGCAAAGGACAAAGGCTTCACGATTTAGCAAAAGAATAAACATGGATTCGATAACAAAGAACTGCAGCACCAAGGCGCGCCAACGCCGGCCCGCGGCTCGTGTAGATTGATAAGCTAAGTACACGGCGTAGAATACTGAGAACGTAACGAGGAGGACATCGAATACGGGAATTCCAGGGAAGTGCCCATACTTGTAGCCGCTGTGCAAGATTAAATCGTCAATCAACGGGACGTGCCCGACATATAGAAACTCAGCGAAGTAACCTGCAACGATAATCCGGGTAACCGTATTCGACGGCTTCGTTTCATCGATCCGAGGCTCTTTAATACGATGGAAGTTCAGTCGATTCTGCAGGATTAGGCCAAGCATCGCAGACAACACAATCGTCACCGAAAAGAAGACGAGGAGTCCCGGTTGTAATGGCTCGTAGATTGTCGACCATCCAAGACTATAGAGAAGAAGAACCACCGTCCAAAATACCGAATATATGTACAAGGGGTTGAGAAACGCCATGCTTCCGTGCGCAAGCGCGTCCTGTTTGGTCCTCTTCGTTGGCAATGTCTCGCCCTTTCTTGAACAGCTAGCCGGGAGTTCCCCGATGTGATCGGTGGGAACTCTTGAGGCAGTAAACGTGCACATCTCAACACAGTGCCCGCGATTCATGTGGCCTGCACTCAAGTCCGCAGCTGACTGGAGTCATCCCCCCCCCAACGCATCTACGGGTGCATTCTCAGGCTCTGAGTGTACCCGTAGATGTGGCGCTCGGTGTCCGAGTGACTATCTTGGCGGCATGTCCTTGGTGGGCAAGAGCTGAAGCAGGGCCAAGGTGGCTTGTCCGAGGTCCGAGCACGCTGGGTCGCGAGTACGCTTCGCTGTTCGTCACGGTCGAATAGGACACCGTCGACAGTGCTACCTGTGCATTCCAGCGGACGGCGATCCCTATCTGTCAGGATTGAGTGAGACGCCCGCTACTGCGGATCTTCCTTCGTAGGGNNAGAACGGATTACCTGATTGAAGTCACTTCCTACTGCGCTGCTGGACGTTCGCGCCCAAAATGGAGGCGTGCCCGAGATCGAGCCGGCCGCCCGACCAGTTCGACGGAGATTCCCCGCCGAGTACAAGTTGGCGATCCTTGCCGAGTGCGACGCCACCCCCGATGGCGAGAAGGGCTCGGTCTTGCGCCGAGAGGGCATGTACTCCTCCCAGATCACCTTCGGGGTGTTCTGGAAGNNCGATCCGCTCGGGGCTGTAGCCGACCCAGAAGTCTCGATCCGCGGTCAATCCGGAACCCGCTTCGAGGATCGGCACGGGGAGTTCCTCGGTGGCACCTGGGTACGTGGTCGACTCGAGGATGACCGTCGAGCCCGACGGACCTACGGGGCCAGCTCCCGAGCCGAGCGTTCGATGTAGGACAGATCGGGAGCACCCTCGGTCAGCGGAGTGGGTACCGTGATGACGACCACGTCGAACCCTTCGCACGACTCGATCGCGTCGGAAGGCCTATACCGCCCACTAGCGAGTGCCGCCGACAAGACTGTGTCGGACACGTCTTCGACGTACGAGGAACACGAGAACAAGCGCTTCGCCCTGGTCGGGTCGGGTTCATAGCCGACCACGTTGTATCCCACCTCGACCGCCCGCATGGCAATGGGCAGCCCCACATTGCCCTGGCCGGCGATCGCGACC
>PLIG01000116.1 GCA_003139255.1 Acidimicrobiaceae bacterium | reverse complement strand
ACCCCGGCCGGCTCCTGCCCCTCGTAACGCGGGCGCTTCTCGGGAGATCCCCCCTTGATCTGACCGACGGGACCCAGGTGCGCGACTTCCTGGATGTCCGCGATGTCGCTGCCGCGCTCGTGGCGGTGTCCGGAGCTCACATGATCGGTCCGGTCAACCTGTGTTCGGGCGACGGTGTCAGATTGAAAGACCTGATCGCGGACATGGCGTCACGCTGCGGATCTCTCGAGCTCCTTCATTTCGGTGCGCGAACGCGACTATCGGGCGACCCTGACACGGTTGTCGGTGACAACACGAGACTCGTCAATGAGGCGGGGTGGCGACCGTCGAGGTCGCGGAGCCAGATGCTTGACGACATCGTCCGGTACTGGAGATCACAGCTGGAGGAACGGTAGGGCCGCGTCCCGCTCCCCTATCACGAGCGGTGGGCGGGGCCATGAGATCGCGAGGACCGGGTCGTCCCACCGGACCCCACGCTGCGCGGTCTTCACGTAGGGCACCGAGATGAGGTAGGCGACCTCGGTGGCGGGGATCAGGGTCAAGTAGCCGTGCGCACATCCCGGCGGGATGATGAGGGTCTTTCGATTCGACGCGCTGAGCTCGAAGCCGACCCACCGGCGCCGTGTCGGTGAAGCTGGCCGAAGGTCGACGACCACGTCGAAGAGCACACCTGCCGTGCACCTCACTACTTTTGTCTCGCCGTTAGGCGCTTGTTGATAATGCAAGCCCCGGATCGTGGCCGTGGAGTCGTTGAACGCGATGGAGTACTGCGCGACTCGGGCGTCGATGCCAAGACCTAGAAGCTCCTTCTCGTCGTACAGCCGTGCGAAGAACCCGCGCCGGTCCGCGACTAGCTCGGGCTCGATCAGGAACACTCCAGGCAAGTCCGTCTCGACGATGCTCATGCGAGCACCGTCAGGCTCGGCATCGTCGTGACGAAGGAGCCCCCCCATTCGCGCACTTCGGGGAGCGAGGCCTGCACCTCGTCGAGCAGGTTCCAAGCCAGCACGATCACGTAGTCGGGACGATCCGAGAGGAGCTTCTCGGGAGCGAAGACGGGAAGGTGGGTGCCCGGGAGGAAATGCCCTTGCTTGTGCGGGCTTCGGTCGACCACGTAGGCGACTTCTCGCGTGGAGACTCCGCAATAGTTGAGCAGCGTGTTGCCTTTCGCGGCGGCACCGTAGCCCACGACCCTCTTTCCGTTCGCCGCAGCGCTCTCCAGGAAGGAGCGCACAGAGGCGGCACGTCGATTGGCCCCGGACGCGAACGCGTCGTACGCATCCGTGCCCGCCAAGCCCAGCTGTAGCTCCTCCTCCCGCTTGAGGCTGACCGGCACCTCTTCCCGGTGACCTGCCGAGTTGTGACACGCGGTGACACGAAGGCTTCCCCCATGAGTCGCCAGACGCTCGACATCGATCACGCGTAGGCCGTTGCGACGAAGAATGGACTCGCACGACAAGAGCGAGAAGTAGAACACGTGCTCGTGGTAAATCTGATCGAATTGGGTGCCGAGCAACATGGTCGCAAGCTCGGGGAACTCGATGCTGAGCACCCCTTCTGGCGCAAGTACCCGTGCGACGCCCGCCGCGAAGTCATTTGTGTCAGGGACATGAGCGAAGACGTTGTTGGCGACCACCAGATCGGCCCTCACGCCCTGTTCGGCGAGTCGCTCGGCAAGGTCCAATCCGAAGAAACCCACCTCGGTCGGCACGCCGGCCGCTAGCGCGGTTGGGACTACGTTCTCCGCCGGGTCGATGCCGAGCACCGGGATGCCCAGAACTACGAAATGACGCAGAAGGTATCCATCGTTGGAAGCGACTTCGACGACGAGGCTCCGTTCGTCGAGCTGCCACCTCTCTCGAGAGCTGTCGACGAACTGCTTTGCATGGCTCATCCAGGTGTCTGAGTAGGAGGAGAAGTAGGCGTAGTCGGAGAAGAGCCGGCTTGGAGGTACCGCCTCCTCGAGCTGAAGGAGCCAGCACTGCTCGCAGAGTCGGACCTTCAGGGGGAATCGCTGCTCGGTCTCGCACTCGCGCTCGGACGCCGGGTATTCGTTTGCAAGCGGGACCAGTCCGAGGTCGAACACCGTGCGGCCTAGGGCCGCTCCGCACGAACGGCAGGTGTTGGCGTTCACTGAGCCTCCTCCTTGAGGTGAGGTACGGCGCTGGTGGATGCCGGCCCTGTGAACTCGGTCGTTACGGACCCGGTCGGCGCACTCGATGCCGGCCGTTCACCGCTCTTCGGCTTCGAGGCGGCGAGGCGGAGCTGGTCGGCGATCCTCTCGGCTGCGACATCCCAGCTCCAGTCACGGCTGACTAGGGCGTGCAAAGCCGCTGGTGTGGTCTTCAAATCTCCACGCATGATTCGAATGATCCCCTCGCCCAGCGAAGCCGCGTTGCGTTCCGCGAGATATCCGTTCACACCGTCGATCACGGTCTCGCGGTAGCCACCTTGCGCTATAGCGACGACGGGCGTGCCACAGCCGGTCGACTCGAGGACAGTGAGGCCGAACGGCTCCAGGCGCGCGGCGCAGACTGTGACTTGAGCACTCCGGTAGAGATGGGCGAGACTTTCGTCTGGAATGCCCCGGTGCAGGCGGAGCTCGATACCGAGCGATCGGGCAAGCCCGTTGAGCTCAGACGCGTAGCCGGGTCGCTCGCGTTCGTAGACGACATGGAGCTCGCCACGAGCCGAGGTGGCGCTGGCGGCGTGAGCAGTTGCCGCGAGAGCCAGATCGTGGCCTTTTACCGGATGGAGTGCCCCAACCGACAGCACCCTCAACGGACTCGCCGAAAGCGCGGATGACCCGATTGGGAGTTCATCAGACGGCCGAAATACGTTGTCGTCCACGCCCAGGTAGCAGACGACAGGGTCGATCCCGTACGCAGCCGTGAGCATGTCTGCGCTGAAATGTGAGTTGCACAATACGCGGTCGACGGCGGCGACCGCCCGCCGATCGCGGCGTCGGCACACAGACTCATAAGGACGCCGCAAGAGCCGGATGAGCGCCTGACGATTGGGCTGTTGTGAAACGCGATGTGGCTGTGCCTCGAACCCAACTCGTCGCGTCTCCTGCGCATAGAACACGCACGGCACGGTCAACCACTCAGCAATGGGCACCGACAGGCTGAAGCGGCAGGCATGCACGTATGCGACGTTGTAGCCATCGTGGTTGATGTCGCGCGCCATCTGTTTCTGGACACGACGCATTCCTTCCCCGCCCACTACGAAGGCGCCGATGCGTCCGAGGCGAGGCGCGAGGGCACGGGCCGCGCCTGGGAGCTCGTAGCTCCTCGTGGACGCGACCGAGCCGGAAAGGTCGAGATGGTATGTTCCCGCGGCGAGATCGGTGAAACGGTCAACCGGCGCGAGATCAGCCGTGAAGAGATCGACCTGGAGGTCCGGCGGGAAGCGCTTGACCACCTCGTAGAGCGCCCGGAGCGCTCCGCCCGGCGGCAACCCATGGAAGAGGGCCACCCGTAGCCGAACATCTGGTGCGCCGCTCACGAATTGCGCACCACGAACTCGCGGCCCGGCTCCAACATGCCAGACGCTGCTCCACAGCTCGGGTCTGCTGGTCCGCAACACTTCAAGCGGACACCCGATCGCACGTGACAAACGATAGCTGGGACTTTGGCGGCGCCGGTGACTAGCGTCTCGCGTCACCGATGACAAGCGAATTGCCGATCCACGAGGTCGCCGCCGTCGTAGTGAACTACAACGCCGGGTCAGCCCTCAGCGAGTGCGTCGCGAGTTTGGAGCGCGAGGGCGTGAGAGCGATCGTGGTCGTGGACAACGGGTCAACTGATGGCTCGCTTGAGGGCCTTGGGGCGGCCAACCCAGACGTCCGAGTGCTTCACGCGGGCCGAAATCTCGGCTACGGGGGCGGTGTGAACTACGGTGCCGGCCAGACCGCCGGCGAGCTGCTCCTCGTTTGCAATCCTGATCTCGTGCTACAAACTGGGGCCCTCAGCGCGATGGCTGACCGCCTTGCGCAAGATCCGTCGCTTGGACTCGTCGGTCCGGCGCTCGTAACTCCAGCGGGGGACCTGCAGCCGTCCGGGCGGGCATTTCCGACTCTTCGTCGTTCGAGTTTCCAAGCGGCGCTGGGCGTGTTGCTCCCAAACAACTCCTACAGCCGGCGTTATCGAGAGGCAAACCGAGCGCGGGCGGAAACCGGGACTGTGGACTGGGTAACTGGTGCGTGTTTCCTCGTTCGCCGCGAGGCCTTCTCGGCGGTCGGCGGATTTGACGACCGGTATTTCATGTACGTCGAAGAAGTGGATCTTTGCTGGCGTCTCGCCAGGGCCGGATGGAGCACTGGCTACGAGTCATCGGCACGCGTCCTCCATCTAGCTGGTGTCTCGACTGCCGCGGTTCCATACCGGATGATCGTCGCGCACCACCTGTCGCTGTGGCGGTTCGCCCGCCGGACCGCCTGCGATTCCGAGCGGCTCTTGCTGCCCGTCGTGGCGGTAGGGATCGCCGGTCGCTGTGTGGCCGTGTGCCTTCGCCGCGTCTTGGCTCAATTCGGCCGCCGGTGAACCGAGACCGGAGAGGGAGGAACGGCTAGCGGGATTTGTTTTCGAAGACGGTACGCAACGTCCGGCCGATGATCCGCAGGTCCAGGCTCAGG
>PLIG01000133.1 GCA_003139255.1 Acidimicrobiaceae bacterium | reverse complement strand
CCGGGCGGGACCTGGAGGCGGTGGCCCAGGGGCTCACCGAAGCCGTGGACGAGGACTACCTGCGCTACCGGATCCGCTCCACCCAGTACCTCGGTGAGGCACTCGAGGCTGCCGGGGTTCCGGTGGTGGTCCCCTTCGGGGGCCATGCCATCTTCCTCGACGCCCGGGCGCTGCTACCCCACATCCCGCCTCTTCAGTACCCGGGCCAGGCGTTGGCATGCGCGCTTTACGTGGAGGGCGGCGTGCGTAGCTGCGAGATCGGCACCGTGATGTTCGGCTTGCGTCCGGACGGAACCGAGGTACCCGCCACCATGGATCTGGTGCGACTTGCCATTCCTAGGCGCACCTACACCCAAAGCCACATCGACTACGTGATCGAAGTCGTCACCAAAGTGGCGGAGCGGCGCGAGGACTTGCGCGGAATGAAGATCGCCCGCGCCCCGGCAGTCCTGCGCCATTTCAGCGCCGCTTTCGAGCCCCTGTAGGCGCACACTTTGCCTGGAGTTGGCTCTCCACGCTCCAAATCGCTCACCACGATATCCGAATCGTGTACGTACGAACAAGATCAAGTTGTCCGGATTACCGGGGACAAGCTCAGTGGATGGTCGGGGTGGCTTGGCACGATTGCCGTATCGATGGGGATATCTTCCCATCGTGGAGTTCCGTATCGATCGAGTCCCTGCGAGCGCGACCTGGGAGCTCAGACAGGCCGTTCTGCGCCCGCACGAGACCATCAACCAACTGGCGCTACCCGATGATGACGAGCTTTCAACCGGATCCTTCGCCGCGATCAACGAAGACGAAGAGATCGTCGGCACCGTTCGTGTAGCGCCCGCTAGTCCCCCTTTCTCTGTCCACACTTACGCTTCAGCTGATTCACCGTCATGGCGAGTGCGGGGAATGGCTACCCGTGAGGACGTCCGCAACCTCGGCATAGGGAGTGCAGTCCTTAGCCGGGCCGTCCAACATGTGGCGGAGCATGGCGGAGGCCTGCTGTGGTGCAATGCCCGTGTGCCTGCGGTGAACCTCTATCAGCGAGCAGGTTTCGTGGAGCATGGTGACGTTTGGGAAGACCCTGACATCGGGCCGCACGTAGTGATGTGGCGGTTGGTGTAGCCCCCTGATCCGCCCGAGCGATCAAGCGATACCGGCGCTCCATTTTCCAACGCTGTCTGCTTGCTACTGTGCAAGAGGTGTCCCAGCGACGCGCGGCTGCGGGACTGCGTTCGCAGAGATCCGTCCTGATCACGGCGGCGACGATCTTCGCATTGGCATCTGCCGCATGCGGTGGCCCGTCTCGACTTCAGACCTATACCGTTGGTCCCGCCGGCCACCAGATGCTGATCGCCGCCGCACCGAACCAGAAGGTCCCCTTTCCCACGGTGAGCGGCCCGACGCCAAACAGCGTGGTAGCCGGTGCGACCTATTACTCCTACTCGTTGCGCCTGCCAGGTTCTGGTCGAGTCAACGTCACCGTGAGCGTGTCTCAGACCGCGATCCCAGCGGAGCACGCTCGCTGGATCATCCACGACTTCTTCAACAACGTCCCCGAGCGGCTCACGACCTGGCACGGCCAGCCGGCAGACGCCGGCGTCCAGCCCTGCAGCACCCCGGCTGGCCCGTGTCCCGGTTGGGTCGGAGGCATCCAAGTCTTTCGGGACGGCACCCTGTACAACGTGTTTGTCAGCGCCGACAGCCGAGTAACCGCGTCGGCGGTGGTCAGCTCCTTCAACATCTTCGCGAAAGAGTGAACCCGCTGGTACATCGAAGCCGGGAGCCCGAAGTGGATCAGGACAAAGAAGACGAGCGGGAGCAAGAGGCCGATCCCGAAGGTCAGGATGAGGGCGAGCCCGATCAGCTCTACTGGCCGCCCCCTCTCGTCGGGATCTCATCTGTCTCGGGTGCCTCGCCGGGTGCAATCGGGATCAGCCCGCTCCTGCTCGAGCCAGAACCCGTCAAAGAGGGTGACTCCGAGGAGACCATCCCCTCAGCCCTTCTTCTGGCCCTGAAGGATCGTATGCACTCAAGCCGATCCTGTGAGCCAGGTGAGCCGGGGTATGTCCATCACCGCCTCGGAGTCGCAGACGAGGCGATCTACGTCATAGATGACGGCAAGGACCACTGCATGGTTGGGCGACTCGTGGGTGAGACACCCAACGGCTGCGCCTACTGTCTCGTCGCGCGCATCTCGCTGTACCGGTGCGTGCAGCTGGCAGATGGGGATGTCTCGCTCACAGAGGCGTTCTCCGATGCCCGCGACCTCTCCTTGTGTGGCGTATTCGAAGAAGAGCACGGCCTCTCGAACGTCCTTCTGGTCCAGCATTACAAGAGCGTCGACGACATTCCGCCCGACTACCTTCCGCCCAGTCCATTCCTCGAGTTCACCGATGAGTCATTGCCGAACGGGCGATGACGAATCGACGACGGCATGGTTTATGGACCCTGGTGAAAAGCGCAGCGTGACGGGTGGCGTCCCGCGACTGGTGTAAAAGCCGACTGACG
>PLIG01000005.1 GCA_003139255.1 Acidimicrobiaceae bacterium | reverse complement strand
TTGTTCAACAGTCTCCTAGTCACCGATCCGTCACGCCACAGTGGGGAACGTGACCCTTTCGCCAACCGCCATCGCCGTCCATGTGACCTTCCGAGCGACCCCAGACCAGGTCGCGGCAATCGACCAGCTGGCCCACGATCGGGGAGTGCGCCGTTCCGACCTGATCCGGTCGGGCCTGGACCTGCTCACCGACCGCACCGAACTAGCCGCCGCTGCAGCCGTGGCGATTCTCGACGCCAAGGGGAAGCAAACCGAAAGCGGGCACCATGACACGTTGCGGGGTGCGAAGAACGCGGCCGTCGAAGCCCTCCACGATCCAAGGTATGAGCCTGGGACCAGTTTCCGCTGATGAGCGCGAGAGCGACCCCCGGTGTCGGGTGGGCAACGGACCCGATTCGGGCTGCGGGAGGTCGCGCCCGCTGGAACCGGCAGAGGCAGATGGTGGCCCTTGAAAGGCAGGCGAAGCTGGCCGGACTCGTCGCTGCGAATGGCCTCCACCGCGGCACCCAACAGATGCTCGCCCGCGAACTCGGAGTCTCAGAGTCGACAGTGTCCCGCGATATTCGGTCGATCTTCAGCCGTCACGATGAGGTCAGGTGTCCCGCGTGCGGCACCGGTGTGGCGGCCCGCGATGTAACGTGGCGCTGGAGGCCCACCGTGCCGCCAGGATCGCGCCCTCTCTGGCTGGTCCACGATCAGGCCGCTGATGCCTGACCTCGACACTGCCAAGGCAGCCCTCAGACGGCTGGAGGTGGCCGCGGAACTGCGCCGCCAGCTTCGCCGCCGACCTCGGGGTCGGACGTTGCCGGTGGACGTGGAGGCCCCACCCGTGGTCGATGTCATCGCCCGCAAACTCCACCTGCCCACCGACGTGGTCCACGCCGATATGGTCGCCATCCTGGCCAGCTGGGCGGGGATTGACCCCCCAGACCGGCCCCAACGCCACACGGGGCGAAATAGGCCCCTTTTCGAGCGCCCTGGGGGTGTCCGAGTGATGAATCCACGACAGGTGGACGTCCTGATCGACAGCGCCTATGGCGACCTTCAGATCACCTCCGGCGAACGCCGACAGGTCGTACACCAGCTCGCGCAGATCGCCCTCGACGGCGGACCCCTGGCCGATGACCTTCAGGCCGTGGCCGACGTATTGCAGGACCCTGCGCCGACCGTCTGGGACCACTACCCCGATGGCCGACCATCGCGCCGGACGGGTCGCCCCGGCAAGGCCGATCCGATCCCCCAAGGGACGCCCGCGAGCGCCCTGGTGGTCGCCATCGTGTCGCTGGTGGCCGAAACCGCGAGAGCGGACAGGTGACCACCATCACCGACGCCCTCGATGCCGTGGTGGAGGCCGCCACGGGCCGACCCCTCGCCAGCCTGACGGCGACCGAGGCCCTCGATGTCGCCGCCACCCTCCGGGCCATCGTGGCTGCGCTGCCCCCCACTAATCCGCGGGACGCCCACCTGTGCGCCTTGCTCACCGAGCCGCAACCTCACCGTCACCACCACCTTGGCCGGCTGAAAGTCCACGTCGGTGACGGTGACCCCGGGCAGGTCCATCAAGCGCTTGAATGCAGTAGTGGCTCGCACGGGATCGGTCTTCTGGGCTCGGTTGTCTTCGCAGCTCCGAACCTAGAGACCACCCGTACGCGTCACGTGGATGGCTACCGCAGCGACCTTGTTGCCGGCTCCCCGAGACCGACCGGGAAACGAGTACGGATGACCGGCACCACCGGCCGCACCAACAATCGTTGTCCTACAACGAGAACCCCCTGGTCGTTTCAGGGAGACTCCCCACATTCATGCGGCAAGACCCTCAACTCTTCTCGGGGGCGGTCATCTCTGCTCGTGGGAGGGCTGCCACTGAGCGTGGAGCCTCTTGCATTTGGCCTGCTGATCCCTTAAGTTCAGCGGCATCACATAGGTGGTCCGATCAGTGGCTTCGGGGTAGGTAGGGCCGGCCAATCGGGTGATGCGGGGGGAACCCCGGGGGGGAGTTGAGACGATGCGCTCATTGCGTTCGTGTTCAGATCGAGCGTGCGACGACGCCCCCGGTTCGGTCGGGTCGCCCATCCGTGCCGCCAGCCTCCTTTTCGACGCCACGCTGATACGCAGCCCGCTGCCGGGGCTTGCGACCCGGCCACCACACCGGTCACAGCTACGGTGCCGATGATCGTTCGACGCCACGCATCGCGCACCAAGACCCCGAGCTGTCGGGCTCATCGTTCTCAATGCACTACCTATAGATGAAAGAAGGATCCATGCGAACATTCAGAGAGAAGATCACCCGCTTGGGTGCCATCGGAGCGGCGGCGCTCATCGGCGTCGCCGGACTGGGTACAGCGGCGCTGGTGACGGCCACGCCCGCGTCGGCCCAGGCCGTGACCGTGACGCAGAACTGGGCCACGTACTCCGCCCTCACGGGCTACGGCGTCCAGCAGACGACGTCTGTTATCACGCCCTCGGCAGCCTCGGTGGCCGTAGGCAGTACCTTCACCTTCACGAGCGCTCCCCCGTCCCAGTCCGTCCCGACGTCTCAGTCGATTGCGGATATCAACTACATCACCGGCACGAACGAGATCTACCCGCTCCCAGCCGGGGTGTCGACTGCACCTGCAGACGTGGTACTCACTCCCGGCACCGCGTCGTACACTGGTGGGTTGGGACAGACCTGCACTTCGGCAGGCGTCTGCACTCCTCTAGCGGCAAGCGGTACGTTCCCGATCACGGCGACGTACTGCACGGCGGCTGGGGCAGGGTGCACCGCCACTGCGGCTCCGACAGCAAACTTCCTTGGGTCGACGAGTTTCCCGTATATCGAGATCGGGCTGGCAGGCCAGGTGCCTGGGGGGGCCCTTCTCACTCAGACTCCGACCACGATTCAGCTCAAAGCCACCAGCGCAGGGACAATTAACCTGACACAGTCCGAGTTCCAGACGCAGGCCAACGTGAATATCCTTGCCCTTGGCGTTTATAACGACACCCTTCCCATCACGGGTTATCCGACGAGCACCACCCCGGCCACGGTCGTCTCGACCGTCCAGCCGCCGCTGATCGCTCCGCTTGTCGTGGGCTCGATCACCGCCCTGCTGACCCCCCAGACCGTCAGCTTCACGTCGACGGCCCCGACCAGCGCCACCGTCGGGGGCGCCACCTACACCCCGACGGCCACCGCCACCTCGGGCCTGCCGGTCACCATCACCGTCGCCACGGCGAGTGCCTCGGTGTGCTCGATCAGTGCCGGGGTAGTGAGCTTCACCGGGGCTGGCACATGCACCCTGGACGCCAACCAGGCCGGTAATGCCACCTACGCGGCAGCACCCCAGGTGACGCAGTCGTTCACCGTCAGCGCGGCGGCCAAGACCCCCCAGACCGTCAGCTTCNNATCACCCCCTACCTCTGGGGCAGGGCCCAGAAGGCCATCAAAGTCGGCAACGTGACCAGTTTCACCGTCACCGGACTGTACAACTGGAACCTCTACAACTTCACGGTGGCAGCGATCAACGGAGTGGGTACCGGCTCGGCGTCGGCTCCGTCCAACTTCGTGATACCGCCGATATTCACATTTTGGTTCTAGCAAAGGAAGGGGATTGGACTCCTGATCCCCTTCGCTGAGAGGAAGGTGGGGGCGGCGCTGCCGCCCCCACCTTCA
>PLIG01000216.1 GCA_003139255.1 Acidimicrobiaceae bacterium | reverse complement strand
GGAGCGGAACACCTCGTCGAAGCTGGTCGTGAACTTGGTGTCCCGGTCCGATCAGGAACTTGACGGATCGATCGCGGTCGGCCAGGTCACCCATCAGGTTGCGGGCCACCTGGGTGACGAACGCACCCTTCGGATGGACGGTGACGCCGAGGATGTGCGCCTCCCGACTCGACAGTTCGATGACGAAGAGCACGTAGAGCTGCTTCAGCCGCCACCGTGTCCACGGTGAAGAAGTCCGTGGCCAGCACGCTGTGAGCCTGGAAACGAAGGAACTCGGCCCACGTGGTGCCACCCCGTGGAGCGGGCCAGCTCGGCGCAGAACCCGTCGGATCGACGTGGCCGATACGCGGATCCCGAGCTTTCGGAGCTCGCCCTTGATACGGACACACCCCCAGCTTCGGTTCTCGCGCCCCAGCCGATCGATGAGTTCGACCAACTCGTCGCGCCCGGCGGCCGGCCGGGGCCACGTCGCTTCCGCCACCGGCGCCATTTGTTCTTGGTCGCATTCCGGTGCCACCGCAGCAGCGTGTCGGGGGTGACCAGAAAGGAGCGCCACCGGTCGCGAGGAAGCAATCGGCCGAGTGCAGCGAGGATCGCCCGATCGGCAGGCCGATAGCGAACTCGGATGTGCAGCTGGCGTTCGAGAACACGCACCTGGTGCGGGAGCACCATGATCTCGACGTCCTTTTCCGACTCGGTTCGTCGGGACGACGCGACGACGGCGAGATCCGACACAACCCGATGCAGAGGAGCGAGAAGGCCACGCTGGGTGATGGCCGAGCCCCAACGAGAAGTACCAGTCCAGAGGGCCAATTGGGGTTTTGGCGCCCTACAGCTCCCGTTCAGCCACTCAAGTGGCTGCGCCGCGCCTGGAGTTCGGGTCATGGCGGCCGGGGAGGGCTGAAGGTGCCGGTCGACGGCAAGTTCACCTGCAGAAACGCCTGGCGAACAGCCCAAGCACCGAGTTCGGGCCCGCAGCACTGCCCTCAAGCCGGGTTTTGTCGACATGACCTGCCCAGTTCTGTCGGAACCCCCTGGTGGGCTACCGACAAAACTCGGTTGACCTGGGCCGACTCCACCCTGGTCGGAGCCATTTCCCACGCTATTGACTCAGATTTCCCACATTGTTGTGGACACAACTAATACGGGAAAGTCCCAGTTCGCGGACCTGGATGAAGGGTGGAAGAGTGTACGCATGAGCTACCGGGTCGTTCAGTGGGCGACCGGCAACCAGGGCGTCGAGGCGATTCGGGCGATTCTGGACCGGCCCGACATGAAGCTGGTTGGGGCCAAGGTCTATAGCGCAGACAAGGCCGGGGTCGACGCGGGGGTTTTAGCAGGTCGCGAGCCCTGTGGTGTAGTGGCCACCCTAGATGTGGACGAGATCTTGGCCCTCGGCGCTCACTGCGTGGCCTACTTCCCACGGCTCGCCTCACTCGACGAGGTCTGCCGAATTCTGGCCAGCGGGACCAACGTGGTCACTACTGCGTTCCTTTTTCACCCACGTTCACTCCCAGCCGATGATCTGGCTCGATTGGAGGCGGCCTGCATTAGAGGTGGCTCGTCGGTGCACGGCACCGGCCTCAATCCGGGGAATCTGAGTGGGGTGCTACCGCTCGCCCTGTCCGGAATGTCCCGAACGATCGAGAAGATCACATTGCAGGAGCGGGCCGACTGGTCCTTCTATGAGTCGACCCATATCACGTTCGAAAACATGCGCTTTGGCCGGGCCCCCGAGGAGGTGACTGAAGCGGCCAGCGACTTTCTGCGGTTCAACAGCGGGATCTTCCAGGAGATGGTCGCCCTTCTCGGTCGGGCTCTTGGGGCAGGCCTTGACGAGATCACCTCTTCGGTCGAACTGGTGACAGCCGAGACGGATCACGACATCTTCGGGATCACCTTAGGTGCGGGGACAGTCTCCGGGCAGCGGTGGCACTGGCGGGGTCTCCGAGCCGGCAACATGCTCATCGAGATCGAGACGCTGTGGACAGTGGGGGGAGAGTACCCGACCCACTGGCCGGCGCCGCTCGACGGATGGACGCTGACGCTGGAGGGTGAGCCTTCCATCCAAGCCCACCTGCTCACGCTCATGTCCTACGAACGGCCGCTGCCCCTCGCCGAGCACGTTCGGGCGGCCAGTGTGGCCACTGCCATGCAAGCCGTCAACACGATTCCCGCACTCTGTGCCGCCCCAGCCGGGGTGCAGACCATGGCCGACCTGCCCCTGGTGCGCGCCGGGTTTGGGTTCGGCAACGTAGCTCCCGAGCCCTTGCTCCAAATCCCTGGGTGAACCCCTCGGTTGACCAGCGAGTTGCCTGTGGGTGCCGAAAATGCCATCCGAGCAGGTCATGCCGCCAATTGGTATTCGTGAATCAGACCGAAGGCGGCATCCCTGCGACGCAACTCCGCTGGCTGCGGATCATCGATTGGGGTCGGTGAGTCCATCGTGAGCGGGGCCAGCTGACCCAGGGCCCGGTGCGGCCGGTGTCCGTTGTAGTGAGCCACGTACTCGTCCAGAACTCGTTCGAGGTGCCGGCGGCCGAGAATCAGCATCCGGTCAAGGCACTCACGGCGGACGGTGCCGACGAAGCGCTCGGCGAAGGCGTTTGCTCGGGGAGCCCTGATCGGTGTGCGAATGATGCGGATGCCGTCAGCTCGGAAGACCTCGTCGAAGCTCGAAGTGAACTTGGTGTCTCGGTCACGGATCAAGAACTTGACGGGATGGACCCGATCCTCCAGTGCCATGGTCAGGTTCCTCGCCTGCTGGACCATCCAGGACCCGTTCGGATGAGCGGTGACCCCGGCCACGTATACCCGCCTGGTGTCGATCCCGATGAAGAACAGCACGTAGAG
>PLIG01000185.1 GCA_003139255.1 Acidimicrobiaceae bacterium | reverse complement strand
ACCGGAAAAGTGTGCGCGTGATCGTGACCTCGGCCAGCCCGCCGGGCAGGTTGCCGGCGCGGTTGTCGATCGTCAGCGAGACCTCCGCGCGACCGAGCGGCGGCCGGTCGGCGGAACCGGCGAAGATGACGTCCTCCATCTTNNGCCGCCAGCGTGCTCTTGCCGCTCCCGTTCGGGCCCACGACAACCGTGACTCCAGGCTCGAGCCGCAACGTCGCTGGATCGGCGAAGGACTTGAAGCCCTTCAGAGTGACCGACTTGAGAAACATCGTTTGCCCACCCTATCCGTAGCGGGTTCACGATCCGAGACATTCGCGCAGCGCCTGCGCGGGTCTCCGGCAATGTCGCTTTTTCGTCCTCAGCGCGTCAGCGGATCGGCGAGCGACAGAGCCTGCGGGCAGGCACCAGACCCGTCATTGCTTGACTTCTGGCTGCGGGCTGCAGCGCCCTGTTGGCCCCACCCACGGGCGGTTCAGATCTGGCAGCGATCGCAGAGGAAAGCAGAGCGCCCGTTGAGCTTCACCTTGACGATGGCGTTGCGACAGCGACGGCAGGCCTTCCCCTCACGGTCGTAGACCTGGTGCTGGCCCTGGTAATCGCCGATCTCACCGAAGAGATCGCGGTACTGCTCGTCAGCGAGCGAGGAGCCGCGGTACTTCACCGCCTCAGCGAGCGTCTCCACCATCGCCCGGTAGAGGCGGCGAATCTCCTGGGAGCTCAACGAGTCCGAGCACCTGTCGTAGCGCAAGCCCGCGGCAAAGAGGATCTCGTCGGAGTAGACGTTACCGATGCCCGCCACGAACTTCTGGTCCATGAGCAGCGTCTTCAACCCCACTCGTCGTTCTGCGAGAAGCTGGCCGAAGCGCGTCCAGCTCATCATGTCCTCGAGCGGGTCGAACCCGAGGTTGGCCAGCTCCGGTACCTGCGCGTCGAGCTCGGCGGCAGAGGTGACGAACATCTCACCGAAGGTCCGCGGGTCCACGAACCGCAACTGGCCCCCCTGGGTGAAGGTGATGATCACGTGCGTGTGACGGTCGAGTGGCTCCTTCAGCCCTTTCGCTCTCAGCAGCTGGCCGCTCATTCCCAGGTGGACGAGGAGCACGTCGTCGTCACCCACCCCGAACAGCAGGTACTTCCCGGCGCGGCGGATCGAGGTGACCTTCTGGCCCTCCAGGTGCTTGCGGAACTCCGGTGCGCTGCGCTGCCGGCGGATCGACCGCTTGCCTTTGACCTCCACCTGCTTTATCCGCCGCCCTACGACCTCTTTTTCCAGGTCGCGCCGAATGGTCTCGACCTCGGGAAGCTCAGGCATCGCGAGCCTCACCGAGGTGCGGGCGCGTCCCTAAGACTTCCCAAGCTGCGCGAGCAGCGGCCTGCTCCGCGTCCTTCTTCGAGCGGCCGCTACCTTCACCCACGGCCTCGCCTGCGACGAAGACCTGTGCCGTGTAGCTGCGGGCGTGGTCGGGTCCCCTGCCGACGACCTCGTAGCGCGGGAGCTCGCGGACTTGGCGGGCCACCACCTCCTGCAGGCGCGTCTTGAAGTCCTCGGAGCCCGGGCCGGTGGCCGCTTCGCATATCCGGGAGTCGAGCAGTCGCATCACGAGTCCACAAGCCGCCTCCAACCCCCCGTCGAGGTAGACGGCACCGATCACTGCTTCGGTGGTGTTGGCCAGGATCGACGACTTCTGTCTACCTCCAGAGGCATCCTCGCCTCTCCCGAGCAAGACGACGTCACCCAACCCGAGCTCGGCTCCTACCCCGGCGAGCACGGCAGTGTTGACCACGGCGGCGCGCACCTTTGCCAGGGAGCCTTCGGACATCTCCGGGTAGCTCCGGTAGCAGTGCTCGGCGACCACAAGCCCGAGGACGGCGTCCCCCAGAAACTCGAGGCGCTCGTTCGAGGGCTCCTCTCCTGCTTCGGCACACCAAGAGCGGTGCGACAGAGCCCGCACCATCAGGCCCGCGTCAGAGAACGTCCATCCCAGCTCACCCGCCAGCTGGTCGAGCAGGCCGGGCACGAGCTGGGCGGCTCGGTTCGCGGAGGTGGCGCCGTCGGCCGTCTCAACCCGTCCCGAGCTTGGCAACGACATAGTCGACTGCGTCACGCACCGTCCGCAGGTCCTCGAGGTCCTCGTCCTCTATGCGGAACCCCACCGTGCGTTCCCCCAGCTCTTCCTCGAGCGCTTCCACGAGCTCTATGAGGGCGAGGGAGTCCGCGCCGAGGTCCTCGGCGAATGAGGAGGACTCGCTGATCGTCGCCGGCTCTATCTCTAAGATGTCGGCGAGCTCGTCACACACGAGCTCGAACACCTGCTGTCGGTTGAGCGGCGCGCTCTCCACGTGGGTCTCTGCTGGCACCGGATCTCCTGGTGTTCGTGAGTCCTTCAGATCAGGGCCAGAGGTGTCTGGATGGCTCGAGCCCGGCATGCATCTTACCCGCTCACCCGGCTGTCACGGTCGTTTTCCCTGATAGACGGGCTATTTGGATGAAACGACCGCCTACGGACCGAGCCTGTTGGGTCACAGTGGGTGGCCGAATCATAGTCTCGTGGCGCGCCGGGGTGCCCGGAGCTCAGGCGCTGCTCAACGCTTCGGTGAGACGGGCAACGAGCCCGCCGGTCGCGAGGTCGTGTGCGACACGGATAGCCGACACGACCGCCTGGGCTGAGGACGATCCGTGGCTGATGACGCAGACGCCGTCCACACCAAGCAACATCGCCCCGCCGACGTTGTCGGGATCGAAGGCTTCGGCCAACGGAGCCATGTGCGGGAGCAGGACGTCCCCGGCCCGCTTGGTGGCATCGTCGGCACCGATCACACCGAGCACCGCCTCCATGAAGAACTTGAGCGCGCCCTCGAGGGTCTTCAGGGCCACGTTGCCTGTAAAACCGTCTGTGACCACGACGTCGGCGACCGCGTGCAGGAGGTCTCGTCCCTCGACGTTGCCAACGAAACGCACTCCAGGCGTAGCCGAGAGCGCTCCATAGGCCTCTTTCACGAGCGACGATCCCTTCGAGCTCTCCTCACCTATGGAAAGAAGCGCAACGGACGGATCCTCCACTGCGTATCGCGCCGACGAGTACGCAGCGCCCATCTGGGCGAACTGGACGAGCATCGCTGAGGTGCACTCCGCGTTGGCACCTGCGTCGAGCAGCACGGTGGGGTGTGACTCGACGTTCGGGATCGGCGTGGCTATAGCCGGCCGGACGACCCCCTTCAGGCGGCCCATCCGCAGCAGAGCGCTCGCCATGGCCGCCCCGGTGTTGCCCGCGCTCACCATGGCCAGTGCCCGCCCGTCGCGCACTGCCTCCGCGGCGCGTACCAGCGACGAGTCCTTCTTCCGGCGCACGGCTCGAGCGGCGTCCTCGTCCATCGTGATGACCTCGGAAGCCGGGAGCACCTCCAGCCCTCCGGTGTCACCCAACTCCTGCGGTGGTCCCACTAGGACCACAGCGATCCCGAGCTCGGCCGCCGCCTGGTGGGCTCCAGCCACGATCTCGCCCGGGGCGCGGTCGCCGCCCATGGCGTCGACCGCAACCGGCAAAGTCATTCGATCAGTCGATCTCGATTGCTTGGCGGCCCTTGTACCAGCCGCAGGTGGGACACACCACGTGCGGCAACTTGGCCTGGTGGCACTGCGGGCACATGCTGCGTGGCGGCGTGGGGAGGACCCAGTTCGAAGCACGCCGGCTACGGCTCTTAGCCTTCGAGGTCTTCTTCTTCGGTACAGCCATCAGTGATCACCAGCTATTGCGGAGAGCGAGGTCCAGGATTCCGACCACGATAGCTGCTGGAGGAAGGAACCGACCCACCGCCCAATGCTCTAGCCGTTCGAGGGGGCCTCGTCGGCGTCGGCGTCGGCGTCNNGGCGTCGGCGTCGGCGTCGGCAATGCGAAGCGTCCCGAGGACTTCCCACCGGGGATCTCCGACAGCCGGCTCGCAGCTGCAGCTCTCGTGGTTGTGGTTGGCACCGAAGGCCGGACAAAGCCCCTTGCAGGTCTCCGAACAAAGTGGGGCTTGGGGAAGCTCGAGAACCACGGCGTCGTGGATCATGGGCTCGAGGTCGACGTCGTCGCCAACGAACGGGTACGTATCCGAACCGTCGCCGTCCTCGGTGTAGTGCTCGAGCACCTGAACGCGCACTGTGCCCGATGCAGGGCTCAGGCAACGGCGACACTCACCGGTCCAACAAGCGCTCACAGACCCGACGACAGACACCGCTCCCGCCACGGACTCGAGCGTCACGTCCGCCTCGACCTCAGAGCCCTCGGGGACCGCGCTGCCGGAGCACGCGAGACCCTCGATCTTGCCCCGGCGTAACTCGTGCCAGCGCGTGCCCGGCACACGCCTGAGCTTTGCGACGTGGACCACGAACGGACGCCGCGACATCGGACCCCTCAACCTTACCGGCACACCGCTGTGCCCCTCGTGTGCCTACGCGCGAACCCTATCCCTCGTCCTGGTCGAAGAACGCTCCGGCCCCCGCAGCGCCCTCGGCACTCCCACCGAGCTCGCCCTCAGGTCCCTTTGCCCTCGGGCGTCCGTCCGGCCCTGGCACAGAGCGCGCTTCCTCGGGAAGCGGGGACGGCGTAGGACGGAGCTTCTCGCGCCCGGCAAGAACGGTCTTCAACGTGCGCTCTAGGACTATCTCGAACGACGCAAGCTTTTGGTCGCAGAAGTCATCGGCTTCGTGACGAAGGCAACGCGCTTCCTCGCGGGCCTCTTCCACTGTCCGCTCAGCCACCTGGTTCGCTTGGCGCACGATCTCGGTTCGCTGGACCATCCGCTCGGCCTGGATGCGCACCTCCTCCAACAGGTTGTCAGCCTCACGCCTGCGTGACTCGATGAACTCCTCACGCTCACGAAGCAGCCACCGAGCCTGCCGCATCTCGTCAGGCAGGCGATCGAGGGCGCCCTGAAGCAGCTCGAGCAGCTCCTCGCGCGAAACGAGAGCCGACGCTGACAACGGCATGGCCCGCGCGCTTTCCACCACGCTGATGGCCCGCAAGAGCAGGCCCTCGGCGTCCGGGGCCTCTACAGCCTCCTCGTCCTCGACCACGGGCTGATCGAAGGGATCGTCAGCGAACGTGTCGTCGTGCTCGTCGTCGCTCACCGGCCGAACTTCTCCTGGAGCCATTTCACCACGGACTTGGGGACGAAAGCGGAGACGTCGCCGCCATAGCTCGCCACCTCCCGGAGCAGACGCGAGGACAAGAACGAGGTCCTGGAGCTGGTGGGGATGAACAGCGTTTCGACGCCGGACAGCTGCCGGTTCATCTGCGCCATCTGCAGCTCGTTCTCGAAGTCGGAGATGGCGCGCAGTCCCCGGACGATGGCGCTGGCCTCGACTTCGTGCGCCACCTCCACCACCAACTGGGAGACGGACACGATCTGTACGTTCGCCAAGTGCGCTACGGCCTCGGTGATCATGTCCACGCGTTCTTCGCTGCTGAAGAGGGCCTCTGCCTTCTGGGGGTTGCGCAGGCACGCCACGACAACCTCGCCGAAGAGCTGGCCTGCGCGCTCGACCACCTCCAGGTGGCCGTTATGGAACGGGTCGAAGGACCCGGGGAACAGTACCGTGGTCAAGCCGTGCCTCTCTGGTTCGTCTCCGAGGTGATGTGAAGACCCGCAGCACGACCGCGCACACCGTCGTCGTCACACGAGCCACCGAACGGTTGCGTGCCCGCGGCACGGACCACCGTCACGAGCGTACCGCCGTGGCGCTTGTGCCTGACGACTTTCCAGTTGTCGGGCACCTCGACCGGATGGTTCGTCTCGAGCACGGCGATGCCCGCGTCGAGCCGTCGAAGTAGCTCCCCCCAGGCCACAAAGGCGTAAGGGGGGTCGCACAACGCCAGGTCGAAGCACTTGGGTGACCCAAGCGCCCCGCTGACCGGGCGAGAGAGCCATGCCAGGACGTCGGCCCGCACGAGGCCGGCGCGCTCACCTTGCATCCCGACGGCAACGAGGTTCGACCTCACGGCTCTCAAGGCGGCGGGGGCCCGGTCGACGAATACGACGGCACCTGCGCCCCGAGACAGCGCCTCGATTCCCATCGCCCCGCTGCCGGCAAACAGATCGGCCACTGTGGCGCCCTTGAGGTCGACCAGGCTGCCGAGCATGTCGAAGATCGCTTCGCGTACACGATCGGCGGTCGGCCGCGTGTGGCTACCCGCAGGAGCACGCAACACCCGGCCGCGGCTACTTCCCGCTATGACTCGCACCATGCCACCGTACGTGCCCGAGACGAGTGCGACTCAGCTCTTTAGGAGGTACTCGGCCTCTTCCTCGCCTACGAACAGCCTGATCTCCTCGGCCAGCGGCCCGAGGCCCGCCAGGGACGGGTCCTCTTCGAACAACGCCTCCGCCACCCGCCTCGCCTCCTCGACGAGCGGCCGGTCCCTGCGCAACGACGCGAGCCTCAGGTCGTTGCGGCCCTTCTGGCGGGCACCGAGTATCGTCCCCTCTCCCCGCAGCTCCAGGTCGACCTCGGCCAGCTCGAAACCGTCGGCGGTCCTCTCGAGCGCCTCCAGACGCGCACGCGCCCCTGTAGAGCTCTCACCTCCGAACGCATCACCCCTGAGCAGCTCCCCTGTGCGCCTACGTGACGGTGGGGCCACCCCGAGCAGGTAGCACCACGACGGGAGGGAGGAGCGTCCTACACGCCCGCGCAGTTGGTGCAGCTGCGCGATCCCGAACCGCTGGGCGTCCTCGATCACCATCACCGTGGCCTCGGGCACGTCGAGTCCCACCTCGACGACGGTCGTCGCCACCAGCACCTGGATCTCCCCGCGGCGAAACGCCGCCATCACGCCCTCTTTCTCGGAGGCCTTGAGCTGCCCGTGCAGAAGACCTAGGCGCAGCCCTTCGAGCACGCCCGAGGCGAGGCGCTCGCGCTCCTCGGTCGCCGAGCGCGCCTGGATCCGCTCGGAGCCCTCCACGAGCGGGCACACCACGTACGCCCTGTGCCCACAGCCGACCTCCTCTCGCACCCGATGCCACGCCGCCTCCTCGTCGGTGTTGCTTCGCGCCCAGATCGTCTTCGCCGGCGCGCGCCCGGCAGGGAGCTGGTCGAGCTCGGTGAGGTCGAGGTCGCCGAAGACGACCATGGCTGCCGTTCGCGGAATCGGCGTGGCAGTCATGACGAGCAGGTCTGGATCGGCCCCCTCGCCGCCCGTCGCCTGAGCGCCCTTCGCGCGCAGCGCGGCGCGCTGGTTGACCCCGAAACGGTGCTGCTCGTCGATCACGACGACGCCCAGACTCCGAAAGCTCACGTCTTTCGTCAGAAGCGCATGCGTTCCCACGACAATGTCGACAGAGCCAGAGACAAGTCCCTCGTGCAACTCCGCTCGTTCGCGCGCGGAAGTTCTATTCGTGAGCAGCATCAGCTGGAGCGGACGGGACCCGCCCAGGCGGCTCGAGTCAGAGACGGACAAGTTGGACAGCAGTTCACGCACCGCGAGGTAATGCTGCTCGGCGAGCACCTCCGTCGGGGCCATGAGCGCCCCCTGGTGGCGGCCCTGCACGGCAACGAGCAGGGCACACACCGCCACCACGGTCTTGCCGGCCCCCACCTCACCCTGGAGCAGCCTGTGCATCGGAAGTGGGCCCGCCAGATCGTCTTGGATCTGGCGTATGGCGCGCCTTTGCGCATCGGTGAGCGTGAACGACAGCTGGTCGACGAAGGCCTCGACTAGTCCGGGTGAGCCGACCGGGGGACCGACCACGTGCTGTATCCCACGCGCGTCGCGTTCAGCTGCCACGCGGCGCATCACCACCTCCAGCTGGAGCCTGAGCAGCTCGTCGAAGGCGAGCCGGTGCCGGGCGCGACTCAGCTGGGCGAACGACCCGGGACAGTGGACCTGAGAGAATGCCGCCGTGCGGTCGACCAGTCCGAGGCTCTTGCGCCAGCGTTCGGGAAGCGGGTCTTCCAGACGTCCCGCGCGCCTCAGGGCCTCGGCCACCCAGTCGCCGAACTCCCACCCCGCTATGCCCGAGCGCTCCGAGGTCGGGTAGACGGGCACGATCCGTCCCGTGCGGTTGCCGACCAGGTCGACCACCGGATTTGTCAACTGTCGCCGTCCTTTGTAGGTGTCGAGCTTCCCGAAGAACAGCGCCTCGGTTCCGGTAGGAAGCTGCTTCGCCCGCCACGGCTGGTTGAAGAACACGACGTGCAACCTGCCGGTTCCGTCGTCAACCTCGAGCTCTACGAGCGGGCGGCCGCGGCGCGTGCGACGCGAGCTGACCGACTCCACCGTTGCGAGAACCAGCGACTCCTCCCCGACCTGCATGCCGGCCACGTCAGCTCTGCGCGTGCGGTCGATGTAGCGGCGCGGGTAATGGGTTATGAGCTCGAGGACGGTCGTGATGCCCAGCTCGCCAAGGGGACCAGCTCGCTTCTCGCCGATACGGCGCACCTCGCTGACTGGGATCTCGGCCAAACGCCGCAGTGTCTGCCCGACGCGCGCACCACTCGGATCGCTCTTCGGCGCTCCAACCCGCTCGGCATCGCTCTGCCGCGCGCGGGGCCGATCAGAGCTGCCCTGCCGCGCGCCCGCGCTCACTCGATGCTGAAAAGGTAGGGATACAGACGCTGGCCCCCGTGATGAACCTCGATGGTCACTGAGGGGTGGTGCTCGGCCAGCCATTCGGTGATCTGACGCGTCTCACCGCTCGCGGCCCCTTCTCCTTCTATGAGGGTGACGAGCTCGTGCTCGTTGGAGAGAAGCTTGCCCAGGAGCCGACACGCGGCGTCCGACATCGACTCGCCGATCACCTCGACGCCGTCGCGCGACATCCCCATCCAATCGCCCGCCCTTATCGGCCCAGCGGGGCCGGTGGCGTCGCGCACGGCTTGCGTAACCTCCCCTGCGACGACTCGACGGGCCGAGGCCGCCATGGACGAGACGTTCTCGTCGGCCCCCGCCTCCGGGTCGTACTCCAGCAGAGCGGCAAAGCCCTCGACGATCCCGCTCGTCGGCACTACCCGCACGGTCTTCTTCGCGAGCTCGCATACCTGCATCGCCACGGGCACAATGTTCTCGTTGTTCGGCAGGATCACCACCTCCTCGGAGGGGATGGCCTCCACCACTTCGAGGATCTGGGCCGTCGACGGGTTCATCGACTGCCCGCCCGGCACCAAATGGTGAACCCCGAGCGAGTGGAAGATCCGGCCCACGCCTTCTCCGTTGGCCACCGCCACCACGGCAGTTCGCTGAGGTGGACCGGCCGGCAACCCGAGTGGCGTCTTCGTCGCACCGGTGCCTTCACGAACCCAACGCTCCTCTTCGATCTGCTCGGCAAGGTCCGACACCCTGATGTCACGAGGGCACCCGGCGTCGAGCGCCGCCTCGATCGCTGGTCCGACGTCGTTCGTGTGGATGTGGCAGTTCCACAAGCCGTCCCCGCCAACGACGACGATGGAGTCACCGATGCCCTCCCAGACGTCCTTGAAGGCAGGAATGGTCTCGTCGGACGCCTCTAGGAAGTACATAACCTCGAAGCGAAGATCACCGTGATCGGCGAACGCCGCCGACACCGAGGGGTCGGGAGCTCCGGTACGCGCTGGTCCTGCGTGCGAGAATCCCCTCTTGTTCCGGTCCGTCTCGTCGGTCTGGAATCCCACGTCGTCGACAGCCCACGCGGAAAGTGACACAGCACGCGCCGCGACGGACGGGGCTTCGGGAAGCGGTCGGCCGTCCACCACCTTAAGCAAGGAATCGAAGAGGAGGAGGTAGCCGCACCCACCCGCGTCGACAACCCCGGCCTGGGCCAACACCGGCAAGAGCTCCGGAGTGCGGACAAGTGCGTCGTCAGCCGCCGAGCGAGCCGCCTCTAGAACCCCGATGAGCGTGACCAGGCCCGCTTCGACGACCTTCTTCGCGCCTTCTGCGGCAGCGCGAGCGACCGTGAGGATCGTTCCCTCCACCGGGCGAAGCACAGCCTTGTAGGCAGCTTCACTGGCCGCGTCTAAAGCGGCTGCGAGCTCAGCGCCACTCGGATCGTCGGTGGCGCCAAGCACCCCGGTCAGACCCCGCAGCAGCTGGCACAGGATCACGCCGGAGTTGCCCCTGGCACCCATGAGCGACCCGTGGGCGATGGCCTCGCAGACCGCCTTCATATCGGGTGTCATCTCGACGACGAAATCGACCGGAGGCGTCATCTGCGCGGGTCCTTCTCCACCGGACTCATCGAGGACCTCGAGCCCCTCGACGCGCCCGAGCTCGGCCACCACCGACTCCAGGGTGAGCATCATGTTCGTCCCGGTGTCACCATCGGGCACCGGGTAGACGTTAAGACGGTTGATCACCTCCTGGTGTGCCCGCAGAACCTGGTGGTAGGTCGTCATGACCCTGGCGACGTCGGCCGCCCTCAGCCGCCCGAGTACCTCCATCTCCCGGATGCTAATCTCGACGTCCGGTCCTGAAGTCCCCCAAAGCCTTACCTAGGAGCGATCGCGTCGTGGCTGCGGTGTGTGAAGTGTGCGGCAAGCATCCGTCGTTCGGCATGAGCCTGAGCCACTCCCATCGCCGCACGAAAAGACGTTGGAACCCCAACATCCAGCGCGTCCGGGCGTTGGTCGACGGGACCCCTCGCCGCGTGAGCGTGTGCACATCGTGCATCCGTGCAGGGAAGATCACCAAGCCACCACGCCGGGGGGCCATTGAGCAGGCCGAGCGCGAGCGCGCAGGGGTGCGATCACCGACCACCTGAGCACCGGGCATCACAAGGGCCTACGCGACGAGAAGGGGCCGGCCCACAGGTCAAGCACCCGAGTCCGCCGCTGGTGGACCATCAGTCGATCTTCGTGAACCGCGAGTACCGGTACGCCTCACGACGACGAGGAGCACACGCCGGGCACCATTGACCGCCGGTTGCTTCGCAATCTGCCCCCCGCCGAGGCGCAAGGGCCGCTCTACCCCGTCCGCCCTGGACAAAAGGCCCCCTTTCGGCCGGGCCTTGAGGCCGGCGACCGATGACCTTTGCCCCTGCAAGTACCGTGCCTCGCTCGGGCAAAGTACAAGCCAACTCCGCACGACGGGGAATGGACCAAGACCACAGGCGTTTCACAACACGCCGGGCGGGGTTTGGTTGATGCTCAGGCAGCAAAGCTCCAGATCGGGGCAAAGAGGCCCTTCGAATGGGGGCAGGAGAGAGGAATTTGAACATGCGACGCAAGACGTTCGACATGATCTTGACAGCAAGCGGCGCCGTCCTCGTCGTCGTCCTGATCGCCGCAGGCTCGCTGGGCATGTGGGGCTACAACTACGCCAACACGAACGTGCACAACCAGCTGGCTGCTCAACAGATCTTCTTCCCGAAGCTCGGCAGCTCCGAACTCGCCAGCCCGAAGATCGGCCCGTACCTCGACAAGTACG
>PLIG01000044.1 GCA_003139255.1 Acidimicrobiaceae bacterium | reverse complement strand
AGCGTGCCGGACCGCATCGAGGGCCTTCGCCTGGATGACACCACGGCCCGGGTCTTCAGCGACAGGAGGCTGTTTGACGTCCACAGCTACCCGGCAGGGATGTGGAAGACGCCAGGGGAGCGGGCCCCCAACCGCGCCGCCCTGGGTGCCTGGGGCGCGTACGTCAACGCGGTCGCCAGGCGGGACTATGGGCGTCCCCTGTTCATCGCCGCCTCCGCGGACCTGGCCGAGTCCACGAACATCGCCGGCTTTGCCCAGGACTTCGGTGAGCTGCCGGGGTTCGGCTGGTATGAGCGGGGTGCCAACCCTCGCGGCGCGCTGCTGCCCACCGAGATCACCGAGTTCACCAATGCCGGTCTCCTGGCGGGCATGACGTCGGTGAACCTGGCGGCGGACCCGTTCACCGGCTACGACGGCTTCTGGGGAGCGTGTTCGACCTATGGGTCGTTCTCGTACCTCAAGTACGGCCCTATGCGTCTCTTCAGCCAGCTTGCCCAGGACTGCGATCTGCGGGTGGGGAGACTTCTCTGGATCGCCGGGCATTCAGGCCCCGAGACCGCGGAGGACTCGCGCACCCATTTCGGCATCTTCGAGACCGGCGTCACCCAGCTCTTCCCNNGTTCCGATCGTCGTCCTGCATCTGACAAGGCCGGCAATCGAGATCCCGGACCGCGCCGCCCTGGGCATCCCCTCCCACCTGGCGGCGGCGCGGGGAGCATACGTCCTCCGCCCCTTCCGGGACGGCCCGCCCAAGGCGGGGACGATCTATGTCCGGGGCACGATGTCGACCCACAACCTTCTCAGCGTGCTGCCCGAGTTGGACCGGCTGGAGCTCAACGTCAAGGTCGTGGCGGCGATCAGCCCGCAACTGTTCGCGGCCCAGGACCGGGCTTACCGTGACAGCGTCGTCGGCCCCGCCGACCGCGTGGACGCCATGGTGGTCACCAACGGCGCCTTCACCCTCATGCACCACTGGGCAGAGGGCCCAGGGGTGCGTGAGTACTCGCTGTCGGCCGACTGGGACGACCGCTGGCGCACCGGTGGGACGATCGAGGAGGTCATGGAGGAAGCCCATCTCGATTCCGGTCACATCCTCGAGGCGATCAAGCGGTTCGCCGCCGAGCGCTCGAAGCGGCTGGGTGCGCTCCGCGATGATCTCGAGTCCGCGCTTCGCCGCTGACCACGGGCATGGTGACAGATGAGCAGCACGCGCCGAGCGGAGCCGGCCCCGCGTGCCCCACGGATCCGATCAACTGGAGATGAAGAGATGCCGGAGATGAGATTCGCCGAGCGGATGTCGCGGCTGGGAACCGAGTCCGCCTTCGAGGTGCTGGCCCAGGCCCGCCGCCTCGAGGCCGAGGGACGGGAGATGGTCCACCTGGAGATCGGCGAGCCCGACTTCTCCACACCGGAGAACATCATCGAGGCCGCGGTCCGCGCCATGCACTCCGGTGCGACGCACTACACGCCGGCAAGTGGGATATGGGAGGTGCGTGAGGCGACCGCCCGCCACGTCACCCGTCAGACGGGGAGGTCGACTCGCCCGGAGCAGATCGTGCTGGTGCCGGGGAGCAAGAACATCCTTCATTTCCTCCTCCTCGCCCTGGTCGAACCGGGGGACGAGGTGCTGGTCCCAGACCCTGGTTACCCCATCTACAGCTCCCTGGTCAGCTTCGTCGGTGCCAAGCCGGTTTCGGTGCCCATCCGCGAAGCCAACCAGTTCCGCTTGGACGTCGAGGAGCTGCGCTCTCTCGTCACCGAGCGCACCAGGGTCCTGGTGGTGAACAGTCCGGCCAACCCGACCGGCGGGGTGCTGACCCGCGACGACTGTGAGGCAATCGCGACGCTTGCCGAGGAGCGCGACCTCTTCGTGCTGAGCGACGAGATCTACTCGCGGATCGTCTACGACGGCACCCACGTCTCCCTTTACGGGATCGACGGGATGGCGGAGAGGTGCGTCCTCATGGACGGGCTCTCCAAGACCTGGGCGATGTGTGGCTGGCGCCTCGGCTTCGGCGCGATGCCGGTGGAGCTTGCCCAGCGGATGGACACGCTGATGATCAACACCTCCTCGTGCGCGGCCGCCTTCACCCAGCTGGCGGCGATCGAGGCCTTCGAATCGCCGGAGTCCGATGCCGCCGTCGCAGCCATGGTGGCTGAGTTCTCGAAGCGGCGTGATCTGGTGGTGGACGGTCTCAACGGCATTCCCGGGATCCGCTGCCACAAGCCGTCGGCCACCTTTTACGTCTTCCCCAACGTCGAGGGGACAGGTTGGGAGGAACGCGACCTCCAGCGGGGACTTCTCGAGGAGGCCGGCGTCGCGGTGCTGTCGGGGACCGCCTTCGGCGGCTGGGGCAAGGGTTACCTCCGCTTGAGCTATGCCAACAACATGGCCAACCTGCGCAAAGCCGTCGATCGCATCGCCGCCTTCCTGGCCGCGGCGCACGACCAAGCCGTGAAGCCGAGCAGGTGACGACTCACGAGCGTGTCAACTTAGGTAAACGCGTGGAGTCAGTAGTCAATCAGCTTCTTCTGTCTCGCCGGACGGACGTCAAACGGCGTTACGAGACCTCGTGGTGGGACCGGTCGCTAAATGCCATGAAGAGGGGC
>PLIG01000058.1 GCA_003139255.1 Acidimicrobiaceae bacterium | reverse complement strand
CGGGGCGGCGAACACGCACACCACGCAGACGATGAGAAAGCCGCACGCGATGAGCGACCAGACGATGGCCAACCCGGCAGGGATCCGGGCCAGGTACAGCGCCAGTCGGGAACGACCAGTCACCACGAGGTGCCGGAACATCCCGTCGGTGAGATCGCCGGATCCGGCGGTGCACCCGAGGGTGGCGGCCATGATGAAGCCGAACACATACATCACGCCAGCCACCAGGCTGGTGTAGATCGAGTATCCGCCGGCTGGGCCATAGGACTTCGGGTCGACGGCATGCGAGATCAGACGGACCACCAGGAAGAGCGTAGGAATGCCGATGATCACCACGATCATGGCGATCATGAGCCCCCGACGCTTGCGCAGCTCCATCAGCCGGGTGACGATCAAGCCCCAGGTCGGGATCCACAACCCCCGGTGATCAGGGGTCTTGCGGATCGGCACCACCTCGGGAACCGGAGCGGGAGCGGCGGTCCCCACGCCGGGCAGAGTGGTCATTCCGTCTCCCCCAATCGGCTAGTGACCTGCAGGAACCATGCCTCGAGCGACGCCTGCATCTCCTGGAGGCGGTACACCGAGATGCCCCCTTCCACCAGCACGCGGTTGATCTCGGCGATGGCGTCACGCGTTGTCCCGGTGGGCATGGTGATTCCGAGTCCGACGGGGCTGGTCTCCGCGTGACCTCCGACAGAAGTGGCATCGAGCAGCGCTTTGGCCCGGTCGGGCTCGGAGCACTCGATCTGCAACTCGAACGACGCCCCCGCCAGCAGTTCGGAGATCGGACCCTGCCGGATGACGCTGCCCCGATCCACGATTGCTACCGCGTCACAGGTGCGCTCAACCTCATCGAGGAGGTGGGACGACAGCACGACCGTGCGCCCCTCCGCCACCAGCGAGAGGATCATTTCACGCGTTTCGCGCATGCCGGCCGGGTCGAGACCGTTCATGGGCTCGTCGAAAATCAGCAGTTCGGAGTCCCCGATCAGGCAGGCGGCAACCCCGAGGCGCTGGCGCATGCCCATGGAGTACTTCGACACTTTGTCGTCGGCTCGGTGGAGGATGCCGACACGCTCGAGAGCGGGCCCGATGCGGTCCCTTGCTGCGGGCTCGCGAGCGGCAGCGAGGATCTGAAGGTTCTGTCTTCCGGTCAGGTGCCCGTGGAACCGGGGCTCGTCGACGATGGCGCCGACACGGGCCAGGGCTACGTCGCGGTGCTTGGGGACCTGGTAGCCGAGGAGCGACATCGTGCCGGAGTCGGCATGGGTGAGTCCGAGGAGGACCCGGATCAGTGTGGTCTTGCCGGCGCCGTTGGGGCCGAGATACCCGAACGCGCACCCCCGCGGTACGAGAAGCTCCACATCGTTGACGGCGACGTTGGCCCCGAAGCGCTTGGTCAGCCCGTGAGTCTCCACGGCCCAGGCGCTGTCAGCCGGGGTTGCTGCGGGTGGGCGGTCGGCGGCAGCCAGTGTCACTCCAGCATCATTGTCTGAAGTGTTCACCCCGGCAATCAGGGATAACCCTGAGGTCGTTGGCCCCTGGTCGCGAAAGGCGCGGGATCTCCCGGAGTAGTGCAGATGGCTCGGGGCCTCGGACCGTCCGGTACTGCCGGGTACACACTGGTCGTCGGATGATCGCCCGTGACTGGAACTGCGCGCAATCACTCAGTGCCGTCGATCTCGGTCGGTCATGCTCGGAAGAACACCTCGGCCATATGGTGATGTAACGGCACGTTGCGATCGGGTCCGATAATCACTGAGATCCGCGCGTTATGCGCTCCTTGACTCCCCTAAGGAAGCTCAAGAACCGTCGATCTACTCGGGGCGCGTCACCAACGCGGCCCGGTATTCGGTATGAGCGTTCTGGGTTCGCGACCGCCCCGGTACGGCACCTCGGGGTCATGCCCCACTTGGATATGACGGCGTCAAAGTGAGGCACCTGAACCTTCATGGCCCGCAGCGCGCGACCGCGGTCGAATAGCTCGCCGAGAGAGGCAGTGCGTCAGCGCCTTCTCGAGTGGGCGCTTCCGCGTCCGGTTCACAGTGGGGCGACAACGACTGCCGCTTCATTTTCACCTCGCGTTGACAGAACGGACTCATCTTCCATAGACTTGTACTATGACAATAGGAAAAGGGAGCAAAGACCCGGCCGGCGGAGAGGACGCTTCCTCTGGCCCGGGCAGCGTCCCGGTGTCGCCGATCGAGTTCCGCCTCGACCCCGCCTCTGGCGTGCCGACCTACCTCCAGCTCGTTCACCAAGTCGAGCACGCGCTGCGTCTCGGCTACCTCAAACCCGGCAATCAGCTGCCCAAGGTCAGAGATGTGGTCGCTTCGCTGGTCATCAACCCGAACACGGTGTCGAAGGCCTATCGGGAGCTGGAGACCAAGGGTCTCATCGTTGGGCGGCCCGGCCAGGGCACGTTCATCTTGGCCACCCTCAACCAGGTCGCGCTCCCCGAGCTGACCGGGCTCCGTCGCTCCCTACACGGCTGGCTGGCAAAGGCCGACACGGCGGGGCTGGACGAGAACGGGATGGTGGCGCTGTTCACCAGCGAGCTGCAGGATTTCTATGAGCGCCGCAGCGGGTCGCGGCGCGGCGCGGCAAGCGGCGAAACGGAGGGCGTGGCATGAACGTCATCGANNGCGCCGGCAAGACCACGCTGCTAAATCTAGCGGTCGGCCTGACGGCTCCGTCCACCGGCACCCTCACCGTTCTCGGCGACACGCGGCCCGGGTCGCGGACCGCGCTCGACGGCATTGCGTTCGTCGCCCAGGACGCACCGCTGTACAAGAACCTGTCCGTGGCCGAGATGCTGCACCTGACCCGTAACCTGAACCGGCACTTTGACCAGGGCTACGCGAAAGTCCGGCTGGACGAGCTGGGCATCCCATTGGACCGCAAAGCTGGCAAGCTGTCCGGCGGTCAGCAAGCGCAGGTCGCGCTGACCCTAGCGCTGGGCCGTCGCCCGCGGCTCCTCGTGCTGGACGAGCCGATGTCGTCGCTCGACCCGCTGGCCCGTCACGACTTCATGGC
>PLIG01000199.1 GCA_003139255.1 Acidimicrobiaceae bacterium | reverse complement strand
TCAATCCCGCTTCGCGCGCCGCGTGTGCCGTGACCTGCGCCATTTTGCCGATGACAAACATTTGCCCGATGCCGAGTTCCGCCGCGCGGCGTCCGACCTCCGCGTGCGCCGCCTCGCTGTGCGCACCCAGTTCGTTCATGTCGCCGAGCACCGCCACGCGCCGTCCCTGCAACGGCAGATCGCAAAGCGTCTCCAGCGCCACCAGCGCCGAATCGGCATTGGCGTTGTAGGTGTCGTCGAGGACCGCGAACCCACCGGAGGTGATCTGCGCCTCCAGACGGTGAGGCACGACCGGTAGCAAGCGAAGACGCTTTGCGATCTCGCCGGCGGGGACACCGAGTTCGAGGGCCACCGCCACCGCGCAAGCGACGTTGCCTGGACGTGCAGCAACTGACAGATCGCTCGCCAGCAACTCGCCGCGCGCCCACACCTCGAGGCCGTCTGGTCGTGTTCGTACGCTTACTTCCAGTGCCGGCTCAGAGCTCAAGGAACGCGACGGCTCGGTTCCGCCGCCTGTGGGGATGGTGGGCCCCGAGGCTGGGGACACTGAAGACGCGAGCCGAGATGGGAAATGGTGCGCGACATCTGCATCACGGGTCGCCTCGGCGTCAGCGGTTGCCTCGCGGTCGTCGGCTGCCTCGCGGTCGTCGGTGGACTGCGCGTCGGAAGACACCCTCCACACCCGCTTCTGTTTCGCCTCGGCGCCGCCTGCGAGCGCGGCCAGCCGCGGGTCGTCAACGGCAAGAACACAGCAGCGCGCGCCGGCAAGGATCTCGGACTTGGCCTCCACGATTCTCTCCTCGGTTCGAAAGCGCTCCAGGTGAACAGGCCCGACTGCGGTGATGACGGCAACGTCCGGTGTCATCCACGAGCAGAGCTCGGCTATCTCGCCGTGCCCGTAAGTGCCCATCTCCGCCACGAAGACGTCCGTGCCCTCCGCGAGGTTCTCGTTTACTGCACGCGCGAGCCCTGCGCGGTTGTTGAAGCTGGCCGGACTTGCGACGACAGTCATGGAACCTGAAAGCAGGTGAGCCACGTATCTTTTTGTGCTGGTCTTCCCGTAGGAGCCTGTGATCGCGACCACCTTCGGTTTCGCCCGTCTCAGGCGCTCGGTGGCGCGCTTCACGTGCCTGTCTGCCAGACGTCGCTCCACGGGTCCCGTCACCACGCACGCCAGGTCCACGAGCGCAGGTGAAGCAAGCGCGCCGGCCGCACACACCACAGCTACGAACCCGGTGAGCATGCCCACGACGACGATGGCCGCCTGGAGCACCGCCCACGTGGCGGTGAGGGTACGCAACCGGCGCGTCCAGGCAAGCGGCGAGGTCCGGCCCCGCAGGCCCAAGCCCAAGGGGCCCAGCGCCGCAGCTCCGGCCGAGCCGAACGCCGCCCCCGTCCACGGTGCCACGAGCACGAGCCCGGCCAGCCCCACGAACGCACAGAGCACGTTCACGGGCGTCGCGGTCCACCACCGCAGCGCGAAGCGCGAAGCCGAATCAGGCAGATAGTGCTCGCGCTGGGCGACCCGGAGCCAGCGCACCCCCCCGAGCGCGGTTGCCACAACACACGCCCCGGCAACCGCCCAACCCAGGGACCCCCCATGTTCTGTGATCGCGATGACCGGCACCGAGGACATCGTTCAATCAGCCTTCACGTCCTGGCCATGGCTCGCTCGACCGCCGCGCGCAACTCCGCCGGGCGCTCGAGCGGTATGAGGTGGCCTGCGCCCCTACATACCGTGAGCACAGCCCGCGGCACGCGCTCGCTGATCCGTTCGGCCACCGAGAGCGGCGCATCGGAGTCGGCCTCACCCCAGACGAGCTCGACCGGACAACGAAGGGCGCGAAGTGCCTCGTCATACGTCTCGTTCACCAACCGCACCAGGATCTCGCGCATGACCCCCTCGGCCGACCTGTAGTCGGCAGAGCCGTATCGCCGTCGCGCTCGCTCCATCCGCTCCTCACTCACCAGACCCACCCTGCCGAGTGTTCGCATCACCCGGAAAGCGGCCGATGTCCGTGATCGAAAGCCCGTGCGGGGAAACAATGGTGCCCCGGCGAGAACGAGGGCCTTGACAAGGTCAGGACGTTTCCCAGCAAGGATCACCGCCACCCGCCCGCCGAGCGAGTGCCCGACAACCACCGCCGGACCGGCTGGCCCGTCGGTGCTCTGGATCAACCGGGCCACAGCCTCCGCGTACTCGGCCGACCCCCAGGCTTCGGATGGCGCCAGGGTGGCCCCGAACCCCGGAAGGTCGGGGGCAACGGTCGGAAGCGCTCCGCCGGGGGCCGCCGGTCCGAGAACCGCGGAAAAGTCGATATGGGTGCGCTTCCACCCGTGCAGAGCAACGACGCTCGGCGGTGACGTTCCCCAAACCTCGCCGAACAGCGCCCCGCCGGCGAGTGACCGCAGCATCAGCGAGGAGGCTACTGCCGGCCGTCCGGGCGTCCCCATTTGCCGTGCTTTCTCGTCACCCACGTGACAAACACGTTTCCGCGGAAGCGCGCGAATCCCCTGCGAACCGAACGCTGAGAGCACAGCGCCCATCACTTGGCGCGCTCGGTGCTGGCCGGTTGCACGAAGACACCCGCTCAACGGCTCTCATGACCCTGCCATCTTCTCCTGACCGCCGCCGCGAACAGCACCATCCCCGATCGCGAAACACCCTCCCAGTACGGTCGCTCGGGTGACCCGTGCTACTGGACAGCCGGCCCCTGCGGTGCCCGCGCGGGACCATGGCCGGCTCGACCAACTCCTTCGGGGCCTGACAGATGCCCAGCACGCCGCGGTCACGTCAGACGACGCTCCACTGTGCGTGCTTGCCGGCGCCGGATCGGGAAAGACGATGGTGCTCACGCGGCGCGTAGCGCGCAGGGTGCTGGACGGCTCTGCGGAGGCCGAGCGCGTGCTCGTCGTGACCTTCACCAGGAAGGCCGCCTACGAGCTTCGGAGACGCATCGAGCGCCTGGGGGTGTCAGGACGCGTGTGGGCCGGCACCTTCCATGCAGCGGCCTACGCGCAGCTGCGCCGGCACTGGACGGACCGCGACATCCGCCCTCCGGCACTGCTCGACGATCCTCAGCGGCTGTTGCGAGAGATCCTGAACAACAAGAGCGGTGGCCTGGCTGAATCCTCAAGCCGCCTCGGTGCCTGCCTTCCCGCTGCCGGTGTCTCTAACGTGGCCGCCCATGGCAGCGCCCACACCGGCCCGTCAGCCCGTCTCGTCGCCGATTTGGCCGACGAAGTGCGCTGGGCTCAGAGTCGACTCGTATCGCCTGCCACATACGCAGACGCCGCCCACTGGTCCGGACGGAGGGGTCACATGCCGCCGGACGTGATCGCCGAGGTGTACTACCGCTACAGCGAGGAGAAGCGGCGTAGAGGTCTGATCGACCTGGGCGACCTTTTGGATCGTTGCGCGTCGGTGCTGGAAACCGACGAAGAGGCTGCGGCAGCCCAGCGCTGGCGCATCCGCCACCTCTTCGTCGACGAGTTCCAGGATGTGAACCCCGCGCAATGGCGGTTGCTGCGTGCATGGATTGGTGATCGAAGCGACCTGTTCGTCGTGGGCGACCCCAGACAAGCCATCTACGGCTGGAACGGCGCGGATCCCACTCTGCTCGAGCGGCTCCCCGAGCTGCTTCCTGGCATGAGCGTTCTTCGCCTCGACGAGAACCATCGCTCCTCGCCGCAGATCGTCGCAGCCGCCAGTGACGTGCTGCCCGAAGGAGTTCGGGTTGCCACAGGGCGCCCGGACGGTCCTCCTCCCGTCGTGGCCGGTTTCGACACCGACGACGCAGAAGCCGTAGCCGTCGCCCGGTGGCTGCGAAGGGCGCACCGGCCTGGACGGTCATGGTCACAGCTGGCCGTCCTCGCCCGGACCAATGCACGGCTCGAGCCGGTTGCGAACGCGCTCCGACGCTGCGGCATACCTCACCGCCTCGCCGCCTCGTCGCCCGCTGACGTCGCGTCGAGAAACGCGATCGGATTGCTGCGCAGGACGCCCACGCATCTGCCTCTTCGAAGCACCCTGGCCGAGGTCGTCGTCACCCTGCAGACCACCGTCACCGACGATGGACCGGTCGGTGCCAGCTTGCCACCCGAGCTGGCGCGACTGGTCGACGAGCACGCCGCGGAGGAGCCCGGCGCCAGCGTGGGTGAGTTCCTGACTTGGCTGGCCGCCGCAACAGGTGATGCGGACACCGAGGCTGAGAACGGTCTCGACGATCGTGACGGGGTCCAGCTCACGACGTTTCACAAGGCGAAGGGCCTCGAGTGGCCGGCAGTGGCAGTCGTCGGCCTCGAAAACGGGATCATGCCGATCGTCTACGCCACGACACCCGAGACCCTCGCCGAGGAGCGTCGCCTGTTCTACGTCGCGCTTACCCGCGCGGAGGAGGAGCTGTGGTGCTCGTGGGCCGCAACACGCTACTCACGAGGCTTCTCCTCGCGTTGCGAGCCTTCCCCTTACTTGGAAGCTGTCGAGACAGCGGCGCGCGCCATAGAGCCGACCGAAGACCTGGATTTCCGCCGTGCACATGTTCGCGAGCTGCGCACGCGTTTGCCCGCCGCGCGGTGGCCGAGGACCGAGACCGACGACCATCTTCGACGACAATCCGGTGCCGGCAAGAATCTCGGGGATCTCGAGGGGGCTCTTCGCATGTTCGAAGCGTCGGAAAGGGCCCCCGACGAGCTCCACGACTTCCGCTCCAAGATGCCCGCTGAAACCTGATCACGGCCCTATATCGACGAACATCGGCGCGTGGTCGGAAGGCTGCTTACCCTTGCGGGCGTTGCGGTCGACAAGGGCGTACGTGCTGCGATCGGCAAGAGGACGGCTGAGCAGCACGAGGTCGATCCGCATCCCGATGTGTTTGTGGAAGTTGCCTGCCCGATAGTCCCACCACGTGAACAACTCAGGCTGCGGGTAGTGCAGGCGGAAGGCGTCCACCAGTCCCCATTTCTTGAGGTCCTCGAGTGCATCGCGCTCGCGGTTTGACACATGCGTCGAACCCTCGATGGCCGCCGGGTCCCACACGTCACGGTCGTCGGGGGCGACATTGAAGTCCCCGCACACCGCCACTGCGTCCGAGGGCTCGCAAGTACGCGCCAGATGGGAACGCAGCTCCTTCAGCCACTCGAGCTTCGCCACGTAGTGCTCGCTGTCTACGCTTCGCCCGTTAGGCACGTAGACGCTGTGAACGCGAACGTCGCCACAGGTGGCTGCCATCAGTCGGCACCCCTGCTCGTCGGCTTCGGTGTCGAACCCTCTCTGGATATCTTCCAGACCTATGCGACTCGCCAGGGCCACCCCGTTCCAGCGGCCGTCGCCGTGCGAGGCTGATTCGTAACCAAGAGCAGCCAGCGCCATGATCGGGAACGCTGCGTCTGACACCTTCGTCTCCTGCATGCACAGGATGTCCGGTTGCGCGTACTCGATCCACTCCTCAACGCGCGACAAACGAACGGTAAGAGAGTTCACGTTCCACGTGGCGATTCTCACAGCTGCCTCCGATGGATCGCGATCGCTAAGCCGACACGTGGTGTCCTGCACGCCGAGCGTTCCCGAACTGCTCTTGGCTCGAGGCGCATCTTCGATTCACGCGTCCACGATCACGAACAGCAGATCCGCCTCGCAAGCGAGCTGACCGTTCACCGTTGCACGACCACGTCCTGTACCGGCCCGGGGCGAGAGGCGCCCGAGGGCCACCTCGAGGTCGAGCACCTCGCCAGGCGTCACCTGACGACGAAACCGGGCCCTGTCGATCCCCCCGAACAGCGGTAGGCGTCCCGCGAAGCGTCCGTCGGCGAGGACTGCGATTCCTCCTAGCTGAGCCAGGGACTCGACCATGAGCACCCCTGGGAGCGTGGGACGCCCTGGAAAGTGGCCACCGAAGAACGCCTCTTCACCGGTGAGATGCCAACGCCCACGCGCCGACTGTCCGGGTTCGAGCTCGAGCAGCTCGTCGACGAAGAGAAACGGCGGGCGATGTGGAAGGACGTCCTTGGGGCGCAGCACACCCGTCGAGGTTACCGCTCCCTCCTCGCGTTGCCTACGTTCCCGCCACTGCCTCGTTCGAAGTTCCGGGTTTCAGTTCGGTGTAGTTCTTCGGCGTCCAGGTAGCGCCGGCGGGAGGAATGAAGAACGGCGGCCAGAGCGTCTGAAGAGAGGAGTCGTATAGGTAGTTCTTTGCGTACCCTTGGGTGGAATGGGAGTTGCCGTCGAGGTACCCAACCAGGCCCCGGGTGTTCTGCGCGATCGACCCGAAGACCGTGAGAACCGGGCAGTTGTTTGGATTGTTCGACGGACCTCCGTAGCCCGGGCAATTGTTCGTGGCGGCTGCGTTGTAGAACGAGCCCTGGATAGCAACCATGGCCGCGTCGATCGTCGTCGCCGCATTGTTATCGTTAACGATCACGTTGTTCTCGGCGATGAGGCCCAGCGCGTCCTGGGTGTCGCACCCCTCGCCNNCCCCTCGCCCGTAAGTGCAACGCAGGTCCCGCCGTTCCAGGTGATGTCAGCAGAGGGATACTGCACGCTGCCGTCGATCGTGATGCTACCCGTCGACACCAAGTCCAAGAAGCCCTGGACTTGCTGGGCGCCTTGGCTGCTTCCGATCACGATGTCGCCGTTCACGTAGAACAGGGCCGAGCCCAACGAGGAGAAGGTGACCGAAGCGCCACCGGCACCGCAGTTGGTGTTCTTGTTAGCGAGGAGGTTCTGAACCGTGGCGGGTTGGTTTGGATAACCAGGCGTCGTCGTCCACGTCAGTTGGTTGCCGCTCAAAGTAATAGTGATGCCGGTGGAGGTGTTGTTGGGACCCGCGATGTAACAGCCGAGAGTCTGCGCAGGGTTCTGATCGGGCCCGGTAGCGTTCGTGATGATGTTCTCGTTGGGCGAGTAGGTTGGGGCGCCGTCGTTGAAGATCGGGCTGGCTGTCGCCGGTTGCCCCTGGCAGCCGAGCAACCAGGCGTTGTTGTAATCGCATCGCCAATAAGGAGCGTTGGCGCTTGAGCTCGCCACAGTCGCGTTGAAGGTTGGCGAGCCGGAGATGTTGAAATAATCATTGGAGAACACCGGCCCGTTCAGCACGTCGGAGGAGCCGAAGTAGATCGCACAGCTTGGGGTCGTACAGCCAGACGGCTCCTCGTAGTTGGTCCAGTAGATGTCGTCTAGGGTCGCCTGAGGAGTCATCTGGTACGTGAACGTGCGCACGACGGCTCGGGATCCTGTTCCCGCCTTGCCGCTGACGGTCAGCACGACCTTGCCGTTCGTGGTAATGACCGAGTACTCGTACCACTCGCTCGGGTTCGTGGCCAGAGGTGATGTCGACGTCGGTGACGAGGCCCATTCACAGAACGCGTCGTTGACGTTGGGAGTGGTTTGGGGATTGGCCGAGCAACCCGTGTTGTTGCCGCTCCACTGGGTGTAGCTAGGGTTGGCGTCGACCTGCTGGAGGTAGTCGTTCAGACCAGCCTGGGCGGCCTCGTAGGCCGCATTCCAGTTCAGGTTGCCGGTGGTGAGCGGGAGCTGGTTCACGGCGGTGGTAATCACCACCAGAGGCACCGTAGCCATGAGGGCCAACGCGGCGAGCACGATGAGCATTGCCTGGCCCGACTGGTCCCTGGCCCTACCAAGGCTGCGGCACCTTCGAACAAACGTGGCGCTCAGCATGAAGACCCCTTGGCGGCGCTGCACGCGTACTCGACGTTCCAGACCTCGATCGTATTGTCAGCCAGGGTCGTCTTCGTCACTCGGGGCGCACCAACCCTCGGACTGTCCATCGTCAGGGTGACGCCTATGGAGGTGTAGTAGCTATAGGTCGTACCGTTCGGAGCGACGACCTGCACTGGGTTCGGGACGGTGAACGTGCTCGAGGGATCCAGGTTCGACAGCAGCGTGACCGGAGCTCCCGCGTTCTTGCTCATGGTCAGCGTCTGGCTGCCAGAAGCGCCGGGGACGAGCTTGAATTCGATGGTCGGTGTAGCTCCGTTGAGGTTCGCGGTGAAAATGAGATCGGGGTTGGGCGCGCCGGTGGGTGTTGCTGTGGGCGTCGCCGCACATCCGTAGAGCGGGGTAGGAACAGGAGTGCACCAGGAGTTGGCCGCGTGGACGTCTCGGACAATCGTCTGCTCGGCAACCTGGAGCTGGTCGATGGCCTGGGTCGACTGGGACATTCCGTTCGCGCGGCCATTGAGCACCGTCACCGAGGCGTCGACTGAGACGACGACGAGCGCGAAGATCACCATTGCAATGACGAGCTCGACCAGGGTGAAACCATCTTCACGCCAAGCACGGGTAAAGGACTTGGACGCGCTCACTGGACGACCACCACGATGGGGCTGCCGCCGGAGGCCATGACCGGGCCATCGTTGACCGAGATGCGCGCCTTCTTCTCCGTAGCGTGCAAGTCGGGTCATGAGACCGGTATCACGATCGTGTTACTCGACAGTGGTGCTCCGCCGTTGATTTGGATTCCGGCTGTCGAGATCGTGACGACGACCGTTCCCGAAAGTGGGCCGAAGGAGGCCTTGAGCAGGAAGGTGCCGTACGGCAAACCGGAGAGCGTGTAGATCGTCGGGGTCGCCATCACGACCTGAGAGACGGCAGCAGACGTCGAAGATAAGTAAACCGTGGAGCCGCTGTATACGGCGGTGATCGTGTGCGACCCCACGGCAAGAGTCGAGGTGGTGTAGCTGGCCACTCCGTTGCTGTTCAGGGAAACGGGGCCGCCGAGCTGTGTGGCGCCGTCGTAGAACGTGATCGTGCCCGACGTCACCGGTCCGTTGGGCGCAGTGCTGGAAGTCACCGAAGCCGTGAGCGTGACGGACTGCCCAGCGACGCTCGGGTTCGGATACGTAGTCAGCGATGTCTGGGTGTGGGTTTGAACCAACTGGGTCACTACAGAGGACGTCGAGGCGCTGAAGTTCGTGTCACCGCCGTACACAGCGGTGATCGTGTGCGATCCCACAGTGAGGGTCGAGGTGCTGTAGGTCGCCTGCCCAGCGCTCAACGTTCGGGTGCCAATGACATTGCCGCTGTCTTCAAAAGTCACGGTGCCACTCGGGGTGCCAGAGC
>PLIG01000235.1 GCA_003139255.1 Acidimicrobiaceae bacterium | reverse complement strand
CGAAGTGGTGCTTGCACCTGGGACGCTGACAGTCAAAGGGATCGATCAGATGCTTTTCTTGGGTTGAGCGCGAACTCGCGCCGTCCCCGTTGTCGCGGAACGATCGTCACTGCGACTTGTTTATCGGTGGACCGTTTCTTTGCGGCATCATCCTCTGCCATAACCCTGTTGGTGAGCACCCGATCCAGATCGGCTCTTCCTGGCTCGAGTACGAGCAGTGCGGCGTGCCTACGGCTTCTCTCCCGGCGGAGCTTGCAGTCTGGTCTTTCGGCGCGAGTACCAACTTGGGACGGGAACGTTCCCGTTGATGACGATCGTCACGACAAGCGGGGGTGCTGTCGGCTCATTGACGCCGTGGATGGCTGGTTGGAGCGGGAAGAAANNTGTCGAGGATGCAGAGGATAGACAGGCGCGATCCGTCGGCGGAGCCATACTGGGCGGGCTGCGACATGTAGTGACGGGCCGAGTCGCTGGTGACAGGGACTCTCTTCTCAATCTTCAGTTCGGCCGTTATGCCATCGTGGCGTACGTCGAGATAGCCGAGGGCTAGTGGGCTACCGCGCTCAACCCTCCCACCGAGTTCAGGCTCGTTGCTTAGGCGTTCGAAGAGATCATCGTGAAAGTCTCGCTCTCTGACACTGGTGCCTCGCTTGTACTTCTTGCTCCATGTGATGGAGATACCGGCCCGACAGATCGCGGTGAAGAGCCGACAAAACGCCTGGAGCTGTTCCTCGTCGAATCCGGCTGCGCGTAGCCGGTCGTAAAGGGCGAGGAGCTTTTCGTCGTAGACCCGATCTTTGGTCAGGAAGTCGCGAGTCGCATCGAAGGGCCTGAATCGCAACTCCGTATGCCCGGCGACGTCGACGTGCTCGGAGAGAAATGCTCCATCTCGCTCGCCTCGCCACCGCAGACTGACGCGGAACGGCGGTGCGGGCTGTCCCGCTCCGAGGTTGAAGCGGAGGATAAGCGTGCCCTCGCCGGAGACGTCCGGATCGATGTCGGCCTCTGCGGGGCGATCCCAGGAAAAGGTCGGCAACTCGATCTCTGCCTCCGTGAGGTGCCCGATCAGCTCCGCGTCCAAGTGATCCGCCCACTCCGGCCATTTGCTGGGGCGCACCTCGAGGCGCAACTCGTAGACGAAGGTGGGCCGGAGTACGAGCGGACCAGTGATCAACCTGCCGTCGATCGACGCAAGTACGACGGCCACCTGTCGCTCGGGCGCGTCGACACCGTTGTCGTCGCCTCCTGACCGGAACTCTCGACGCGGCCGCGGACCGCGTACGGCGAGGATCGGGACCGAAAGCGCAACCCATGATGCGAAGGTCCCTTCGACCACCTCACCGCTCGTGATCGAGGCGACGGACTCGGCAGCTTCGGCCAGGGGAGCGGCGAGCGGGTCATCGGACGCAAAGCTCCGCGCCAAGTGCTCCCTTAGGATCTCGGCCTGCCTCTTGGCCGCAGTCTGTTCGGCGGTGCCGGTGGTCGCGTCGGCGTCCAGCTCGGCGGCGTCGTACCGAAGTAGATGTTCTGCAATCCGACACAGAGACACATATTCCCGTACATATTCGGCAGTCGGCGTCACGCGTTGCGCGTGGCGGTCGAGTTCGCTTGCGGCTTTCTCGAGGGCATCGGCGCGCTCGCACAAGGCTGCCGCTGGGGATCGGTGGCGTCCAGCGGGCGCCGCCGTGGGGTCTTGCGGGTCCTCACCGGCAAGCAGGAGACGAATCCTGGCGATCGAGCTCAGCTGCTCATGAAGGCCTGAGAGAGCGGTCTCGTCCTCATCCTCGGCTCCGGCGAGCCGCTCGAGGAGCTGTCGAGCCGTGACGCTCGTGTCGCCACCGCTCAACGCCACCGCATCGAACTCTGCTCCATCGAGGTACGGCTGAAGGAGGGAGCGGTTGGGATCGAACGCGGGCNNGGGATGCGACCTCCACGAACTCGGCTGAGGCAAGCGGCCATCGGCGGTCGAGTTCGCAGGCGGCGTCGGTCAGGTCCTGGAGCGTGAGTGCCGACAATCCTGGCCCGCACTCGAGTAGCTCGCAGATTTCCTCGTCGTCGCTTTGGTTGAGCCGATCGTTGATCCTCGGATCGCGGGCCAGTTGCAGACGGAGCTGGGCCATCTCCGCGCTTCGACTCGCCTCTTCGGTCCACTGGCCTCCGAGGACGTCGCGGAGGTCGTAGATCGCCATCTCGTCGTGCCGACCGGCGATATCGTGGGCCCGCTGCAACGCGACTCTTTCCGCCACGGGGCGCCTTGGACCTTCGCAAAGATGGCGCAGGGTGGAGAGAGCGCTCTTCAGAAGATCCCGGTTGTCGTGTGGATCGAGCAGGAGGGAAAGTCGGTACGCGTACTCGGTCAATTCCTCCCTAGTCTCGTCGTTCCATGCGAGCGATCGAGCAGCGCGGAGCAGCGCTTCAGCTACTCCGACTGCGTTGTCCTGTCTGAGTGCTGGGAGGAGGTCGGCGACGCTCGACGGGACCGGGTGGTGGACGGCTATGTCGATCCACGCGTTCAAGGCGATCGCGCGGAGTGAGGCTTCGGCGTCGACCAGGTAGGTGTGCAGCGTCGGCAGGATGACGCGCAGCACCATGGTTTGATCGCCATGCTCCCGGCCAATGCGGCCAAGC
>PLIG01000068.1 GCA_003139255.1 Acidimicrobiaceae bacterium | reverse complement strand
CCTACACAGCCCCCGAGTTTTGGCATTGTGTAACTTGACACAGACACCCTGACCAGTCATAATAGGGATATGGCACGGTTGTCCTTCACCAAAATGGCTGATCAGATCCCTACCGAGGCGGACGCCTACGAGTACCTGGAGAAGCTCCGCTGGCCCTCTGGGACCCCCACGTGCCCCCACTGCGGCCACAAGGGAGCCAACTTCATCCGGCCCCGCAACGGCGATCACACCACCAGAACGACAAGCAGGGGCGCTCAGACAGCTCGCCGACTGTGGCAATGCAAGGGCTGCCGGTACCAGTTCTCAGCCATGACCGGAACCATCTTCCACGGCTCGAAAATCTCGCTTCGGACGTGGCTGTTCGTCCTCTTCGAAATGTGTGCCTCCAAGAACGGGATGGCTGCCCGGGAGATCGAGCGCAAGTACGGCGTGGCCCCCAAGACAGCCTGGTTCATGGCTCACCGCATCCGAGAGGCGATGAAGCGTGACGCTCCTGGCAGCCTCATCGGGACCATCGTCGCGGACGAGACGTGGGTAGGCGGTGAGCCGAAGTACCGCCACCGTCGTCCCGGTGAAGTGGCGAGGCGTGGTTCTGGCACTGACAAGACGCCCGTGGTTGCCCTGATCGACGCCGGGACTGGCGAAGCGCGGTCTGCGGTTCTGCCGAACGTGGACAGCACAACGCTTCGCAAGGCAATGCTGCAAGCAGATGTTGACATAGACCACAGCGTCTTGTGGACGGACGAGGCTGCCTACTACACCCACCTTGGGCGGCGGTTCCTCGCCCATGAAACCGTCAACCACAGCGAGTACGAGTACGTGAACGACCGTGGCGCTACCACCAACTTGGCCGAGGGCTACTTCGCTCAGTTCAAGCGTTCGCTTGACGGCACGCACCACCACGTCAGCCGCGAGCACCTGCCCAGGTACCTGACCGAGTTCGACTTTCGCTACACGACCAGCGCCATGTCCGACGAGCGGCGCATGGCGCGGCTGGTGGGCCAGGCAGAAGGGCGCAGGCTGAGTTACAAGCGGGTCAAGGGCTAATCTAGCTGGAATTTCTGCGGAATTTCGCTATCCACCACCTGCTGGACGAGCACGGTAGACTTGTTTTGGAGTCTTAGCCGGGCCTTGCGAGAGCTTGTTGCCCGGGGCGGTCTCCTAGCCCCTCGCCACCGACGCGGGGGGTGCTTTCTTTTGGGGCGAGGCCCGTGGCGCACATCGCGTACATCGACGATTCCGGCGATAGCAATTCAATGGTGCTCGGCTGCGTCATTGTGCCCGTCGATAAATGGGGAACTGTTTTCAACGAGCTGGTCACCTTCCGGTCTCGGTTGTCCAAGGAACTCAGCTTCCCTATGGGCAATGAAATGAAGACCACCCACCTTTTCACGCCGAGCGGCGGCGGCCGTTGGCGCAAGCTCAGGACGCCGATGCGAAAGAGGATCGGAGTCTATAAGTCGGCCCTGCGTCTGCTGGGGGACATGGCTCCCGTCGTGCAAACCATTGCGGTCGTGGCTCCCGATCGGCACCACCCGAAAATCCAAGAGAATGCCATACAGGACTGCTGGCAGGTCTTGTTAGAGCGGCTGGAACGATTTTCTTTCAAGCGAGAGCCGCAGACTGAAGTCATTCTGGTTCCCGACGAGGGCAACCCTTTGACCGTCAGGAAACTGGCTCGTCGCCGCAGGCGGTTTGCATATGCGCCTTCCGCATTCCCGGGAGGGTCATCCCAAAAAGTTCCGTTTCCCCGCCTTGTCGAGGACCCGTTGCACCGGAACTCCAGGGACAGCTATTTCCTCCAATGGGCCGATTTTGTTGCTAACGCTGCCTTCCGTACCGTCATTCCACGAGCAGATCTGCCGCCCAATCTCTGGGGTGAATTGGGCGACGCGGCGTTGGCGGCCGCAAACGGTCAAAGGCCAAGAAACGAACCGCCTGGAGTAATTGTCTGGCCCGATCGACGCATGTAGGAGCGGTAGACTTTAATCATGGCCCGCGACGCCTTCCCCGGATACGACGAGCCAGTCAACATCGACATGGAACCGGAAGAGGCGGTCCGGGTATTGCTCGGGACTGAGCAGGGCGAGACGACCGAAGAAGCCTGCGAGGAAGCCACCGAAGCCGAGTAGGTCACTCGCCCAAAATCTCGCGTAGTCGCTTAAAGACGAGGTGCAATCGCTTTAGGTCTTCGTCTTCGGTCACATCTGATCTGCCGATGATGGCGAGGTTCACTGGATACAGAAACTCATCAATCCGTCCCGCTTCCATCCGCCGCGCCTGACGTGGATTCCACCCCTCTAGCTTGGCCACCACGTCTTGGATCAGATTGTCAATGGCGTCCTTGCCCTCATCGGAGCCGTCGTAGTCGCGGTCCAACCGCTCGAAGCGTCGGAACTCCGCGGCGAAACTCGGAGGCTTGTTCATAGGGACCACTGGCGGAGACATTGGTGCGAGCTCAATAGGTCCCGTTCCGCCGTCCCCCCGGCCCGACCCATCGCCGAGACTGTGGCCATAAGCCTCCACTTCAGCGTCCGCCTCCTCCTCTGGCCTACGCACACGGTCCCAAGGAACCGGGTCGGCCTGGACGCGGAATGCCTGCTCACCCTGCTCGTCACGCTGCTTGAAGAGTTGTTTGGCGAGCCTTTTGCGTTGTCGGCGACTCAGTTTCGGCATCGGCTCTATACCGAAAGGAAGGACCAGGCGGCGCTCCTTAGAACCAATCTCTATCAGGTGCAACTCTTTTGGCGTGCCTGGATCAAGCCTGCCAGCGTCACTGAACCTGCCGATTGACATGTGAAACTCCAGAGAGACTTGAACGTCACCGAATGGGGCCAGGGACACAATCTGGTCCGGCACTCGTGGAAGTTCGCGAACGTTCACAAACTCAGTCGGGACGCTGGCTACAAGACCAATCCGAAACCGAATCGGGTCCGCGCATTCACTTGCAAAGGCGACATCTTCGGCGCTCCATACCCACGCGTCTCCGTCGCGGTGGCCCGCTAGGCCCTTCATGTCCACGACAACAGGGAGGTTTCCGGTCGACGGTCGGGGACGTAGTGCTGAATGAGCATCTTTCCGAACGCTCCCGTCAGGGAGCCTTTTTCCAACACTGGAAGACGCCGTCGCGGTGTAGGCCCCCAGGCTCCGAGAAGCCGACACGCGTGAGCCCGTTGCAAATCGGTGTTCTCCGAGACCTCGGATGGGGTGGGCAAACAACAAAACGAGACCGAAGAGCGCCAGCACCACGCACGCCCCAATCGCTGGCCAGGCCCACACGTAGTGGTGAGGGGTAGAACCCTGCGATTCGACCAGTTGAAACAGATAGAGGGCGAGCGCACCGGGCGCGCCAAGCGTCAACAATCCCCATCCGTGTGAAACGCGTGTCTCCCCGTCGAGCACCCGCATAAACCGCGAAGCGCCCCGTGCGAGACGCCCTGTCTTTGCCATGGGTAGTAACCCCCTAGTCGAATCGTCCTAACGGTTGCCGCTACTTCCGGCCCCCATACCGAACGACCCGCCAGGAGCCTACGCTCCCCAGGCCAGTCTGTCTGTGTCATGTTACACAGCCCCCGAGTTTTGAG
>PLIG01000131.1 GCA_003139255.1 Acidimicrobiaceae bacterium | reverse complement strand
TCTTGGCTCCCTCTTGGCTCCCGAGCAAGCCGGCCAAAAGCACCTGGGCAAGTTTGATCCTGACCGCGCTGTTGGGCTGCTGTTGCATTCAGGCGACGACCCGACGGAGCCTGACGGTGGCGGAGACAAGGAACAGCGCGGCGAATGCACCGAGCACAGCCAACTGTGGCGCGATCGAGGAGATCGTGCCGCTGCGCGAGAGCAGCGACGTCCAGGCGTCGACGGCCCACGCCTGCGGGGTCAGATGGCCGATCTGGCGCATCGTGCTGCTCACGATGGCCAAGGGCCACATGCATCCTCCGAGCATGCCGAGCGCGATCCCCGCTGTCGGGCCGATCGCGGATGCCTGCTCAGGCGTGTGGAACAGCGTGCCCGACAGCATTCCCGCACCTGCTCCCACGAGCGCCCACAATGCGACGAGCACAGTGGCCGCCAGCGGGTCCCCCCACGAGACTCCGAAGGCGACTCCCCCTACCACGACGATCAGCGTCGCCTGGAGGAGAGCCATCGTGAAGTAGGCGAGCGTCTCTCCCGCGATGATCGTGCCCCGGCGTACCGGGCCCGCGGTCATGCGCTCGTACATCCCGAGCTGGCGAGTCTCGATGATCGAGGCCCCGGCTGCGAGCGCGTTCAGGAAGACGAAGAACACGAGCATCGTCGGAGCGCTGTAACTGAACCCTTCTGGCAGGACGTTGTGGGAGGAGTCGGCGGTCTGCGAGCGCAACCCCACCTGCGCCACGTGCGGCTGGAGCGATCCGGCACGAGCGAGGTTCTCCTCGAAGGTCCCTGACCCGTGCACCGAGGCGAACCGGGCAGCCTGTACCTTCGCTCCCTGGCCTGCGATCACCGACGACACCGCGGTGGCAGCCGCCTGTTGGGAGCTGTTCGCCTGCTCTGCCATGACCCCGACCGCGACGGTACCTCCACGCCCCTCGGTGACGTCCATGCCCGAGGGCAACACGACTCCGACGTTGAGCTCGCCGCGCGCCACCGCCTTCCTGAGCGCAGCGAGCGTCGCGTAGCGAGACACTGCGAGGTCGGAGCTGTGCTCGAACGCGGTCGTCAGCTGTCTCCCCGCCTGTCCGGCTCCGAGGTCGACCACACCGACACGAAACGTTGTGAAGCCTCGTTCGGCAGCACCGACGATCAGGATCACGATCACCGGCAAGACCACGATGAAGAAGAGCGCCGTCCGGTCACGCACGATCCGTCTGATCGAGACCCGGGCGATGGCGATCGCTCTCATCCAAGGCTCCGCTGGCCAGGTCTCTTTCTCCTGTTTCTCATGCTGCCACCGCCCGCCGGGCCAGCAAAGCTGCGGCCGAGCCGGCCACGACGCTGAACGAGAGGATGGCTAGCACCGGCTCTGCGACAGTCCCGAGCCCGCCGCCGATCGTGGACAGGTCGGTGAAACCGCGCATGGCCCAGCCGTTCGGGGTGAAGAGGGCCACCGTTCTCATGACAGGAGGCGACGATGACAGGAAGATGAAGTTCCCCCCCAGAAGAGCCAACCCGAACACGGCAATCGAGGAGATGCCTTCTGCCTGGCGTTGGGTGCGGGCGATGCACATCACCAGCGCTGTCACGCACACGACTGCGACCACCATTGCCAGACCCAGAAGCGCCGCGGCCGCGGGTGCCCCCCAATTCGCGCCGAAGGCAGCCGAGGTGATGACGGCGACGGTGCCCAGACTGGCCACCCCGTAGACGAGAACCGACATCGCCTTGCCCGCGAGGATCTCTAACGGGCGAACCGGCGCGGCTCGGATCCGCTCGATCATCCCCTGAGCGCGGTCCACGAAGAAGCTGCGCGCAGTGAAGCTGATCGTGAAGAGCAGGAAGAATATGGCCATACCCGGGCTGTAGTAGCTGATCGTCTTCAGCTTGTGCGCTCCGATCGAGCGCTGAACTGCCCGTTCGGGGATCTGGAACCCAGCCGCAAGTGCCTCGAGATGTGCGCTCTGCGACGTCGGGACGCCGGCGGCGAGCGCGGTGGCCACCGACAATCGATCGGCATTGAGCTGGGCGATGAACGATGTCGCTATCGACGAGGTGATGTCCCCGGCCACCGTTTGGTTGACGCTCGTGAGCGTGACAAGAGAAAGGGGGTCGCCTCCCTCGATCGAGGCCGAGAACCCGGCCGGGACCACTAGTGCAGCCGCCACCGACTTCGCCCGCACCGCGTCCGCTGCCGAGCGCTTGCTCGCGATCGTCTTCACGGTCACGATCTGGCGCAGGCCGGGCGCGTCCAATGCCTTGAGAAGCCCCGCGGCGACCGGCCCGCGGTCGACATCCACCACCCCCATCGTGAAGTGGAACGTGTCGCTGCCCTTGAACGCCACGCTCATGAGCGCGGCGATCGCCAGCGGAGCGACAAGCCCGAGGACGATCGCCGAACGGTCGCGCAGGCGCTGGCGCAGGTCCTTGTGGGCGATCACGAAAGCGTTACGCATCTGGGAAGTCTCGGGAGGTCTTTGCTCACTCGCGCAGGGCGGTACCGGTCAGGTGGAGGAAGACCGCCTCAAGATCGGGTTCGACTACGTCCACGCTGTTCAGCGCCACCTCGGCGCGCTCTGCCGCCTCGAGAATGGCTGGGAGAATCCGACGACCATCTTCGGCCACGAGGTGAACGGCGTGGTCCGCAGTGTCGGCGCTCTCCACTCCGGGCACCGTTCTGACTGCCGCGGCGAGGCGCTCGAGGTCCCCGGCCGCTCCGAGCTCGATTCGGTCGCGCTGTCCCAGGCGCGCGACGAGCTCGCGCCGTGTGCCTTCGGCCACGAGTCGCCCACGATCGACGATGCCCACCCGGTCACAGACACGCTCGGCCTCCTCCATGTAGTGAGTCGTGTAGAGCACGGCCATGCCGCCGCGTCCGAAAGTCTGGACTCGCTCCAAGATGGCGTGGCGGCTCTGAGGGTCGACTCCGACCGTCGGCTCGTCGAGCACCAGCAACACCGGGTGGTTCAACAAGCCCGCCGCCATGTTCAGCCGACGCTTCATGCCACCTGAGAAGGAGTCGACCCGATCGCCCGCCCGGTCGGAGAGGTCTGTCAGCTCGAGAGCCTCGGAAACCCGTTCCTCGAGAAGAGCTCCGTGAAGGCGGTACAGGCGGCCCAGGAACGCCAGGTTCTCGCGGGCGGTCAGGTCAGAGTACAGCGCCACATCCTGAGGCACGTACCCGACGAGGCTCTTGACCGAAAGGTCTCCCGCTGCGGGTCTGCCTCCGATGGTGATCGTGCCTCCGTCGGGCTCGAGCAGCCCGCACACCATCTTGATCGTGGTGGTCTTGCCCGCACCGTTCGGGCCGAGCAGCCCGTAGATCTCGCCAGCGTCGAGCGAGAAGCTCACATCGTCGACTGCCAGGCGTTCGCCGAACCTTCTGGTCAGCTCTGCGCAGCGCAGTACGGGCTCGTCCGGCACTTGCGCAGTGTTGCCGGTGGACACAATCGGGACAAGGTCGCCGTTGCCAGCTGCCGGACCACGACAACGGGCACCGTCTGACGTGAACGAGAGCCACCAGCGCACCCGAAGGACAGAGTCGGCCCGCAACGACATCTGTCAGCTGGAAGAGGGCACATCGGCCCTACCAGGGCGTTGTCGAGTCGCGCACGATGGTAATGCCCCCCACACGAGGTCCGTGGTGGGGTGGAGGAGAACGGATGACGGTCCGAGCCCAGGGAGAACATCGTGTCGCGGCCGGGGAGGTCGACGGCAGCACAACGACCGCCGGACCGCGGGAACGGCCGGAACTGTTCCAGGTCCGATTCCACGGCCGGGGCGGACAGGGAGTGGTGACCGCGGCGGAACTGCTGTCGGTTGCCGCCTTTTTGCAAGGCCGCTTCGCCCAGGCATTTCCCAGCTTCGGCTCTGAACGTGCCGGTGCGCCGGTCGTGGCGTTCTGCCGGATCAGCGGCACCGAGATCCGTACCCACGCCCCGGTGGATGCACCCGACGCGGTGGTCGTCCAGGACGCGACGCTGTTGCACCAGGTCGACCTGTTCAACGGGCTCGGTTCCGAGGGCTACCTGCTGGTGAACACGACGCACGGCCTCGACGACATGGGCCTCGGTGGCCTCGCCGATCGCCTCCACCGGGAGCGGCTCGTGACGGTGCCGGCCACCGACCTCGCCCTCGAGTACCTCGGGCGCCCCGTGCCCAACGTGGTGCTACTCGGCGGCCTCGCGGCGCTGTGTGGTGTGGTGTCGCTCGACTCGGTGGTCGCAGCCGTGCACGAGCGCTTCGCCGGCGCAGTTGCAGACGGCAATGCCGCTGCGGCGACCGAGGCATACCGACTCGTCACCGCCGAGGCGAAGACCGCGAACAAAGAGGCGGCGGCTCGTGCTTAGCCAACTCGAGGGATCGCGCGCGGTCGCCGGAGCCGTTGTTTGCTGTCGGCCACAGGTGGTGTGCGCGTACCCGATCACCCCGCAGACCCACATCGTCGAGGCGATCGGTGCGTCGGTGAAGTCGCGACAGCTGAAGCACTGCCGGTTCATCAACGTCGAGTCGGAGTTCGCCGCGATGTCGGTGGCGATCGGTGCGTCGGCCACCGGCGCCCGCGCGTATACGGCCACGGCCAGCCAAGGCTTGCTGTTCATGATCGAGGCCGTGTACAACGCGGCTGGCCTCGGCCTGCCGGTGGTGATGACCCTCGCGAACCGGGCGATAGGGGCACCCATCAACATCTGGAACGACCACAGCGATGCCATGGCGGTGCGTGACTCGGGCTGGGTGATGCTCTTCGCCGAGGACAACCAGACGGCCACCGACCTGCACGTCCAGGCCTTCCGCCTCGCCGAGGAGCTGTCTCTGCCGGTGATGGTCTGCGTGGACGGCTACGTGCTCACCCACGCGACCGAGCGCGTCGACGTACCCACTCAAGAGCAGGTCGACGCCTTCTTGCCCCCCTATAAGCCACGCCAGGTGCTCGACCCTGCAGACCCGGTCTCGATCGGCGCCATGGTGGGGCCCGAGGCGTTCACCGAGGTGCGCTACCTCGCCCATGCCAAGCAGCTCCAAGCCCTCGAGCGAATCGGCGAGGTGGCAGGCGAGTTCGCCGAAGGCTTCGGCCGGCACTCAGGCGGGCTGGTGAGCACCTATCACGTCGAAGACGCCGAGGTCGTGATAGTGGCACTCGGGTCGGTTCTCGGCACGATCAAGGACGCTACCGACGAGCTGCGCGCCAACGGCGCGCGAGTCGGGGTGGTCGGGATCACGTCGTTTCGTCCGTTCCCGCTCGACGTGCTGCGCGAGGCCATCGGCGATGCCCGGAAGGTGGTGGTCGTAGAGCGGGCGTTCAGCGCCGGCTTCGGTGGGGTGCTGTCGACCGACGTCGGACTGGCCATCTCCGACGCCAAGGCGCGTTTGTCGACCGTCGTTGCCGGATTGGGAGGTCGCGCCGTGACCGAAGCAGGACTCATCGGCGTGTTCGAAGACGCGCTCGGTGACCGGCTCGAGGCGCTGCGGTTCCTCGACCTCGACAAAGACGTCGTCGACCGGGAGCTGGCCCGAATGGCCGGCACACGACGCTCGGGGCCGAGCGCAGAGAACGTGCTGCGCGACCTGGGCACCGTGGCCTCGGGAGCGCTATGAGCAAAGCAAAGACAGACGGGGCGATCACGACGACCCAGCCGGTCAAGTTCTACCAGGTGGGAAGCTTCGCGGTAGGAAACCGCCTGGTAGACCCGAGCCTGCGCACGGTGCAGGCGGACGCCGCGCGTACGAACGCGATCACCTCGGGACATCGCGCCTGTCAGGGATGTGGCGAGGCGCTCGGCGCGCGCTACGTCTTGGACGCCGCCATGCGGGCGACCGGCGGGAAGCTCGTGGCGGTCAACGCCACGGGGTGCCTCGAAGTGTTCACGACGCCGTATCCCGAGACCTCGTGGCAGCTCCCGTGGCTTCACTCGCTGTTCGGCAACGCGGCGTCCGTCGCGACAGGGGTCGCCGCCGCTCTCGAGGTACAGGGTCGAAACGACGTCCGGGTGATCGCCCAGGCAGGTGACGGCGGCACCGTCGACATCGGCTTCGGCTGCTTGTCGGGGATGTTCGAGCGCAACGACGACGTCCTGTTCGTCTGCTACGACAACGAGGCCTACATGAACACCGGCGTGCAGCGCTCGGGTGCCACACCCCCCGCGGCGCGCACCGCCACGACCGAGGCGGTCGGCCGCGAACCCGGCAACCCCTTCGACCAGGGCAAGAACCTGCCCAGGCTGGCAATGGCCCACGGCATCCGCTACGTCGCCACCGCTACCGTCGCCGACCTGCACGACCTCGAGGCCAAGGTGGAACGCGCCATGGACTTTCGCGGGGCGCGCTACTTGCACCTGCTCGTGCCCTGTCCGCTCGGCTGGTCGAGCGCCCCGGCAGACACCATTCGAATCGCGCGCCTCGCCAAGGAGTCGGGGCTGTTCCCGGTGTTCGAGGCCGTCGACGGCGAGGTCACCGCCGCCTCTGGGATTCGCAGGCTCGTCCCGGTCGAGGAGTACCTGCGCCTGCAAGGCCGGTTCCGCCACCTCTTCGATTCCTCGGGCGCCGTGGCGAAAACCGACATCGTGGCGCGGCTCCAGAAGCTCGCCGACGCCAACATCGAGCGGTTCGGCCTGCTACAACCGGAGGTGACGTGATGGAGAAGCCCTTCGCCATCACCCTCGACGTCGGCTCGAGCCTCGCCAACAAGACCGGCTCCTGGAGAGTCGAGCGCCCCGTCTACATCGACCGCCTCCCACCGTGCAACGACGCCTGCCCCGCCGGGGAGAACGTCCAGGGCTGGCTGTACTACGCCGAGGCAGGGGAATACGAGCAGGCTTGGCGCCAGCTCGTGCAGGACAACCCCTTCCCTGCGGTGATGGGCCGGGTCTGCTATCGCCCCTGCGAGACGGTCTGCAACCGGGCCCAGCTCGACGAGGCGGTCGGCATCAACGCGGTGGAGCGCTTCCTCGGTGATCAGGCAATCGAGCACGGCTGGTCCTTTGAGGCCGCCCCACCGTCCTCGGGCGGGCGCGTGCTCGTCGTCGGGGCAGGCCCGGCGGGCCTCTCCACCGCCTATCACCTGCGCCGCCTCGGCCACGCCGTCGTGATCTACGAGACTGGCGCCACGCCCGGGGGGATGATGCGCTTCGGCATCCCGAAGTACCGGCTTCCTCGAGACGTCCTCGATGCCGAGGTCGAGCGCATCTGTGCTCTCGGCGTCGAGCTGCACCTGAACCGCAAGGTGACCGATCTCCCCGCCACGATGCGCGACGACGGCTTCGACGCTGTGTTCTTGGCAGTGGGGGCTCAACTGGCGAAACGGGCATACTTGCCTGCGGGCGACTCGGCGCACATTCTCGACGCCGTTTCCCTCTTGCACTCCATGGAGGGCGCCAGCCCTCCGAGGCTCGGACGACGTGTCGTCGTGTACGGCGGGGGTGACACCGCCATGGACGCTGCTCGCACTGCCCGGCGCCTGGGGGCTACCGACGCAGTCGTCGTGTACCGACGTACCCGGGAGAGGATGCCGGCCCACGACGTCGAGGTGGAGGAAGCCACCGACGAGGGCGTGCTCATGAAGTGGCTCTCGACGATCACCGAGGTGGACGAGGGACAGATCCTCCTCGAGCAGATGGTGCTCGACGACAAAGGCTTCCCACAGCCGACCGGCCGTTTCGAGAAGCTCGACGCCGACTGCGTCGTCCTCGCCCTCGGCGAGGAGTCCGACCTGTCGCTGCTCACCGGAATGGACGACGTCGAAATAGCCGACGGCGTAGTACAGGTGGGGCCCGATCTCATGACCGGTCATCCTGGATTGTTCGCCGGCGGCGATGTTGTTCCAGCCGAACGCACTGCGACCAACGCCATCGGCAATGGCAAGAGAGCAGCCCGGACCATCGACGGGTGGTTGCGCGGCGAGACCCCGAGGGAGCCGGCTCGCCATGAGCTGGCCGGCTTCGAACATCTCAACACCTGGTACTACGCAGACGCGCCGAAGACCGAGCGTCCCCGGCTCGAGCTCGTCAGGCGCACGTCGACATTTGACGAGGTGGTCGGAGGGCTCGACGAGACCAACGCATTGTTCGAAGCGCGCCGGTGCCTGTCGTGCGGGAACTGCTTCGAGTGTGACAACTGCTTCGGTGTCTGCCCCGACAACGCCGTGGTGAAGTTAGGCCCCGGCAAGCGCTACGAGTTCGACTACGACTATTGCAAGGGGTGTGGGATCTGCATGGTCGAGTGTCCTTGTGGCGCTATCGTCATGGAGCCTGAGCGAGCCTGACCTGAGGACTCCGGGGCCGTCGGCTCGGCACCTAGCGGGGCCGGTCGCGTGGTTCTGCAGCTGCTCAGCGCAACTTGCGAGGTGGCCAGGTACACCCCGGAGCGATCCAGCTCGTCAAGGGCCGCGCGCGAGCTCTCCTCTGCCACGCCTGCCACAAGGTCCGTGAGCACGGTCGTGTGGAGACCGGCTGATAGTGCGTCGAGCGCCGTGGCGCGCACGCAGTAGTCGGTGGCGATGCCGACGATGTCGACCGCCTCGATCTCCCGTGCGAGCAACCAGTCGAGGAGGCTCGTCTCGTCGTCCTTACTGAGAGTGCCTTCGAACGCGGAGTAAGCCGCTTCGTAGCGACCCTTCCGGAACTCGGCCTGGACGTAACGACCGACGGCGACACTGAGCTCGGGGTGATACTCAACTCCTTCGGTGCCGGCCACGCAGTGGTCCGGCCACGACTGGACGAAGTCCGGCTCGGCATCCTTTCCCATTGCCGATGCGAAGTGGCGCCCAGGCTCTATGTGCCAGTCACGCGTGGTGGCGATCGCTGCGTACCTGTCCGCGTGAGTCTCCAGGTAAGCGGCGACTCGCCGGGCGACCCCTGCCCCACCATCCACCGGCAACGAGCCGTCCTCGCAGAAGTCGATCTGAACGTCGACCACGAGCAGAGCAGTGCCCCTAGAGCTGCTCTCGGCCGTCATGAACCCGTGCTCGCGAACGCGCTTCGAAGCGCCTCTCGCAGCGTGGTCGCGTCGAGCTGACCGATGTGGCGGCCCAGCATCCGGCCGTTCGCGGATATGAAGACGGTCACAGGAAGTCCGTAGATCCCGTATGCCGAGGCGACCTGGGCATCAGGGTCGAACACGGCAGGGTACGTCACGTGGACCCGGTCGAGAAAGCCCGTGCGGCGTTCACAGTGTCGTTCGTGTCGACGCCGAGGAATGCCACCTTCCCGTGCTCCGACCGGTACGCGGACTCGAGGAGCGGCATCTCGATTCGGCAGGGAACGCACCAAGATGCCCAGAAGTTCACGACCAGCTCCTTCCCCCGATAGTCCGACAGCGAGATGGTTCGAGTCGGCACGAGGAGGGTCGAGACGGAGAACACCGGCGCCGGCCCACCAGTCTGCTCGACGAGCGGATCGCCGGTGGACGTGCCCGATGTCCACACGACCGCCAACACCCCCCGACGAGGACGGACAGCGCGATCGCGGCCACCAGGGCACATCTCGCGCGGCGACATCGGCTTCGGCGCCGGCCCTTTCCACGAAGTGCTTCGACATGTGCGACAGCGTACGGCCCGCACCGTCCCCGGGGCCTTACACCTGCCACAACGACCTGACGCTCACCGTACGCGACCTAGGTGAACGCCCAAGGTCCACAGCGTGACCGGTGCGCTGGAGACGACCTCGCCACCTGCCCCCAAGTGTACGGCTGCACTCCACCTCCGTGACGCTACGTGGTCTGAGGAAAAACACTAAACGTGGCCGCCAGAGTGGCCGATGTCTCTTCCCATGAAGGGGACTTACACCGAAACACGAAGAAGCCCGGCGGGCGAGGGCGCAGCAGGCGAGGGCGCAGCAACAGACCAGGTCGCCGACGATA
>PLIG01000103.1 GCA_003139255.1 Acidimicrobiaceae bacterium | reverse complement strand
TCCCCGAGGCCTGCGACAACACACTCCTGGTGGCGGAGCGCGCCAACGTCGAGATCTCCTTCGGAGTCAACGCCCTTCCGGAGTTCCCCGTGCCCTCTGGCTTTTCTGGTGAGAGCTACGAGCAGCGAGCCGACGCGTACCTGCGCCAGCTCACCTTCGAGGCTGCGGAGTACCGCTACGGCGCACCGGTCGAGACCGTCGTCGGCGAACGTCTCGACTACGAGCTGAAGGTGATAGCCAGCATGGGGTTCTCCGCCTACTTCCTCGTGGTGTGGGACCTGATCCGACACGCTCGCGAAAGCGGGATCCGGGTAGGCCCGGGACGGGGGTCGGCGGCGGGCTGTTGCGTGGCGTACTGCNNGACATGGACTTCGACGAGCGGTTCAGGGCCGAGATGATCCGCTATGCCACCGAGCGTTACGGAGCTGACCACGTGGCGCAGATCGTGACGTTTTCCACGATCAAGGCCCGTGCGGCCGTTCGCGACGCGGCACGTGTCCTCGGCTACCCCTATCTGGTGGGTGACCGGATCGCCAAGGCCATGCCCCCTCTGGTCATGGGGCGCGACACTCCGCTGTGGGCGTGCCTCGAGCGTTCGGAGGGTTACGAGGACGGCTTTGCCGCAGGACAGGGCCTGCGTGAGATGTACGGAGCCGACGACGAGGCGCGGCGAGTTATCGATGTGGCCAAGGGGTTGGAGGGCCTGCGCAGACAGGACGGAATCCACGCTGCGGCCGTCGTGATCACGAAGGACCCGCTCACCGAGTACCTACCGGTGCAGCGCAAGCCGGAGAACGGCCAAGACCCTGCGCAAGCCCCTGTGGTGACGCAGTACGAGATGCACGGGGTCGAGCAGCTGGGCTTGCTGAAGATGGACTTCTTGGGTCTTCGGAACCTTTCGGTGATCGAACGGGCACTGGACCTGGTGGAGCGGACCGACGGTAAGAGGCCTGAAATCGACGCGCTGGCGCTCGACGATCCCGAGACCTTCGCCATGCTTCGGTCGGGCCAGTCGATCGGCGTTTTCCAGCTTGAGGGTGGGCCCATGCGATCGCTCATGCGCGCATTGGCTCCCACCGGCTTCGACGATATCGCTGCACTGGTTGCTCTTTATCGCCCCGGTCCCATGGCAGCGAACATGCATCGTGACTATGCCGACCGTAAGAACGGCCGGCAGGCCGTCACCTACCTCCACCCGGACCTCGAGCCGATACTGGCCGACACCTACGGCCTCATGATCTATCAGGAGTCGGTCATGCGTGTCGCACAGCGGATTGCCGGCTACACGCTCGAGGAAGCCGACAACCTCCGAAAGGCCTGCGGCAAGAAGGACCGTGCGCTCATCGCGGCCGAGCGCGAGATGTTCGTCGCCGGCTGCGTTGCTCAGGGGTACACCGAGCAACTCGGTACGAAGCTCTTCGACATCATCGAGCCGTTTGCCGACTACGCGTTCAACAAGTCGCACGCGTACGGCTACGGGCTGGTCGCGTACCAGACAGCGTGGCTGAAGGCGCACCATCCCGTGGAATACCTCGCAGCCCTCCTCACCTCGGTGCGCGACGATAAGGACAAGACAGCGGTCTATCTGGGCGAGTGCAGGATTCTGGGGATAGAGGTGCTTGTTCCCGACGTGAACACGTCATCTGCCGAGTTCACACCCATGGTGGGCACAGATGGAAAACGTCGAATCGTCTTCGGCTTGGCTTCCGTGCGCAACGTGGGCGAGAGCCTGGTCGAGCGCATCGTGAGCGAACGTGACTCCGCTGGCCTGTTTACCGACTTTTACGATTTCTGCCGTCGTGTCGACCCCGTGGTGTTGAACAAGAGGACGGTCGAGTCCCTGGTGAAGTCTGGCGCCTTCGACTCCCTTGGGCATCCTCGCCAGGGCCTGTGCCTGGTGTTCGAGGAGATCAGCGACCGTGTCTTAGAACGCCGACGTGAGGAGGAAGCCGGGATCTCGACCCTGTTCGCATCCATCGACGGGTTCTCTGACGCGCAGAGCGGCTCGGCGACGGGTTACGGCGACGTGCGTGTGCCGATCCCGGACACCGAGTTCACGAAACCCCAGCGTCTCGCGTTCGAGAAGGAGATGCTGGGGTTGTACGTGAGCGACCACCCGCTACGTGGCCTCGAGTCCACACTCTCGCGCATGACCGATTGCTCGATCGCGGACCTGAAGGAGGACGACGGTCCGGCGATCGGAGCTATGGGTCGCGACGGACAGGTGCGATCGGTGGGTGGGGTGGTGACCGCGCTGTCTCGCCGTTACACGAAGCGAGGCGAGCTGATGGCGACCTTTGTCCTAGAGGACCTCCAGGCCTCGATAGAGGTCTTCGTCTTTCCAAAGGTCATGGCGAGTGTGGCGATGGTGCTCGCCGACGACGTGATCTGCTTGGTTCGCGGTCGCGTCGACGTCCGTGACGAGCAGGTCAAGTTGGTGTGCATGGAAGCGTTCCGCCCAGAGCTCGGACTGGAGGGTGCCGGCGGGCTTCGGGTCAAGCTGCCAGTCGCGGCCTTGAGCGACGGAGTGGTTGACCGCCTGAAGCAGCTGTTCAGCGAACACCAGGGAGCCGAGCCGGTCTTCTTGGAGGTGGGACAGACCACCTTGCGGCTTCCGCCGACGTTCAACGTAGACAGCCGTCGTGGGCTCGTAGGTGAGCTTCGGGCCCTGCTCGGGCCGAACGCGATCGTGACTTGACGCGTCTCGGGGCAGGACATTGGGGCTGGTGGACGAGCTGAGGCGAAGCACTTGCGATCCCGTTCGATGTGACCCGAGTGGGAGGGCGACTCCGCGTCCCGTATCCTGGAGCCAGCACCTCCATGGGGCGGACCTGCTCGCCTCGGTGCCGGAGAGCGGATCAGCTGGAGGAACACAGGGCAATGTCGTTTGAGGTCGGGACCAAGGACTGCACAGCGCTGAGCGACGCCGAGCTGGCCGAGATGGCCGACCTGTGTGTCGACCGGGAGCCCGGTTTCGGCATCGGCTTCCTGTCGAAGCAGTGCGAGGAATGGGTCCTTGTCACCCTCACCCGCGAGGGTGACAAGCTACGGGGATACTCCTTTGCCACGCTCGAGCGCATAGGCGGCACCCCGTCGCTGTTGGTCGGGCTGGCCACGGTGGACCGCACAGCGCGCGCCGAGCAGGCTCTTCGGCTTCTGCTCGGCGATCAGTACCGCCGGGCGCTTCTTGCCTTCCCGGACGAAGACGTCCTAGTGGGAACCCGCCTCGTCGCCCCAGAGGGGTATCAGGCCTTCGCCGGCCTCGTCGACGTGGTTCCACGGCCTGGCCACAAAGCCTCCGGCGAGGAACGAGCCTGGGGTCGCCGCCTGGCCAAGCGTTTCGGCGCAGAGGGGCGTATCGACGATCGCACGTTCACACTCGTCGGCGACGGTTCGCCGACCGGTGCCCTGGACCTCGGAGGTCCGAAGGTACGTCCGTCCGACGAAGTCCAGCCCCTGTTCAACGGGCTCGACCTGAAGCGCGGCGATCGGCTGGTCGTCTTCGGATGGGCGATGGCCGAAGACCTTGCCTCGAGGGCGCTCCCTTCGGGCAAGGCGTCGCGCTGAAGCTCGACTAGCGGAGGGCTTCAAGCACTGAGAGGGCCCAAGCCAAGAGCGCCGCTGACAGCGACCCCTACGGGCGCGGCAGGATCGCGGTGACGATCTTGTAACAGTGGCCGTCGCGCGGGCGACTCAGGGTCACCACGAGGAAGTGCGGTCGGAACCCGAGCTCGCGCGCGAGCTCCCTCCCCGAGAGGCGATCCCGGCGTGACGCCCACAGGGAGGCGACCGCCCGGCGGTCCTCCACAGGCAGCCAGTTGTCGCTGCGTTGCCATCCGAAGCGAGCCCACACGCTGTGGTCTGCGCTGCGGCGGAAAAGCAGTGGCCCGCGACTCGGGACCACCAAGGCCAGAGACGGTCGCATCCCGCCGAACTCCCAGTAGGGGGCCGACATGCCTGGGAAGCCGAGCAGGTGCTGCTCGACCGGGGCCACGAGACGGCGTAGGACCCTGCGCGCCCGTCGCCCGCGCAGAGCTCCGACGGCCTCCGGGGCACCATCGAGCGAAACGGCCTCGGGCTGAGCGAGGTCGTCTCGCTCGGGATCAGCGGCCCAGGTTGCATCTACCACGTCGAACGGAGCGAAGGAGGGAGCGGAGCTCTGCGAGGGATCGACTCGAAGACGAACGAGCGCCCCGGAGCCGAGGTCGACCGCGGCGACGTCTTCTTCGCTGCAGGCGAGCACCATGCAACGGCGGGTGCCGCGTGGCGTGGGGGAAAGGCGTCGCAGATACCTACGTGGGCGCGACAGCGCGTGGCTCGGTTTTCGCTGCGCCGTGGCGGCGCGCTCTCTCTCGGCCATGGGCACCGGATCGCTCACGTTGCGGGCACCGACGCGAAGCGACGACGCGCGAAGTCGCGCTCGGCATCCAGGTGTGCCTGGAGGTCCTCCACCGTGGAGGACGGGGTTTGGCAGACGTACCGGCGGCACACGTACGCGACGGGATCGCCGCGGCCCTCCCACAGGGGGGAGCTCGTGCGCTCTCCCCACGCGAGCACCTGGTCGGGCTCGTATCGCGACCGCGCGATGGCCAAGAGGTCAGGCCGATCCCCGGCGACGACGACCTCGGTAATCCCGTTGCCGGCGAGGGTGCTGGCGACGACGGCGCCTGCCACCGCGAGCGGCTGGCGGAGTGCCACCGTAAGGAGCCTGTCCAACAGCAGCTCGCCGTTGGCAGTGAGCTGCTCGTCGCCGCACAGCGCTCCCAGCCTCAGAAGAGCGGCTGCGCCCACAGAGGTCGCAGACGGCCTGTCCCCGTCGGTCAGCTCCATCGGTCGCACGACGAGGCGCGGCGCATCGGCTCCTGTGGTGTAGAGCACGACACCGGGCTCGGCGAACAGCGTGAGCATGTCGTGAGCGGTCTCTCGGGCGCGTTCGAGCCACTCGGCCTTGCCTGTGAGCTCTGCCAGGCGTGTGAAGAGATGGACCGCCCATGCGTAGTCGGCGGCGTAGGCGAGATGTCGGGCGTGTCCGTCCTGCCACGACCTAAGCCAACGCCCGTCGCCCGGGCGGCGTAGCTCGGACAGCAGGAACCGGGCGAGCCTGACTGCCGCCTCCGCCCAGTCGTGGCGCCCTGTGGCTCCTGCCGCCTCGGCGAGCGCGGCGCCGAAGGAGGCGTTCCATTCAGTGAGCACCTTGTCGTCGCGTTCGGGACGTACGCGCTCTGCACGGGCGGCGAGCAGGCGCACGCGCGCGTCTTCCACCTCGCGTGGCCGTTCGAGCCGCTCACCTGGGAGGCGTCGCAAGATGCACCGGCCCCCGAAATTGCCGACATCGGTCGCCCCGTACCAGCGCGAGACGACCGCTCCCGTCTTCGCTCCGAGCACTGTCGAGATCTCAGAGGGTTTCCACAGGTAGAAGCGCCCCTCTTCGCCTTCAGAGTCAGCGTCCTCTGCCGAGCAGAGACCTCCCGATGGAAGTGCCAGATCGCGCAGGACGTAGTCGATCGTCTCCTCCACCACTACGAGCCAACGGGCGTCATGGGTCACTTGCCACGCGTGCAGGTAGGCGCGTACCAGTCCGGCTTGGTCGTACAGCATCTTCTCGAAGTGAGGGACCGTCCAGGTGTTCTCGGTGGCGTAGCGGTGGAAGCCGCCCCCCAGATGGTCGTAGATGCCCCCGGCCGCCATCGCGCCGAGCGTCGTGCTCGCCATGGCCAGCGAGGCCTCCTCGCCGCTCAACCGGTGGTGCTGCAGGCACAGCTCGATGAGCGTGGGATGCGGGAACTTCGGAGCAGAACCGAAGCCACCCCAACGCGCGTCGAACCGAGCCCCGAGCTCCGAGGCGGCGGCAGCGATGAGCCGCGTGGCCTGCTGTGCCGGCTCGGGGACAGCTCGCTTGTCCTGGGCGCGGTCCATTGCGCCGGCGGCGGCTGAGGCACCTTCCTCGTCGGCCGTCCCGGGCCAGGCTGCGGTCACGGCCCTGGCCGTGGTCGGAGCTGGGTCACGAGCCGGTGGGACCACCATGTCGCCGGGCAGCCGTGTGCGTTGCGCTACCGCCTCCAACAGGGCGTTCGCCTGTTGCTCGATCTCGCTGCGCCTGTGTCGCCAGGCGTCGTCCACAGCGTCGAGGACGCGGCGAAACCCGGGCACCCCGGGCAGGTCATGGGGCGGGAAGTAGGTGCCGGCGAAGAACGGCCGGCCGTCGGGTGTCAAGAAGACGGTCATGGGCCACCCGCCACGACCCGAGACGGCCTGCACCGCCTCCATGTAGATTGCGTCGACGTCGGGGCGCTCCTCCCGGTCGACTTTCACCGACACGAAGCGGCTGTTGAGCTCTTCGGCGATCTGGGTGTCCTCGAAGGACTCGTGCGCCATGACGTGGCACCAGTGGCACGAGGAGTACCCCACCGAGAGCATCACCGGGCGATCGAGCTCGCGCGCCGACGCCAGCGCCTCCTCGCCCCAGGGGTACCAATCGACCGGGTTGTCCGCGTGTTGGCGGAGATAGGGGCTCGTCTCCGAGGCCAGTCTGTTCACCTCGGCGATGCTACGGCGGCGGCGGCTCCCGGCGGCAGGTTCCCAGCCCGCGACGGGCGCCCGTCGTGCGATCGTCGTCGGGCCAGGGCACGAAAGACGAAGCGCCTGCACCGCAGTATGTAGGGTCTTGCCGTGGAACTGCGTCTGGACGGAAAGGTCGCCCTGGTCACAGGTGCGTCGCGGGGCATAGGCCGAGCGATCGCCACACGGCTGGCCGAGGCGGGAGCTGACGTGATGATCTCGTCGCGCAAGGCGGATGCCCTCGAAGAGGCGGCTGCCTCCATGGATGGTTCGGACGGGAGCGTGGCGTGGCACGTGGCTAACGCCGGCGATCCCGATGCGGCCGAGGTCTGCGTGGCTGCGACGGTGGAGCGCTTCGGCGCGCTCGACATCCTGGTGAACAATGCTGCGGCGAACCCCTACTTCGGTCTTCTCATGGACCTCGACCTGGGCCGAGCTGACAAGACCGTGCAAGTGAACCAGCGGGCCCTGCTCACCTGGACTCAGTGCGCGTGGCGGGCCTCCATGGCCGATCGAGGTGGGTCTGTGCTGAACCTGTCTTCGGTCGGAGGTCTCTTGGTCGAGCAGGGCATCGGTTGGTACAACGTGACCAAGGCCGCGGTGGCTCACCTCACTCGGCAGATGGCATACGAGCTCGGGCCCTCGGTGAGGGTGAACGCTCTAGCTCCGGGCTTGGTGAAGACCGACTTCGCCCGGGCGTTGTGGGAGCCCGCCGGGGACGCGATCGCCGCACGATTGCCCCTTCGCCGGATCGGAGAACCCGACGACATCGCCAAGGCGGCGCTCTTCCTCGTCTCCGACGCGGCTGATTGGATCACCGGGCACCTGCTCGTAGTGGACGGGGGAGCCACGGTGCTGCCTTCCGGCGGCGTCTAGGCCTCCACCTACCGTGCCCGGGTTCGTCGAAGACCTCCAGTTCAGGAGGCTCTGGCACCAGGCCACCGGTGCCAGCCTGCGCGACAGGCTCGAAAGCGGGCCCATCACCGGGTACATCGGATTCGACCCCACCGCCGACAGCCTTCACGTGGGGCACCTCCTCCAGCTGTGCATGCTCCGCCGCCTACAGCTTGCAGGTCACCGTCCGATCGCCGTGGCCGGTGGGGGGACGGGTCTGATAGGGGATCCGGGAGGAAAGAGCGAAGAGCGTCCTTTGCTCGAAGAGGAGCAGCTGCGAGCGAACCTCGGGTCGATCCGCCTGCAGCTCGAGCGGTTCCTCGACTTCTCGAGTACTCGGTCCACCGGCGCCCTGCTGGTCGACAATGCCGACTGGTTGCGCCATATCGGCCTGGTGGAGTTCCTGCGCGACGTCGGCAAGCACTTCAGCGTGAACGAGATGATCAAACGCGAGTCGGTGACGACCCGTCTCGAGCGGCTCGAGCAGGGCATCACCTTCACCGAGTTCAGTTACATGCTGCTGCAGGCCTACGACTTCTTGCACCTCTTCGACGCGTACGACTGTCGGCTTCAGCTCGGCGGCAGTGACCAGTACGGGAACATCCTCATGGGGGTGGAGCTGGTGCGCAAGGTCCGGCGTGCCGAGGTCTACGGGCTGACTTCGCCGTTGGTGCTCAAGGCGGACGGCACCAAGTTCGGTAAGACCGAGGCGGGGACCGTGTGGCTCGACCCTCGCCGCACCAGCCCGTACCAGCTCTACCAGTTCTTCTTGCGCACCGAGGACGTCGTGGTGCCTGACTACCTCCGGTACTTCACGTTCCTCGACCACGACGCGATCAACTCGCTCGACCAGTCGTGGGTCTCGAACCCAAAACGTCGGACAGCTCAACGGGAGCTGGCGCGCCAGGTGTGCACCTTGGTCCACGGCGAAGCCGAGGCCCGACGAGCGGAGGAAGCTGCCGCGGCGCTGTACTCCCGAAAGATCGTGTCCCTCGACGAGACGATGCTGTTGGAGGTGTGTGCCGAGGCACCCACGACGATCCTCGGGCGCGCGGCGATCGATGACGAAGGGCTTGTCCTCGTCGACGCGATGGTGGGTAGCGGGCTGGCGACCTCCAAGGGCACGGCGCGCACGCTCGTCACGCAGGGAGGGCTCTATGTGAACAATCGCCGGGTCACCGACGTGGACGCGCGCGTCTGTCGTGAGGACCTGCTGTTCGACCGGTACGTCCTGTTGCGGCGGGGGAAGCAGGACTACCACCTGCTTCGCTTCGAGTAGCGTCACGAGACGGGATGCTGCTGGTCGTCCTCTCCGTCGTGGTCGCCTTGGTCGTGCTGGTGCTGGGTGGGCTGAGTCTCTTCGTAGGCGACGGGAGGCGCAACAAGTGACTGGTCGGGTGCTGCCAGTACTCGGTCTGATGCTCGTGCTGGGCGCGTGCGGCAACCCTTACACCGGGAGCACCGTAGGCCAGCAGGTCGAAAGCTGGGCCACGACGTCTCCTGATCCCAAGTTCGCGACAGCGGTGTCGACATTGCAGGCAGACATGCGACGCATAGGCAGGGCTCAGTCCTCTGACGACGAAGGCGTCCTACGGACCGACTGCGACGTGCTCGTCACCGACGCGCTGAGTGCCAACCAGAACCTCCCCACCCCGGACTCCCAGCTGACCAACGTGCTGTCGCGAACGTACGCCTCGGCCGCAAACGCCGGAAGGGACTGCTTGTGTGCAGCCGGTGGCCACACTTGCACAGCGGATTCGCCAGGTAAGGCAAACCTCTTAAGACACTCGGCCGGCGAGCGCACGGCCGCCGAACGCGGGTTCATCAAGGCCGAAGCTCGCGTGGACGTTCTGGCCGTCGCATCGGGTGGACGGAGATGAGCGCCGTGGTTGGTCCTGTGCCGGCCGGGCGCGACCCCGACGAGTACGACCGCTTGCGCCGGCGTGCGCTGTGGATGTTTCCCATCGGCCTCTACGTGCTGGGGACGCGTGTGCGGACGCGGCGGAACCTGATGACCATCAGCTGGGTCACGCAGGTGGCGATCCAACCGAAGCTTCTCGGCGTCGGTGTGGAGCGCGAATCGGTGACCCACGGGCTGCTGTCGGAGAGCGGGGCGTACGCGTTGAGCGTCCTCCCGCGAACCGAGCGTGCCCTGGTGCGCCGGTTCGCCAATCCCGTGAAGAACCAGACGGTCGACGAAGAGACCGGTGCCGGCACCATGGAGGGAGCGGCCGTGCACGCAGAGGCGACGGGCGCGCCGATCCTGGAGGCCGCCGCCGCTTGGCTCGATTGTGAGGTACGCCACACGCTGGCACTCGGTAGTCACACTTGGTTCGTCGGAGAGGTGGTGGACTGCGGCATAACCAAGGGTGGCGCCAGCTCAGGATCCGAGCCGGCACCGGTCGAGATCCTCCGCATGGAGGACACCCGGATGCGCTACGGGGGCTGAGGGCCGCCTGCACCCTCCTCGGGGCGTAGGTCGATACGCAGGGTGAGGATGCCGTCCTCGAGGGTGACCTCGGCATCTGCGAGCATGGCGAAGTCCATGAAGTCGACCTGGGCCTGCTCGACGAACCTGCGCCGCTCGGGCCCCTCGACCGGGGGGATGCTCCTGCCGCGCACGGCAGCCGCCCGAACCCGAAAGCGCTCGGCCATTCCCAGCGCGTCGAACTGCTCGGGCACCGCATACACAGTAACCGGTGGTCGTGGTCCCTGCGCGTGTGTCGGATCTATCGCACCGGCACTAAACTGATTGGACCGCTCGACGCGAGTCATCAAGCAAGCCGACGGAGGGTTCGCCCGTGAAAAAGGGACGGCATCGCCGTTTCGAGGAGGCACGTAGTCTGAAGCGCTCGGTCATGACCGCGCAGAAGCGGTGTGCTGAGTGTGGAGCCGGACCCGACGACGAGCACGCTTCGTGGTGCTTGGCTGAGTCCGACGAGCTGGAGGAGATCCTGGGGACCGTGGCCGACGGACATCGCTCGTTCGACGAAGACGATCCGCTGGCGGACTAGACCGTTCCTCGGCTCCAGGCCTCAGCGCCTACGCACCGCCGGGTGGGGGAGCGCCACGGGCACGGGGTCAGAGGAGCCCTGTCCTGCCTCGCCACTTACTACCGGCCGTGGTGCTGTCGCCTGCGAGCCGTCATTGGCGATCACCTGAGCGGTCACTTGCGCGCGTGCCCGTAAGTACGCCACGGCCCGCTTGTAGATCTTCTTTCCCACCATTGCCACGAGCTCGTCTTCGAGCTCCTGGTACACCGGGTTTCTACCGACAAACGCATCTGGTGCCTCGGTGCACCACCAGTGGAACTCGTGCCCTCCCTTGTTCCAGTCGCGCCGGTCCCACTGGCGGATCACGCTCGTAATATGCCCACCTTCGCCGACCTCGTCGTCGCGCCGCAGTGGTAGCTGCCAGCACACGTCCGGCTTGAGCTCGAGATGCGGTATCGCGCGCTCGACGGCGGCGCGGTGCAACGCGCAGCCAGCACCACCGGGGAAACCCGGGCGGTTGAGGAATATGCACGCGTCGTGCACGAGCCGCGTGGTCAGCTCACCCGAGCGCTTGCGCGCGATCACGGAGGGCTTCTTAGTGCCATTGGGCCTGGCCCGTTCGTAGAATTGCCACTGCTCGGGGGTGAGAGTTGCCGCCGCTGCCTGTACCCTGCGGGCGTCCTTGGCCCCGGTGAAGTGTGCCCCGTAGGAACAACATCCCTGTACCAGCTCGGGCGCAGGACCGGTGAGCACCCCCTGGCACCCACGCCCGTAGATACAGGTCCAGCGACTTTCCAAGAACGTGACATCGAATAGCCAGGTTCGTTCGTAGTCGGGGTCGGGGAAGCTGACCCACTCGTGTGCCCCCTTTGGAACGCCGCGCCACATGTTGTGCAGCGACGACCCCGGTGGACGGGCTCGGGAGCGAGGCTTGGGAGCCCGATTCCCCGCCACAGGTGTGTTCATGGGATCGGGGCACCCAAAGACGACACGAGCGATGTGCGACCAACGAGCGATGTGCCATCGGCTCGAGCCGTGTCGGCAAGTAGCGATGTGGCACCGAGTTGAGTCTCGGTCGGTTCCGCGCAGCAGAACCATGCTTCGGTGAGGCGTGGGCGCTCGTCGGGAGGGATCGACGAGCTCAGCCAGGACCTGCTCTTCGGCGGACGCTCGGGCGCGATCGGACCAAGGGTGTCGAGCGTCTCGCCACGCACCGCCTCGTACGCCTGGGCCGCCGACCAGCTCTCGGTACCGGCGCGCTCGGCCAGGTGGCCCAGCTTCTGCGCCAAGAGGTCGAGACGCGGGTCGGCGGAGCACCAGGTCCAGCTGAGGTGCTCGGCGTCGTAAGGGCCCAGAAGCCCGTCCAAGGCGCCCGACGTGAGCAGCAGGGATCCCGGCGGGACGAGCAGGCGGATCGAGTACTGCACTGGGTCGACGTTGCCGACCAGGTCGCAGGCCGAGACGAGATCCAAGAGGTCGACAACGTCCTGAGCGTTCACCCAGGGTGTGAACGGCAGGAAGGAGGGCCGTGGCTCGATGCCGGCACCGCGCAGCACCGCGACAGCTTCGACCTCCTGCGCCGCCGTGTGCCCCTTGGCTAGGTGAGCGAGGATCGTGTCGTTCGTCGACTCGAACGCGCACACCACGAACAGGCAGCCCGATGCGGCGAAGCGCGCCCAGAGGGCGCGGTGCTCCAGCACGTGCTCGACCTTTGCGGTCAAGTCGAAGGTGAGATCTCCGAATGCCTCGTGCATCGCAGAGACGACACGAAGAGCGTGGTGAGGCCCGTTCAGGAAGTCCGGGTCCCCGAACGTGATGTGCCGGGCACCCATCTCGACGAGCTGCGCGACGTCCGCGAGAACCGCATCGATCGCTACCAGACGTGTTCGACCGCCGTAGACGACAGGGACCGGACAGTGGCGACAACGATGGGCACACCCGTGACTGGCCTCGATGTAGCCGGCCAGACGGACCTCTTCGGAAGTGGCAAGGCGGGCGTAACGATCGAGGGGCGGCAACAGGTGACGGGCTGGCAGCCCGAAGCGTCCTCGTCCCAGTTCGACGACGGCGTGCGCGCGGTCATCGGGTCCACCTGACGAGTGAGTTCCAGGGGGCGGGGGATTCTCCCCGGGCGGGCGGGTTCGCGGCGGGCGGTCTTCGAGCTCGTCGGCCCAACGCAGGAGACGAGGTTCGTACTCGCCAGCCACCGCCAGGTCGACCACTGGCTCTGTAGCCGCGGCGACGGCTAGCCGAGCGTAGAGGCCGTAGAGGCACAGGGGCATGTGGGGATTGAGCGAACGGATCTGAGCGCACGCGGCCAGAGCAAGGCGACATGCGGTGTGCATGGGAACCGAGCACGCCACCGCGTCGGCCCAGCGCACGGCTTCGACGTCGAAAGGCTCGACCGAGAGATCGAGACATGTCACTTGATGGCCCGCTCGCGTGAGCGCGCCAGCGGGGGATGCTACGTGAAGCGGCTGGTGACCGAGCTCGTAGGTGGAAACGAGCAGGATGCGCACATGAACACGGTAGCGGTCGTAGCGCAGCGCCTCGTGCAATGCGCACGAGCTGGTAGATGTCTCAACCTTCGATGCGCACCTCGAGCAGAGACAGAGCCCTACGCAGCGCCGTCTCTGCGTCCGCCGGGCGCTTGGCGCGGGCGAAGACGAAGCCCAGATAGCGGTTGCCCTCTGGCACCGGCACCACTTCTCGACCCGGCGCGATCGTGATCTGGACGTCGCTCACGCCGGGCACGGCCAGAGCACGAGAGACACCCTCCACTCCCAACAGGGTCCCAGCGCGTGGAATCGGGAGCATCAGCACACCTGATGCGCGGTCCTCGCGTTGAAGTGGGCCCATTGGTGACCCGATGGCGTGGGCGAGGACGAGCTGCTCGAGTGTGCGGCCTGTGGAGAAGGCGAGGGCGCGCGAGCACAGCCCTCCGATCGTGCGTGCCGCTACCTCGATCACCCAGGCCCTTGCGTCTCTAAGGCGGAGCTCCGCGTGCAGCGGTCCTTCGCGTAGACCGAGCGCCCGCGTAGCCTTCCGTGTGGCGTCGACCACCGCTTCGATGTCGCGGTGCGTGAGCCTCGAGGGCGTGACGTAGATCGTCTCCTCGAAGGCGGGACCGTCGAGAGGGTCCGGCTTGTCGAAGACGGCGAGCACATCCAGAGCGCCGTCATCGAGGAGGCCTTCGAGAGCCACCTCTTGCCCGGGGACGAACCGCTCCACCAACAGTGGGGCCTCCGGGTCGACACCGGCACCGATTGCGATGCGCCGAACGCGCTGCGCGACGGCCGCGGCGCCTTCGAGCGAGTCGGCACGCAACACGCCCTGGCTGGCGGAGAGCGTGGTCGGTTTCACGACGCACGGCAGCCCGACGGTCTTGACGGCCAGAGCGACCTCGGCGGGTCGCGCCCCGGCTGGAATTGTTCCGTAGGCGGGCTGAGGGACCTCGTGCTGCGCCAGGAGGGCGCGCATGGCGAGCTTGTCGCGTGTGGCAGCAACGGCACGAGGCGGGTTGTGGTGCAAACCGAGCAGCTCTGACGCGGCGGCCGCAGCAACGGCCCCCTGGTCGTCCACTGCGACGATCGCGTCGAGGGGGGTGAGCGAGTCGTGCTCGACGATGGCCTTGGCCGCGGCGTCGGGGTCGTCGAGTGGCAGGCGGAGGGCTCTCGTGCCCATCAGCCCGCTCAGCGCCTGCGGCTCCTCGCAACCCACCACGACCTCGACGTCAAGGGCCCTCGCCGCTTCGAGGAAATCCGGGGCCCGGTAAGTGGCGGAGGGCATGAGAAGAAGGACACGGGGCACGAACCTATGATGGCGCGCGGAGGTGAGCACACCCGAGGCGAACGGAATTGCCGGGCGGGGCGCCGAAGGCGCCAGCTCGCATCGCCGGAACATCGAATTAGGCGAGCCGAAGAGCCGGCCGGGAAGGTGAGTGCCATGGCCGAGGACGACGATTCGCGCACCGACGGCTCGAAGGCGGACGTGACAGTCTCGGTCACGTCCGAGGCGCGCGCCGTCGTGCTCGATGCGCGGGCCCAGGAGACGGATGCTGAGCGCTTGGCGCTGTGGGTCGAGGTGACCGGAGCACGGCAGGGCTCTTACACCTACGACATCTACTTCCAGGCGGCCACCGACGCGGGTTCGAACGACCACGTAACGAGCTCCGACGGCCTCACTGTTGTGGTTCCGGAATCGAGCGCGGCTCGTCTCATCGGTGCGCGCCTTGACTACTCCGACGAAGGCGACGGTGGTCTGGTCATCTTGAACCCGAACACCCCTCCGATCGCCGACACAGGTGCCATTGCGCACGGCGACCTCTCCAGTGACCTAGCCCAGCGCGTGCTGACGGTGCTCGAGCAACAGGTGAATCCGTCGATCGCCATGCACGGAGGGCGTGCCGACCTCGTGGCGGTCGAAGAGGGGGTCGCGTACCTTCGCCTGAGCGGAGGATGCCAGGGCTGCGGCCTGGCAACGGTCACCTTGTCGCAGGGGATCGAGGTCGCGCTGCGGGACTCGGTGCCCGAGATCAGCTCCGTGGTCGACGTGACCGACCACGCAGGCGGTGCGAATCCCTTCTACGAGCCTGCCAAGAAATAGGAGCGTCCGCTCGATGGACGCCTTGGCCATCGGCTTTCTCGCCGCGACAGGTCTGGTCGCCGGGGACGCGTCAGAGATCGCGGTCGAGCGCCTCGGGTCGCGCACCAAGTTCGACAGGCCATGGTGGCGATGCGCCTCTTGCGGGTCTGCAGCGCAGGGCGCGGGGTTGGTGCCGGTGTGGCGCTGTATCCAGCTCAGCAAGAGGTGCTCTGCCTGTGGCTCGCCGGCAGCCCATCCCTGGCGCCCGCTCGTGCTTGCAGTGGTGTGCGCGTGTGTCCTCGGCGCGTTCGCCGCGCGCCTGGGAGACGACGTGGCGCTCGCCCCCTTTGCCCTGCTGGGGATCGCGTTGGTGGCGATCAGTGCGGTGGACTTCGAGCGGTTTCTCATTCCGAACCGAATCGTCTACCCGACGATGGCACTGGTCGCACCGCTGCTGGTCGTATCGTCGGCCGTCGACCACCGCTGGGGCTCGCTGGCACGTGCCGCGATCGCGGCGGCGGCGGCATTTGCCGGATTCCTCGCGGTGCACGTGGCCGTGCCCCGCGGAATGGGGTATGGAGACGTTCGCCTGGCCGGTCTGGTCGGGCTCTGCACTGGATGGCTCGGTCTGGGCCACGCGTTCGTGGCGTTCCTGGCGGCGTTCGTGCTGGGAGCTGTGATCGGGATCGTCGTGATGATCGTGACCGGCGGAGGGCGCAAGACGAGGATTGCGTTCGGCCCGTTCCTCGCCGCAGGGGCGGTCCTGTCGGTGCTGTGGGGCGGACCGCTCGCCCAGGCCCTCTTCCACCGAGGCGGCTGAGCCACAGGAGCTCGCGATCGCGGCGGTAGATTCGATGCGTGCTCCGGTTCTTGACGGCGGGGGAGTCGCACGGGAAGGCCCTCGTGGTGATCGTGGAGGGTTTGCCTGCCGGTCTGTCCGTGACCGTGGACGAGGTCGCCGAGGAGCTCGCCCGGCGCCGTCTGGGCTTCGGCCGAGGCCCGCGGATGCGTTTCGAGGCCGACGAGGTGACGTTGCTCGGCGGCTTGCGCCACGGGAGGACGCTCGGATCTCCAGTGGCGATAGAGATAGCCAACACCGAGTGGGCGAAGTGGGAGGAGGAGATGTCCCCTCACCCCGGAAAGCCACAGAAGGTGTTGACCCGGCCTCGTCCCGGTCACGCTGACCTGGCAGGTATGCAGAAGTACGGTTTTGACGACGCACGAGACGTGCTGGAGCGGGCCTCGGCGCGCGAGACCGCGGCCCGCGTCGCGGCCGGCTGCCTAGCCAAGGCCCTTCTCGGACGTCTCGGCGTGTCCGTGTTGAGCCACGTGGTTGCCATAGGTGGCGAGCAGGTCCAGGGCGACATTCGCCCGGGCCCGGCCGACCTCGCTCTCATAGACGGTTCGGCTGTGAGGTGCTTCGATCCCGACGCGCAAGCGCGGATGGTGGAGGCGATCAGGGCCGCGGCCAAGGACGGGGACTCACTTGGCGGGGTTGTGGAGGTTCTCGCCTACGGCGTCCCGGTGGGGCTGGGTAGCCACGTCCACTGGGACCGTCGCCTCGACGGGTTGCTCGCCCAGGCGTTCATGAGCGTGAACGCCGTGAAGCAAGTGGAGATCGGCGGTGGGTACGAGGTGACCGCCAGGCGAGGGTCCGAAGCGCACGACGCGATCTCATGGGACTCCGAGGCGTACGAGTACAGGCGCGAGACGCTGCGCGCAGGAGGTATCGAGGGTGGTATGTCCACTGGGGGGACTCTGGCTGCACGCCTCGGTATGAAGCCGCTCGCCACTTTGAGCAGACCCGTCTTGCAAACCGTCGACGTTGTCACCAAACAGGCCACGGTGTCGTTCAAAGAACGCACCGACGTGACGGCCGTGCCGGCGATGGGAGTGGTCGCGGAGGCGATGATGTCCCTGGTGCTGGCGTCCGAAGCGCTCCGGAAGTTCGGCGGGGACTCGGTCGCGGAGCTGGTACGCAATCGCGACGGGTACGTGGACGCTTTGGGTTCCACACCCTCATCGGCACTGTCATCGCGAACCACAAGCGTGCCAGTCGGTGTTCGAAAAGCGCGAAGAGTCACTGCTCGCAAGGCACCGGGGGCAAGTGCTCGCAAGGCACCGAAGTCCGGTGGCTGAACGCCTACTGCTGGTCGGGATGATGGGGGCAGGGAAGTCCACGGTCGGTCCCTTGGTGGCTCGTCGTCTCGGCTGGTCCTTCATTGACACCGACGAGGAGGTGGAGCACAGCACCGGTCAGGCTGTCTCGGAGCTCTTCACGTCAGGCGGCGAAGCGCTCTTTCGTGATGAGGAGTCGCGAGCCTTGGTCGCCGCACTGGCGGGGAGCTCCGCAGTGGTCGTGTCGGTCGGCGGCGGGGCCGTCTTGGACCCGTCGAACCGGTCGATCCTGTGTCGGTCGGGGCTGGTGGTGTGGTTGCGTGCCAGGCTCGAGACCGTGGCGGAGAGGGTCGGAGACGGGGCCGGCAGACCATTGCTGGCGGGTGTGGGCGCCGGCCGACGCTGCGACCGTGGCGCGCGCACGCGTGACGACTCCAGCAGAGGCTCAGCTCACGAGCGGAACGCGAGCGTTTCCGACGCCCCGCTGCATGCGCTGGTCCGTATAGAGGCCGAGCGTAACCCGCTGTACTGCGAGGTAGCCGACGCGATCGTCGACGTGGACGGGTTGCCGGCAGAACGTGTGGCCGAGCGTGTCGCAGAGCTGGCTCAGCGCGCGGGCGGTCCGTCAGCGCCGTCCGAGGGGGGCCCGACAACGTGATCTCGGTCTCCGTGGATCTTGGAGGGCGCCGTTACGACGTGGCGATCGGTACGGGGGCGAGGCGGTTGTTGTCACAGGTACTTCCCCGCGCTGTGCAGCAGGTGGCCGTCGTCACCCAGGAGGGGATCGGTTTCGATGTGGAGCCAGGCGTGCCGGTACGACGCTTCGAAGTCGCAGATGGTGAGCGCGCAAAGTCTCTCTCGTCGGTCGAGGAGCTGTGCCGCGGCTTTGCCCGCGCCGGGCTGGCTCGCTCGGATGCGGTGGTGGCGGTGGGAGGGGGAGTCGTGAGCGACGTCGCCGGTTTCGCGGCCGCCGTATACCTGCGAGGCGTGCCTCACGTGAACGTGGCCACAACCCTCCTTGCACAGGTGGACGCCGCGATAGGTGGAAAGACAGGTGTGAACCTCGAAGAGGGGAAGAATCTCGTCGGGGCGTTCTGGCAGCCCGTAGCCGTGCTCTGCGACACCGACGCCCTGGAGAGCCTGCCAGCGCGTGAGTGGACCTCGGGGCGTGGCGAGATGGCCAAGTGCGCCTTCTTGGGGAAGCTCCTCGACCGTCCTTCGAACCACCCTTGGTCCGGCGACGAAGGATCGTGGTTGCACGAGCTACCCCTCGAGGAGCAGATCGCCCGCTGCGTTGCGATAAAGGCAGCAGCGGTCAGCGTGGACGAGCGCGAGGGCGACCGCCGGATGTTGCTCAACTACGGGCACACCATGGCTCACGCGCTCGAAGGATCCCTCATGAGGGCGGGCGGCGACTGTGACGTGCGTCATGGCGAAGCGTTGTCTGTCGGTCTCATGTTCGCCGCCCTGCTGGCACGCCGCCTGGGCCGTATTGACGACGACCGTGTTGCGCTGCACCGCAAGCTGCTCGACAGCTTCGAGCTCCCCACCGAGCTGCCGCCGGGTGTTTCGGCCCGCACGCTCGTGAAATTCATGACCCGTGACAAAAAGGCGCGCCATGACCTCACCTTGGTCCTCGACGGCCCCGACGGAGTCGAAGTCGTGCCTGGGGTACCGCAGACGGACATGCTCGGTACCCTTGTCGAGATGGGATGTGCCCCGTGAAAGGCGAGAGGGCCGCCGACCTGAGCTGCGAAGGGAAGCTCGTGCTGTTTCTTTGCGGACCGAACCTCGACCTTCTCGGGGATCGAGAGCCCGAGATCTACGGGCGTGAGACCCTTGCCGAGCACGTGGCCGCGGCCACCGAGGAGGCAAGTCGCTATGGGCTGGTCCTAGAGCACCACCAGACGAATCACGAGGGCGAGCTCGTCGAGCTGGTGCACGGCGCCTCGGGCAGGGCCGACGCGGTCGTGATCAACGCGGGCGCCTTGACTCACTACTCGTGGTCCTTGCACGACGCCCTCAGCGCCTTCGACGGCGTGGTCGTGGAGGTGCACCTGTCGAACCCCAATGCTCGAGAGCCCTGGCGGCACACCTCAGTGGTGGCCCCGGCGGCTGACGGGACGGTGGCCGGGTTTGGCGGGCTCGGTTACCGCCTTGCCGTGCGCGCCGTGGCAGAGCTGCTCGTCGTAGCGCCGCCCTCGAAGAGGGCCATGCAATGAGCTTCGGCTCGTCTCGGGCTGGCGCGCCCAGACAGCTCGTGCCCATGGAAGTGGCAGGGCGCCTGCCGCGCCTGCGCTCGCTGGTCGACGAGGTCGGCGCAACTGCCTTCCTGGTCACGAACCTCGTGAACGTTCGCTACCTGACGGGGTTCAGTGGTTCGGCGGGGGAGCTGCTCGTGGGCGCCGACGAAGCCCTATTGGTGACAGACGGGCGTTATCGCACCCAGGCGGCAGAACAGCTGAGTGCGGCAGGCATGTCCGACGCGGTCCAGACCTTCGTGGGCAAGGTGCAGGCCCAGCGCGAGCAGATGGCTGCGGCGGTGGGACGCATGGGGACGCGCAGGGTCGCCCTCGAGGCGCAGAGCGTCACCTGGGGGGCGAAGCGCCGCGTGGGCGAGTTTCTCTCCCCGGCGGAACTGATGCCCACCGAGGCGGTGGTGGAGCAGCTGCGCCAGGTGAAGGACGCCGGCGAGCTGGACAGAATGAAGGCGGCGGCGGCCATCGCGGACGGCGCCCTCGCGGAGGTGCTCGGGATGCTCGGCGAGCACCGCAGCGAGAAGGAGGTGGCCCTGGCGCTCGACACCGCCATGCGTCGTCTCGGTGCCGAGGACCGAGCGTTTGACACGATCGTGGCCTCGGGCCCGAACGCGGCCAAGCCTCATTCGCGTCCCTCGGCGCGTCCTATCGGTCCCGGCGACTGGGTGGTCATCGATTTCGGGGCTACATGTGAGGGATACCGGTCGGACATGAGCCGCACCTTCCGCGTCGGTGGGGGACCGGCCGGCGAGCTGGACAAGGTCTTCGCTGTGGTCGCAGAGGCGCAAGCTTCGGGGGTGGCGAGGGTGAGGGCCGGCGTCAAAGCAGGTGACGTCGATTCCACCTGCCGAGAGCTCATCGCCGAGGCGGGCTGGTCCGAGGCTTTCGAACATGGCACGGGGCACGGTGTCGGTCTCGACGTCCACGAGGCCCCGACGGTCTCGGAGGGGTCGACTGCTATCCTCGCCACGGGCTTCGTCGTCACGGTCGAGCCGGGTGTGTACCTGCCTGGAGTCGGCGGAGTACGCATCGAGGACACGGTGGCAGTGACAGATGACGGCTGCCGGGCGCTCACCGGATTCACCAAGGACCCTGCGGTCCCAACGACATAACGCAACCACACACACGTGCCCAGACAGGAGCCCGCTGCTCGATGGCTGTCACAACCAACGACCTGCGAAACGGGATGACCCTCGCACTGGACGAGGGTCTTTTCACCGTGGTCGAGTTCCAGCACGTGAAGCCTGGCAAGGGTGGCGCTTTCGTGCGAACGAAGCTGAAGAACGTCCGAACCGGGGCCGTGCTCGACCGCACATTCAGGGCCGACGAGCGTGTCGAGCAGGCCATAGTGCAAAAGCACGAGATGCAGTACCTCTACAACGACGGAAGCAGTTACGTGTTCATGGACACGACCTCCTACGACCAGGTTCACGTGGCGCGCGAGACGCTTGGGGACGCGGCGAAGTTCTTGAAGGAAAGCGACAACGCCGTGCTGGAGCTCTACGAGAGCGAGATCGTCGGCGTGGCCCTTCCGGCCGCGGTCGAGCTCCAAGTCACAAATACCGAGCCGGGGCTCCAGGGAGACCGGGTGTCGGGGGCTCGAAAGTCGGCCACATTGGAAACGGGGTTGGTCCTGCAGGTTCCTCTGTTCGTCAACCCTGGTGAGCGCATCAAGGTGGACACCCGCACGGGTCAGTACATCACGCGCGCCTGACCTGGTGCGAGGCTGGCGACCGTGGCAGCTGGGCGCCGCCAACCGGCGCAGGGTGAAGGGTCCCGCCACGAGGCGCGTGAGCAGGCAATGGCACTGCTCTACGAGGCCGAGCTCAAGTCCTTGGAACCCGCCATGTTGCTGGAGGCGCTTCCGGCGACGCCGGATCCGTTCGCTGTGAAGCTGGTCAAAGGGGTCGCCGGTCGCCGCGCGCAAGTCGACTCCCTGGTCGCCGGTACGGCGGTGGGTTGGGAGATCGGGCGCATGCCGATCGTCGACCGCACGATCCTGCGGCTCGCCACCTACGAACTGCTCGACCAACCGGGCACTCCCGTGGCGGTGGTGATCGACGAGGCGGTCGAGTTGGCGAAGGAGTATTCGACAGACGCATCCGGGGCCTTCGTGAACGGGGTCCTATCCCACATCGCCCGTCAGCTTCACCCCTGAGTGCCAGGCGGTTCGAGAACGCGGCGTGTTAGCATGTTCCGACAACCGTGAAGCGGGTCCAGTGAGGCCCGAACGGAACGCGGAGGAGCCCCAGTGGCGGAGCGAGAGCGCAGACTGACCACACCTCGCGGTGGGGTCTTCGTCCCTCGGGTCCAGGTGTTGTCTGCCGAGGATGTCTCGCGGGCCATCACCCGCATCGCCCACGAGATCGTCGAGCGCAACCACGGTCTCTCCGACGTGGTCGTCATAGGGTTGCAGACGGGCGGCGTTTCCCTGGCCAGGCGCTTGGCGCAGGTGCTCGAGGAGATCGAGGGCACTGCCGTCTCCGCCGGCACCTTGGACGTCGCCTTTTATCGCGACGACATCGGCATCCGTCCGGTGCTCCCCGAGGCCGTCACCGACATTCCAGAAGATCTCGCAGGGCGACTGGTGGTGCTGGTGGACGACGTGCTGTTCACCGGCCGAACCGTGCGGGCGGCGCTCAACGCATTGGCGGACTACGGCCGCGCGCGGGCTGTGCAACTCGCGGTCATGGTGGACCGCGGCCATCGCGAGATCCCGATCCGTCCCGATTACGTCGGGAAGAATATGCCGACGCGCATCGACGAGCAGGTGGACGTCAGCCTCGACGGTGTGGTGCTCGGCGACGTGCTCGCCCGATGACGTCTGACCAGGAGGCGGTCGCCGGGAAGCGCAGGGGCGAATCCGGTACTGACACGAATTCTGCCCCGAGCGTTGGTGCACGGCGCCACCTGCTGTCGGTGTCCGACCTTGGTGCCGAGGGCATCGAGGAGGTGTTGCGGGTCGCCGACGCGTTCGTCGAAGTTTCCAAGCGGGACATCCCCAAGGTTCCCGCGCTCCGAGGCAAGACGGTGGTGACACTTTTCGTGGAAGAATCGACGCGCACGAAGCTGTCGTTCGAGACGGCGGCAAAGCGGCTGTCGGCTGACGTCCTGTCGTTCAACGCGAGCTCATCTTCGCTGAAGAAAGGCGAGTCGTTGCGCGACACGGTGGAGACGGTCGCCGCGATGGGGGTAGACGCGTTCGTGGTCCGGCACTCTGCTGCCGGTGCTCCCGCGGCGGTGGCCCGTTGGGTAGACACCTGCGTCTTGAACGCTGGCGACGGATGGCACGAGCACCCCACTCAGGCGCTGCTCGACTGCTGCACGATCCGCCAGGTCCTCGCCGAGCGAGACGGCCGCGCACCTGCCGAGACCGGAGTGGAGTGCTTCAAAGGTCTGCGTGTCGCCATCGTCGGTGACGTCCGCCACAGCCGAGTCGCGCGGTCGAGCGTGCTCGCGTTCGGCGCCCTAGGGGCACGGGTGACGCTCGTTGCACCTGGAACACTGCTGCCCCCTGCTGTCGAAGCTTGGCCGGTGGCCGGTGTGTCGCACGACCTCGACGAAGTGCTTCCGCAGACCGACGTGTGCTATCTGCTGCGCCTGCAAGGCGAACGTGGCGCGGGCCGTTTCCTGCCGTCCGTGCGCGAGTACGCGGCCGCCTACGGGCTCAATGCCCGACGCGCGGCGACGTTGGCCGACGGGGCGCTCGTGATGCACCCCGGGCCGATGAACCGCGGTGTGGAGATCGCTGACGAGGTTCCCGACCTTCCCGGCTCGGTGATATTGCGGCAGGTCGCGAACGGTGTAGCGGTGCGCATGGCCGTGTTGTTCATGCTTCTCGGGACGCCACAGGGCAAGAGCCCCGCCGGAGCTGTTGCAGGGCTAGAAGATGCCTGGGAGACGAGCGGTGCCTGAGCCCACCGAAGCGCCACCGGTGACACATCGCGGCGCGGCGCGCGTGCCCGGCACGGTTCCGACCGTGGTGGTCCGCGGCGGGACCGTCATCGACGAGAGTGGACAACGGCGGGCCGACGTTGTGTGCTCGGGTGGCACTGTGAGCGCGGTGGGCGAAGGCCTGGAGGTTCCGAGCGGTGCGACCGTCCTAGATGCCGGGGGTTGCTTGGTGGTGCCAGGGCTGGTCGACTTGCACGTCCACCTGCGCGAGCCGGGGAACGAAGACGCCGAGTGCATCGACACCGGCGCGCGTGCCGCGGCGCTCGGGGGGTTCACGGCGGTCGTGGCCATGCCGAACACGGATCCCCCTCTCGACAATGCAGCGGTCGCGTCGGAAGTGCTGGCGCTCGGAGCCGGCGCCGTCTGCAAGATCGCGGTGGCAGGGACGATCACGGTTGGACGCGCCGGCGAACATCTCGCCCCGATGGGGGAGCTCGCGGACCTCGGGGTTCGGCTCTTCACCGACGACGGTGCAGGCGTGCAGGACTCCGGTGTCATGCGGCGCGCGTTGGAGTACGCGCGTGGGCTCGGGGTCACTCTGGCCGAGCACTGCGAGGACCGCGCTCTCGCGCCGGGCGCGGCAATGCACGAGGGTGAGTGGTCGAGCCGCTTGGGTGTTCCCGGTGTGCCGGCGGAGGCCGAGGAGCTCATGGTGGCGCGCGACATAGCGCTCGTACGCTTGACGAAGGGACGGCTGCACCTGTTGCATCTGTCCTCTGCCGGCTCGGTGGTCCTACTTGGCGCGGCCAAGGCGGAAGGACTTGCTGTTACGGGGGAGGTGACGCCCCATCACCTCGCGTTTACCGACGCCGAGCTCGCGGACTACGACACGGCGTTCAAGGTGTACCCGCCGTTGCGTACGGCCGCAGATGTCGCCGCACTTCGCAAGGGGTGTGTCGCCGGGACCGTCGACGCGATCGCCACCGACCATGCGCCGCATCGGCCCGAGGCCAAGGACGTGCCTCTTGCGGACGCCGCCCCGGGGATGCTCGGGCTCGAGACGGCGCTCGCTGTCGTGTTGGGCGCGCTGTGCGGTGGTGAGGGGTCGCCGCTGTACAGCGCGAGCGGCGAGCAGCTGTCGCGACTGTCCACACGTGACGTCGTGGGCTTGATGTCGTGGCGTCCTGCGCGCATCGCTCAGATGGCACTGTGCCAGGGCGGCGACCAGGGTGGTCCGATCACGCCCGGCGCTCCGGCGAACCTCTGTGTGTTCGACCCGACGGAAAGCTGGGTGGTCGATCCCCTCCGGATGGCCAGCCGCAGCCGAAACACACCGTGGGCGGGTCGGAAGCTCACTGGTCGTGTCCGTCACACGATATGCGCCGGCGAGCCGGTGGTGGTCGGCGCCGAGGCTCAGAGGTGACTACTGCGCCCTCCGGCGCCTCGCGACGGGGCACCGATGGCGCCGGCTCTGGTGGAGGGGGAGATCCTTCGGAGGAACGTCCTCTCGCTCTCCTCGTCCTCGCCGACGGGGAGGTGTTCGAGGGTGAGGCCGTGGGAGCGGCGCCGCCGGACGGCCTGGCTCATGGGGAGCTCGTGTTCAACACGGTGCTCTGCGGATACCAGGAGGTCCTCACCGATCCGAGCTACGCGGGCCAGGTCGTCGCCTTCACCTACCCCCACATCGGCAATTACGGGGTCAACCCATCCGACAACGAGGCGCGCCACCCTTGGTGCCGCGGCATCGTGGTGCGCGACCTCACGTCGCGTCACTCGTCGTGGCGCGCGGCAGGGTCGCTCGAGGAGCTCCTTATCCGAAACGGGATACCGGGGATCTCCGGGGTCGACACGCGCAGGCTCACAAGGCATTTACGCGAAGACGGAGCGATGGGGTGCGCGTTCGGCACCGCGGACTACTGCGAGCTGCGCGAAGCGGCAACGGCAGAGCCGGGCACGACCGGGAAGGACCTCGTCTCCGAGGTGACCACCCGAACGCCCTATGAGCACGGGTCGGGACCGCTGCGGGTGGTGGCCTACGACTTCGGAGTGAAGCAGACCATGCTGCGCAACCTGGGTCGGCTTGCCAGGATCACTGTCGTGCCGGCCTCTTTCCCGGCGGCGGATGCCCTGGACATGGATCCCGACGGCGTGCTCCTGTCGAACGGTCCCGGCGACCCCGCCGCGCTCGGAACCCAGGCCGGCATAATCTCCGAGCTCCTTGGAAAGGTGCCGACATTCGGCATCTGTCTCGGTCACCAATTGCTCGGCGCGGCCCTCGGCGCACGCACCTTCAAGCTTCCGTTCGGGCACCACGGCGGCAACCACCCTGTTCGCCGGCTCGACACCGGCCGAGTCGAGATCACGAGCCAGAACCACAATTACGCGGTCGAAGCCGCTTCCTTGCCCCAACGTGGCGCCAGCGCGACAGAGGTCACCCACGTCAACCTGAACGACGGTGTGGTCGAAGGCTTTCGCTGTGCCGACCTGGCAGCCTTCGGCGTGCAGTACCACCCCGAGGCAGGTCCCGGCCCGCACGACGCGCGCTACCTGTTCGAGGAGTTCCGCAAGCTGATGGGGAAAGAAGTCGAGGTCGACGTCTGATGCCCCGGCGAACCGACATCGAGACGATCCTCGTGATCGGCTCCGGCCCGATCGTGATCGGCCAGGCGTGTGAGTTCGACTACTCGGGTTCTCAGGCGTGCCGAGTGCTCAGCGCCGAGGGATACCGCGTCGTGCTTGCCAACTCGAACCCTGCAACGATCATGACCGATCCGGAGCTGGCGGATCGCACCTACGTGGAGCCTCTCGACGCCGACGTTCTCGCCGCCATAGTCGAACGCGAGAGGCCCGAGGCGATCCTTCCCACCCTGGGGGGCCAGACAGGTCTGAACCTGGCGATGGAGCTCGCGGGTAGCGGGCTGCTCGCGCAGCTCGAGGTGGAGCTCATCGGGGCGAACGCCGAGGCGATCGCCACCGCGGAGGACCGTGACCGGTTCAAGGAGGCCATGGGGGAGATCGGGCTGGAGGTTCCCGCGTCAGGCTTCGCGAGCTCTTTGGACGAGGCGATGGCCGTGGGGCAGGCCGTGGGCTTCCCGCTCATCGTGCGTCCGAGCTTCATCCTCGGGGGGGCGGGCAGCGGTACCGCGCAAGACCGTGAGACCCTTGCCCGGGTGGCGGCGGAAGGGCTCGCCGCCAGCCCCGTGTCACGTGTCCTGATCGAGCGTTCCATACGAGGGTGGAAGGAGTTCGAGCTCGAGGTGATGCGCGATCGTGTGGACAACTGCGTCGTCGTGTGCTCGATCGAGAACCTCGACCCTATGGGAGTTCACACAGGTGATTCCATCACGGTGGCTCCCGCGCAGACTCTTTCCGATGTCGAGTACCAGGCCATGCGAGACGACGCTTTTGCCTGTATCCGGCGCGTCGGGGTAGAGACGGGCGGGTCCAACATCCAATTTGCCGTCGACCCCACTGACGGCCGGCGCGTGGTGATCGAGATGAACCCGCGTGTCTCGCGCTCTTCCGCGTTGGCGTCGAAGGCGACGGGTTTTCCCATCGCCAAGATCGCTGCGCGCTTGGCGGTCGGCTACACGCTCGATGAGATTGCCAACGACATCACGGGTGTCACGCCCGCGTGCTTCGAGCCCACCATCGACTACGTGGTGACGAAGATTCCGCGCTGGGCGTTCGAGAAGCTTCCCGGGAGCGTCGACCACCTGGGAACACGTATGCAGTCAGTAGGAGAGGTGATGGCAATCGGCCGTACGTTTCCCGAGTCACTGCAGAAGGCAATTCGCTCGCTCGAACAGGACCGGGCAGGCCTGAACGCGGACCCGGCCGAGGCTGCTTACGAGCTGCTCGACGACGAGGAGCTGATGACGCGGGCGCGTGAGCCGACTCCAGAGCGGGTCTTCCATATGGAGGCTGCTCTGCGGCGCGGCGTCACCCCTGACGCTCTGGCAGAGTCGACGGGCGTCGACCCGTGGTTCGTCTATCAGTTGGGGAGGATCACAGCTGCGCGCCTACGCCTCGAGGCGCTCGCGCGAGCCGGCGGAGGGGTCGGGGGGCTCGACCGCAGGTCCTGGCGAGACGTGAAACGTCTCGGTTTCTCCGATGCGCAGATCGCTTACCTGTTCTCGGGCCTGTTCTCGGGGCGTGCCGCTGCCGACGCGCAGGGTGCCCACTTCGGCGAGGGCTCACGAGACGGCAACAGCCCCGCCGCTACGGACTCGATGCTGAATGAGGGACAAGTGCGTGCTCGGCGCACCGAGGTGGGTGTGCGGGCCACTTTCAAGACCGTTGACACCTGCAGCGCCGAGTTCGCGGCTCGCACCCCCTATCACTACGCCACGTACGAGGACGAAGACGAGGTGCACCTGGGGGAGCGGCCTCGTGTCGTGATCCTCGGGTCGGGGCCGAACCGCATCGGCCAGGGGATCGAATTCGACTATTGCTGCGTGCACGCGTCGATGGCGCTGCGGGCGGCCGGCTACGAGACCATCATGGTCAACTGCAATCCCGAGACCGTCTCGACCGACTACGACACGTCGGACCGTCTCTACTTCGAACCGCTCACCGCCGAGGACGTGGCGAACGTGATCGAAGCAGAAAGTGGAGAGGCAGGCAACGGATCTGCGGCCGATGGTGAGCGCTTCGCGGGCGTGATCGTCTCGCTGGGCGGCCAAACGCCGCTCAAGTTGGCGCACGCGATCGACTCGCGGCTCGTGCTCGGCACCTCGCCTTCCTCGATCGACCTGGCAGAGGACCGCGAGCGGTGGAACGCGCTTTGCGAGCGGCTCGGGATCCCCCAACCCGCTGGTGGCACGGCCACGACGGTCGCGGAGGCGTTGGCGGTCGCGGCGAAGGTCGGCTACCCGGTGCTCGTGAGACCGAGCTATGTGCTCGGAGGACGAGCCATGGAGATCGTCTACGACGACGAGCGCCTCGAGCAAGCGGTGTCGGCCCTTTCGGGTTCTTTGAGGAGCGAGGGCGCAGTCTCGGTCGAGCGCCCTGTGCTCGTCGACCGGTTTCTCGAGGACGCGATCGAGGTGGACGTCGACGCGGTGCGCGACGCATCGGGCGAGGTGCTCGTGGCAGGGGTGATGGAGCACGTCGAGGAGGCGGGCGTCCATTCCGGCGACTCGGCGTGCGCGCTGCCGCCGCAGACCCTGCCTCCGCAGGTGGTCGCAGAGCTCGAAGGCCACACGCGCGCGATCGCCGAGTCGCTCGGCGTGATCGGCCTCTTGAACGTGCAGTTCGCCGTGAAGGACGGGAAAGGACACGTCCTGGAGGCCAACCCGCGTGCCAGCCGCACTGTGCCGTTCGTGGCGAAGGCGACGGGCGTTCCTGTGGCCAAGGTGGCGGCTCGGGTGATGCTGGGGGCGACGTTGTCGCAGCTGCGTGAGGAGAAGCTCCTCCAGCCACCTAGCAACGGCCGCTGGGTGAGCGTGAAGGAAGCCGTTCTTCCGTTCAGCCGGTTTCCCGGAGTTGACAGCTTGTTGGGCCCCGAAATGCGCTCGACGGGCGAGGTCATGGGAGTCGGGAGGACCTTCGGGCTCGCGTTTGCGAAGAGCCAGATCGCCGCTGGCACCCGCCTTCCCTCGGCCGGCACAGTCTTTTTGTCCCTGGCGGACAGGGACAAGGCGGCGGGGCTGGGGCCCGCGCGGGTGTTCGCCGCGTTGGGCTTCGAGCTTGCCGGTACGTCCGGGACGGCGGCGTTCTTGGAGTCGAACGGCGTGCATGTGAGGACGGTGGTGGGGAAGGTGGGCGAGATCAGCGCGGCGGACGCGATCGGGTTGATCTCCTCGGGACAGGTTCAGCTCGTGGTCAACACCCCGCGTGGTCGCGGACCGCGCGCGGACGGTTTGCACATCCGCTCCACCGCTTTGCTCCACCAGGTGCCATGCCTGACCACCGTGGCCGCGGCGCGCGCCGCGGCCACGGGCATCGCCGACTGGCAGAGATACGGCCTATCGGTCGTCAGCTTGCAAGAGGTGCACGGCGCAGCGAGGCACCGACCGGACAGCCAGGTGCACGGCGAATGAGGGCGTGGCCCGTCGCCCAGGTGGACCTGCGCACGCACGTGGGCTCTGTGCTCCTGCCGAACCCCGTGCTCACCGCATCGGGCACTGCGGGTCACGGCGCGGAACTGGCCGCCTACGTCGACCTCGCCAGCCTGGGCGCCGTCGTGGCGAAGTCGCTTTGTGCCGATCCTTGGCCTGGCAATCCCCCTCCCAGGATCCACGAGACACCTGCCGGCATGCTCAACTCGGTGGGGTTGCAAGGGCCGGGTGTCGCCGCCTGGCTGCGCGACGAGCTTCCAGCGCTCAACGACCGCGGCGCCCGGGTCGTGGCGAGCATCTGGGGGCAGCACGTCGATGACTATGCACGTGCGGCAGAGCTGATCGGAGGAGCACCTGGGGTGGTCGCCGTCGAGGTGAATGTCAGCTGCCCCAACGTCGAGGACAGGAGCCGGATGTTCGCGCACTCGGCACGGGCAACAGCTGATGCTGTGGCAGCAACTGAAGCCTGCGGACTGCCGCGGTGGGCCAAGCTCAGCCCGAATGTCTCTGACTTGTTGGAGGTCGCCGGCGCCGCTCTAGAGGCGGGAGCCGAGACGCTCGTGCTCGTGAACACGCTCTTGGGCATGGCCGTGGACGTCCGCAGACGCGCGTACGCGCTCGGCTCCGGACCGGGCGGCGGAGGGTTGTCGGGTCCGGCCATCAGGCCCGTCGCGCTGCGCGCGGTGCACGACTGCCGGGCCGCCTTCCCGGGCGCGGGCATCGTCGGCGTGGGCGGTGTGGCGCGAGGCGTGGACGCGGTCGCGATGCTTATGGCCGGCGCAGACGCGTTGGAGGTGGGTACGGCCACCTTCCGAGATCCGCGAGCGCCTGCGAAGGTGCTAGCGGGTCTGGCGCGGTGGTGCCGGTGGCAGGGGGTGGGAAGCGCTCGGTCCCTTGTGGGTGCCGTCCACGACGGAGGCTGCGTGCGAGGCACCGACGATAGACGGCTCACGAGCGACCAGGAACATCGGATTGCTCGAACGCCGAGCTCGCCGGGAGGCGACGGCGATGCCGATCGATGACCCTCGCCAGCGGTTGGCCCTGGCCCTGGACGTCGACGACTTGGTGCTGGCTTTACGCATGGCACGACGGCTGCGGCCGTGGTTCGGCCTGGCGAAGGTGGGTTTCGAGCTTTTCGCCGCCGCAGGTCCTGAGGTCGTCTGCGCGCTCACGGTCGAGGGTTATCGAGTCTTCTTGGATCTGAAGCTCCACGACATACCGACAACGGTGAGGCGTGCCGCGCGAGTCATCGGTGGTCTCGGGGCCACGTATACCACCGTCCACACCACGGGTGGCGAGGAGATGCTCAGGGCGTCGTTACAGGGCATGGCCGAGGGTGCCGCTGCTGCCGGCGCAGGCGTGTCGTCCCCGGGGGTCCTCGGAGTGACCGTGCTCACCAGTGATCGCAGTGCTACGCGCGAGGTGCTCGAGTTCCGGGCTGCGTTGGCGGCGACGACCGGTTGCGCAGGGGTGGTGTGCGCGGCTTCAGATCTCCCGGTCGTGCGCAAGGCGGCACCGGGGCTCTTGACCGTGGTCCCTGGCATTCGTCCGGAAGGTAGCGGAGCCGACGACCAGGCTCGCCCCTCCACTCCAGCGGTGGCACTCGCCTCGGGTGCTGACGTGCTCGTCATCGGACGCGCGGTGACCGCAGCGCCGGACCCCGAGCGCGTTGCCTCGGCCCTTATGGATGAAGTCGCCGCATCGGCTGCCGACCGGAGGGTATGACCCCCAGCTCGCCAGGGCGCTATGGTGGCTGACATGCCGCAACCTCCTGCACTAACTGCCGAGCAGCGCCAGGCTGCGCTGGACAAGGCCGCCAAGGTCCGCCGCGAAAGAGCCGAGGTGAAAGAGAAGCTCAAGATGGGCTCCATCACTCTGTCCGAGCTGCTTCGGCGAGCTGATGGAGACGAGACCGTCGGAAAGATGAAGGTGCTGTCGGTCCTCGAGTCACTCCCGGGTCTTGGCAAGGTGAAAGCGCGCCGCCTCATGGAGACCGTGGGGATAAGTGAGAGCCGTCGGTTGCAGGGCCTCGGTGTCAACCAGCGCGAGCAGCTGCTCGCCCACGTTTCGAAGTCCTGATCCTCGTCATCTCGGGCCCTGGTGGGGCGGGGAAGGGGACGGTGGCAGGCCGTCTCGTCGAGCGTGACCCGTCGTTGTGGTTGAGCAGGTCGTGGACGACTCGCGCGCGACGTCGCGGTGAGGCACCGGACGCGTACACTTTTGTGGACCGCAAGACTTTCGAGGAGCACCGGGCCGCGGGAGGCTTCCTCGAGTCGGCCGAATTCCTGGGCCACCTCTACGGGACTCCGATCCCAGATCCTCCCGCATCGAAGGACGTGCTCTTGGAGATCGACCTGCAGGGTGCCCAACAGGTCAAGGCGCTGCACCCCGATGCCCTCGTCGTGCTCCTGTTGCCCCCCTCGGTCGAGGAACAGGCCGAGCGTCTGCGTTACAGGGGTGATGACGCTGGAGCAGCTGCGCGGCGCGTCACCAAGGCAGCCGAGGAGGAGAGGATCGGCCGGGCCCTGACCCCGTACGTGGTCGTGAACGACGACGTGGACAAGGCTGTCGCCCAGGTGGCCGATATACTCGATCGTCACCGCAAACCACGCGGCGGCCTCCCGGCCCGTACTGCTTCGAACGGGGACCACCGAGACGGCAGTGGTGACTGTTCCGACTGATCGTTTCCGACCGACCGTTTCCGACCGACCCTTAGGAGCCTGATGGCCCAGCGTCGCAGCACGCTTATCGACCCCCCGATCGAGGACCTCTTGGACAAGGTGGACTCGAAGTTCACACTCGTCTCCTTGTCAGCCAAGCGGGCCCGCCAGATCAACTCGTACTACAACCAGCTGGGAGAGGGAATGGGAGTGGTGGTCCCGCCCCAGGTCGCCTCGGTGTCGGGCAAGCCACTCACGATCGCCTTCGAGGAGATCGCCGTGGGAAAAGCGACGTACCACCACTCCAAGCCGGGGGCCGAGGAGGCCGAGAGCGACGAAGCATCCGACGTGACGAGCGAGAGCTCCGTTGCGCAGAGCGCGGTTGCCGAAGGTGAAACCGAGCACGAAGAGGGCGGCAAGCTGGTTGGCGGTGCGCCAGGGGACGCGGGTGGCGGTGTGCCCGAGTCCCAGACGGTCGAATAGCACGCGGCGCCCGCCTGGCGCTGCGCGCGAGAAAGGTGGCGATGGCACCTCGGGCGGCGGGCAAGAGAGTCGTCCTCGGCGTGACGGGCGGCATTGCCGCGTACAAGGCGGTGGAGGTATGCCGGCGCCTTGTCGATGCGGGGGTGCACGTGATGCCGGTGCTCACCGACGACGCCCTGCGTTTCGTGGGCGAGGCCACGTTCTCTGCGTTGGCCTCGGAGCGCTGCCGTCACAGCCTTTGGGACGACGCCGAGGCGATCCCCCATATTCGCTTGGGGCAGGTCGCGGAGCTGATCGTGGTGGTGCCGGCGACCGCAAGGTTCATCGGTTCCTACGCGGGTGGGATCGCAGACGGGCTTCTTCTTGCCACGGTGCTCGCAACGCGCGCTCCGGTCGTCGTGTGCCCTGCCATGCACACCGAGATGTGGGAGCACCCAGCCGTCCAGGAGAACCTGTCGATTCTGGTGCGCCGAGGTGTGCAAGTCGTTCCGCCAGACGAAGGGCGACTGGCCGGGGGGGATGTCGGCGCGGGGCGCATGGCCGAACCGGCCGAGATCGTCGACGCCGTGCTCGGCATGCTCGAGGTCGGCCCTCGCGCTGTAGCGAGGCGACACAAGGACCTTGTAGGAAGACGGGTCCTGGTGAGCGCTGGGGGGACGCGCGAGCCGATCGATCCCGTGCGCTTCATCGGCAATCGCTCTTCGGGAAAGCAAGGGCATGCCATCGCGGATGCTGCATCGGAGCGCGGCGCGCAGGTGGTCCTCGTAACCGCGACAGCAAAGCCAGGACCGCCGGGAGCGACAGTCGTGCGGGTGGACACTGCCGCAGAGATGCAGGAGGCGCTCTTGGAGCATGCGACGGACGCAGACGTGGTGGTGATGGCGGCCGCAGTCGCAGACTTTCGCCCGAAGGCACCGTCCGGCAGGAAGCTGTCGAGGTCCGAGGGCCTTCATGAGATCGTCTTCGAGCCGACGCCCGACATACTCGCCGAGCTGGGCCGGCGCCGGCGAGAGGGCCAGGTGCTCGTGGGCTTCGCGGCCGAGACGCACGAGGTGGCACAGCGGGCCGCGGCGAAGCTTTCCGCAAAGCGAGCAGACCTGATCGTGGCCAATGACGTATCCGTGCCGGAGGCCGGCTTCGACCATGACACGAATGCCGTGACGATCCTGGCGGTCGACGGCAGCAGCAGGCAGGTGCCTCTGGCGTCGAAACGTGAGGTGGCGGACGCCATCTTGGATATTGTGGTGGACCGGCTCCTCGACCGCGACGCCCCGGCGGGCGGGGACCGGGATCCGAGGAGCGACCTGTGACCGATCGCCACACCTTCACGTCCGAATCTGTCACCGAAGGCCATCCCGACAAGATGGCTGACCAGATCTCGGACGCCGTCGTTGACGCCGTCGTTGACGCTGATCCGCGGGGCCGCGTGGCTTGCGAGACCTTGCTCACCACCGGCTTGGTGGTGGTGGCAGGTGAGGTGACTACCAGTTGCTACGTGGACATCGCGCGTCTGGTCCGAGATGTGGTCTGCGATATCGGCTACGACCACGAGGGCAACGGCTTCAACGGTCGAACGTGCGGAGTGATGGTCGCGCTCGACGAGCAGTCGCCCGACATCGCGCAGGGAGTGGACGCCGCGCACGAGGTGCGCAGCGGTTCGGACGGCGAGGACCAGCTGAACGCTCAGGGAGCCGGTGACCAGGGGATGATGTTCGGTTACGCCTGCGACGAGACTCCCGACCTCATGCCGGTGCCGATCTGGTTAGCGCACCGACTCGCGCAGCGTCTCGCACAGGTGCGCCGGGTTGGTGTGCTTCCGTACCTGCGGCCCGACGGCAAGACACAGGTGAGCGTCATCTACTCCGACGGCCGACCCGTCGCCTTGGACACGATCTTGGTCTCGACCCAGCACGCACCTGGGGTGGACATCGAGACCCTCTTGCTCCCCGATTTGCGCGAGCACGTCATCCACCCCTTGCTCCCGCCCGATCTCGACGCCTCGAGGCTCCGGGTGCTCGCCAACCCTACGGGACGCTTCGAGCTGGGAGGCCCGCACGCGGATACGGGGCTCACCGGTCGCAAGATCATCGTGGACACCTACGGCGGGATGGCCCGTCATGGTGGAGGGGCGTTCTCGGGTAAAGACCCTTCGAAGGTGGACCGTTCTGCTGCCTATGCAGCCCGCTGGGTGGCCAAGCACGTGGTGGCGGCCGGAGCTGCCCGACGTTGCGAGCTGCAAGTCGCCTACGCGATCGGAGTCGCACACCCGGTGTCGTTGATGCTGGAGACCTTTGGTACCGAGGTGGTCGACCCCTTGCACATCGAGCAGGCGGTGCGCGAGCTGTTCGACCTTCGTCCCGCTGCAATCGTTCGAGATCTCGACCTGCTGCGACCCATCTACCGGCGCACTGCCGCATACGGCCACTTCGGGCGCAGCGACAAGGAGTTCACCTGGGAGGCAACGCCTAGGGTCGACGACTTGAAGAGCGCGCTCGGCCTATAGAGGCGGTGCCGATAGAGCGAGTCGTTCGCGTGCTGCCCGACGTCGCAGCTGTCCGAAAGACGTTCGACTACACGGTCCCGGTTTCGTTGGACGACCGTGTTCGGGTCGGCACGCAGGTGCGTGTGGTGCTCCACGGCCGTCGCGTGATCGCCTGGGTGGTGGAGGAGGACGTAGCCCCGCGGCCTGGGGTTACCCTGCGTCCGATCGAGGCGGTGCGGGGTTGGGGTCCGCCGCCCTCGGTGATGTTGCTCGCCCAGTGGGCCGCCTGGTGGTGGGCGGGTCCGGTCGTCGCGTTCTTGAAGGCGGCTTCGGCCCCGCGGTCGGTCGCGGCCCTGCCGCCGACTCCTGCTACATCTCGTGCTGCTGGTGACGGGCGCCGCGCGCAAGCATCAGGAGGAGCACCGCTGGTTCGATCGGCTTTCTCGCTCTCCGATACGGGGATTCTCTTGGGCGAGACGTTCGATGAGGCGTTCTCCGGCGGTACGGTCGTGGTGCGCCTGGCGCCCGCAGTGGACCTCTACCCCCTCGTCATGGCCGGTGCAGGACTTCTAGAAGGTGCCCCGCAGGGCGCCGGAGTACTCGTCTTGGTCCCAGAGCACGACCGGGCCGGGCGGCTCGCGGCCCGGCTCTCGGGCTCGGGACGACCGGTGGCGTTGCTACCCGAGGACTGGTCGGTCGCCCGCGCCGGCGGATGCGTGGTGGTCGGCACGCGCACGGCTGCGCTCGCTCCGCTGCCGCGTCTCGCAGGTGCGCTCGTCCTCGACGCTCACGACGAGGGATACCACGAGCAGCGCGCTCCCACTTGGTGCGCCTGGGAGCTGGTGGCGGAGCGGGCGAGACGCGACGCGGCGCCCTGCGCGCTCGTGTCGTCGTGTCCGACGCTGGACCTGCTCGGTGCAGGAAGGCTTGTCAGATCCTCTCGACGTGCCGAGCGCGAGGGGTGGCCGGCACTAGAGATAGTCGATCGTCGTGGCGACGACCCGCGCACGGGGTTGTTCTCGGAGCGCCTGGTATCGCTGGTTCGCTCGGCGGGAGAGCGACCGGGGCGGCGGGTGTTGTGCGTGTTGAACCGCACGGGACGGGCGCGCCTGCTGGCGTGCGCCTCTTGCTTCGAGCTTGCTCGCTGCGAGCGCTGCAGCGGGGCTCTGGAGCTCACAGAAGACGCTGCTGCGCCCCGGTTGCGTTGCCGGCGCTGTGGCGCCCAGCGCCCCGTGGTCTGCGCGCGGTGCGGCGCGGGGCGTATGCGTGTGCTTCGCGTAGGCGTGTCACGAGCGCGCGAGGAACTCGAAGCTCTCGCCGGAGTAGCTGTGGCCGAGGTGTGGGGTACGGCTGGCCGGCGAGCGGCCTCTGGGGCACAGCGACCAAGCGATGGTGCCGATGTGTCGGCGCCGGGCCCCTGGAATGCTCACCGGAGCCGGGGCGAGTTCGGTGCCGCCGTGGTCGTGGGGACCGAGGCGGTGTTGCACCGGGCGGAGGAGGCCGATGCGGTGGTCTTCTTGGACTTCGACGCCGAGCTGCTGGCGCCGAGGATGCGCGCTGCAGAGGAGGCGCTTACCTTGCTGGCGCGCGCCTCTCGGGTGGTGGCGGGGTCTACGGGTTCGCGGGGCCCCTCGGGTCGTGCCTCGGGCCAGGTACTCGTACAGACTCGCATGCCTGGACACGAGGTGCTCGCTGCAGCCGTGTCGGCCGATCCCGGGCGCGTGTCGGAGGCTGAGCGCCCGGTGCGCCAGGCGCTGCGGCTCCCCCCGTTCAGCGCGCTGGCGGTGGTTTCTGGCGCGGCCGCCGACGCCTACGGTGAGGCGTTGCGAGAGGCGGCGCCGCGCAGCGTCGAGGTGAGCGGACCTGTCGACGGCAGATGGTCGGTGCGCGCCGAACGGCGCTCAGAGCTGTGTGCTTTGCTCGCCGATGTGAGGCGCCCCTCCGGTCGGCTGCGTGTGGAGGTCGATCCCGTCCGGGTGTGAGACTGCGCCTGAGGTGCAGGGGCCACCGGTACGATGACGCGGTGACGACGTACGCGATCCGCACCTACGGCGACCCGGTTCTCCGCCAGAGCGCGCCCGAGGTCACCGAGATTGACGGGCGCCTCAAGATCCTGGTCGACGACATGGTGGCCACGATGTACGAGGCACCGGGGGTGGGTTTGGCTGCTCCGCAGATCGGGGTGCAGAAGCGGCTGTTCGTGTACGACTTGCACGACGAGAAGGGTCCTCGCCACGTCGTCAACCCTAAGATGACAGAGGTAGGAGGCGAATGGACCTACGAAGAGGGTTGTCTGTCGGTACCAGGGCTGTCTTGGCCGATCGTCCGGCCAAAGGAGGTCCACCTCACGGGGTTCGATCTCGACGGCAACGAGATCTCCATAGAGGCCGACGAGTTCGAGGCACGCGTCTACCAGCACGAGCTCGATCATCTAGACGGCGTGCTCATCGTTGACCGGCTTGACCTTGACCAGCGTAAGGAAGCGCTCCGGGTGCTGCGCGCGCGTTCGCTTCCTCTGGCGTTCGAAAGCAACGGCGGTCTGTGAGCCAGGGTGCCGGCCGCCAAGGCGAGAACTGCCATGAGCTCTGAGCGCCTCGGGGGGAGTCGAGGGCGCGAAGGGCGCGCCTAGAGCGAGGCTCGTGGGCCCACCTGTAGTTTTCTGACATGGCCCGGCTCGCGTTCCTAGGTTCGCCAGAGGCCGCTGTGCCGGCGCTTCGGGCGCTGATCGAGGCCAGGCACGACGTCGTCGTGGTGGTGAGCCAACCCGACAAGCGGCGGGGTAGGGGAGCAGGGCTGGCGCCTAGCCCGGTCAAGCAGGCCGCCCTCGATACGGGGCTGAGGGTGACGGATCGGATCGAGGACGTGCCCGGCTCGGGTGCAGAACTCGGTGTCGTGGTCGCATACGGACGGATCGTCCCCGCAGCCCTCCTCGAGAGGACTCCCATGCTGAACGCCCATTTCTCGCTTCTGCCACGGTGGCGTGGAGCTGCCCCGGTGGAGCGGGCGATCTTGGCAGGGGACCAGGTCACAGGCGTGAGCATCATGCGCCTGGAGGCCAGTCTCGACACGGGCCCGGTTCTGGCGGTGCGGCGCGAACCCATCTACAACGCTCGGCGCGAGCATGTTTCGGCTTTGACGAAGAGGCTCGCTGTTGTCGCGGGGGAGCTGCTCGTGGAGGTTCTCTGCGGAGGCGTCGCCATGTTGGGACCCGGAAAGTCCCAGGTAGGTGAGGCCACGTACGCGGCAAAGTTCGATCCCGAGGAGCTGCGCCTCGACTTCTCTCGCACCGTGGCAGAGCTCGAGACAATCGTTCGTCTCGACCGCGCGTGGACGACCTTCCGCGGCGAGAGGCTGCGTGTGCTCGACGCGGTGGGGCACAAAGAGCTGGCGCGACCCACCTCGGACAGGTGGGGGGGCTCGCAGGGCTCTTCGCAACCAGAGNNGAGCCCTCACCGTGCACTCTGCGGGGAACGAGCGTGCAAGCGGCCGACGGCTCGCTCGAGCTGCTCATCGTCCAGCCGGCCGGCCGGCGTCCACAGGCCGCAGCCGAGTGGTTGCGAGGAGCGCGGCCTGCTCCGGGCGAAAGGCTGGGGGAGTGACTCAGGGGCGGGAGGTGACCCTGGGATCGAAGGGCGGTCTTGCGAAGCCGGCCTCGTTAGGCTCGCAATCGATGCTGCGCGTCGCCCCGTCTTTGCTGTCTGCGGATTTCGGAGGCTTGGCCGAGGCGGTCGGCGAGGTGAGCGCGGAGGCAGACTGGTTGCACATCGATGTCATGGATGGCCATTTCGTCCCGAGCTTGACGATCGGCCCACCGGTGGTGAAGTCGTTGCGCTCCCACACGGGGCTCTTCTTCGACTGTCACCTGATGATGACCAACCCCGGAGATTATCTAGAGGCGTTCCGGCACGCCGGGGCCGACGGTTGCACGGTTCATGTCGAGGTCGGAGCAACCGCGGAGCTCCTCGCGCAGGCGAAGGCATTCGGGCTGCGTGCAGGGCTGGCTCTCAACCCCGAGACCCCATACGAGGCCATCGCTCCGTATCTCGCAGAGGCCGACTTGATCCTTTGCATGACTGTGCACCCGGGATTCGCCGGGCAACGTTTCATCGACGAAGTGGTCCCGAAGATCGCTCGAACCAGAGAGGAGCTTGACCGCCGCGGGCTGTTGACCGACCTCGAGGTCGACGGCGGGATCGACGAGAACACCGCTGTGCTCGCGGTGCAGGCCGGAGCGCGGGTGCTCGTGGCCGGCTCGGCCATCTTCGGGGACTCCCGGCCGTGGGAAGCGGCGCGCCGGATCCGCCTTGCCGGGGAAAAGGCGCTGGCTGGCCACAAGTAGACTGTCTGATGCCATGAGACCGGCCGACTCCCCGCCCGACGCGGGTGAGCGGGGTGAGAGCTCAGCCTCTTTGGACGGGGCCACTGCGCAGGACCGAGGCGCAATGCACCGGGCTCTGGTATTGGCAGCCTCGGCTCGGACCCACGCCTCGCCCAACCCCTGGGTGGGATGTGTCGTGTCGGCCGGCGGGGAGTGGTTCGAGGGTGCAACAGAGCCTCCCGGCGGCGCACACGCCGAGGTTGTCGCCCTCGGCGCGGCCGGAGCACGTGCGCGCGGTGCGACGCTCTACACCACGCTCGAGCCCTGCGCCCACTACGGTCGCACGCCGCCGTGCGTTTACGCCGTGCGCGAAGCGGGGGTGGCACGTGTCGTGGTCGGGCTGTTGGACCCCGATCCCCAGGTTCGAGGTCGTGGGGTGAAGCAGCTGCGCGAGGCCGGAATCGCGGTAGAAGTCGGCTTGGCGGCCGACGAGGTCGCAGAGTTGCTGAATCCCTACCTGAAGCACCGGCGCAGCGGGCTTCCTTGGGTCGTGTTGAAGCTTGCTTGTACTCTCGACGGGCGCATTGCCGCCCCCGACGGGTCGTCGCGTTGGCTTACGGGGCCCGAGGCGCGTGCCGACGTGCACCGTCTGCGTGTGGAGTCGGACGCACTGCTCGTAGGCGCCGGCACCGTGCGCGCGGACGATCCGGAGCTGACGGTGCGAAACGGCGCACCCGCGGCCCGGCAGCCGCTTCGCGTCGTGCTGGGAAGCGTTCCTCGAGGGGCACGCGTCGAGCCCGCGCTGGAACTGACCGGCGACCCGAAGGCCGTCCTAGGCGAGCTTGGGGCAAAGGGGATTCTCCAGGTGATGGTCGAGGGTGGTTCTCGCGTTGCTCATGCGTTTCATGCTGCGGGCGTCGTGGACCGCTACGTCTTTTACATGGCGCCTGCTCTCTTCGGCGGTGACGACGGGGTCCCGATGTTCACCGGGGCGGGCGCTGCGACCTTGGACCACCTGTGGCGAGGAAAGCTCGTGTCGGTGATGTCTCTGGGAGACGACCTGCGGGTGGAGCTCGAAGCGCGCACAGGCGCGCCCGAGGTGCCCGCGGAGATGGCCTGAAGATGCCTCTCGCGCGAATAGAAGAAGCGATCGCGGCGATCGCGCACGGCGAGATCGTGGTAGTCGTCGACGACGAGGACCGCGAGAACGAGGGTGACCTCATCATGGCTGCGCAGGTCGCCACTCCGGAGAAGATCGCGTTCTTCCTGGCGCACACCTCAGGCGTCATATGCGTGCCGCTCACACCCGAGCGCGCCGACCAGCTCGATCTGCCGCTGATGGTTACGAACAACACGGAGTCGCAGAGGACCGCCTTCACCGTGAGTGTCGACTCGAGCCACGGCACCACCAGCGGCATCTCCGCCGAGGACCGCGCGGCAACGATACGGACGCTGATAGATCCCCACACGCGTCCCGCAGACCTGAACCGTCCCGGGCACATCTTCCCCCTCCGCTACCGTCCGGGAGGCGTACTGAAACGCGCTGGTCACACCGAGGCCACGATCGACCTCGCAAAGGCAGCCGGGCTGTACCCGGCCGGCGTTTTGTGCGAGCTCGTCTCGGAGGACAAGACCCGGATGGCCCGCTTGCCGGAGATCGAGTCGTTCGCCAAGGCCCACGGGCTGGTGCTGGTCTCGATCGCCGACCTCATTCGCTATCGGCGCCAGAAGGACAAGCTGGTGCGCCCGGTCGCCGGGCCGGTGCGCATCCCCACGGCTCAAGGAGAGTTCACGGGGTACGTCTACGAATCGGTGATCGACAACGAGCACCATCTGGCCGTGGTGAAGGGGGAGGTGGCGGGAAAGGGCCCGGTGCTTGTGCGCGTCCACTCGGAGTGCCTGACCGGCGACGTCTTCGGCTCGCTGCGCTGCGATTGCGGGCCCCAGCTGAGAGAGGCCGTGAGCCTGATCGCCGAGGAAGGCAGTGGGGTGATCATCTACCTGAGGGGCCATGAAGGGCGAGGCATCGGTCTTGCCCACAAGCTGCGCGCGTACCACCTCCAAGAACAGGGTCACGACACTGTCGACGCGAATCTGGAGCTCGGACTTCCGGTGGACAACCGTGAGTACGGGATCGGCGCGCAGATGCTCGTGGATCTTGGCGTCACGACGATGCGGTTGATGACGAACAACCCGATGAAATTCGGCGGTCTGGAAGGGTTCGGTCTGGATATCGTCGAGCGCGTCCCTCTCAGCACCCACCAGAACCCCGAGAACGTCAAGTACTTGCGTACCAAGCGCGAGAGACTCGGCCACCTGCTCGAGGGTCTCGATGACATCCTCTGAGAAGAGCGCGCTAGCTCCCGGCGCCATCGCCGCTGCGGCTAAGCGGGTCGGCACCTGTTACGTGGGCGACTCCCAGCCGGGCCGCGCACGAGTGGCCATGGTGGGCGCCAAATTCAACGGAGGCATCACCGAGCGTCTCGTTGTCGGGGCCCTTGAAGCGTTCGAGTCTCACGGGATCGAAGCGGGGTCGGTGGCGCTCGCCTGGGTCCCCGGGGCGTTCGAGCTGCCGCTCGCGGCGCTGCGATTCGCCTCGTCGGGTGAAGTCGACGTCGTGGTGGCGTTCGGAGCGGTTATCCGCGGTGACACCCCACACTTCGACTTCGTGGCAGGGCAGTGCGCAGCGGGCTGCCAGCGCGTGGCACTTTCAACTGGCGTGCCTATCATCTTCGGAGTGCTCACGACCGACGACGTCGAACAGGCTGTGGAGCGTTCGGGCTCCGGTACGCAGAACCGGGGATACCAGGCGGCTGTCAGCGCCTTGGAGATGTGCGACCTCTTGGACAAGCTTCCGGCACGCCCGGTGCAGGTGGTTTGAGAGTCGATGCTACGGCTCGTCTTGCCCAAAGGGTCGCTCGAGGACGCCACCTTGGATCTCTTCGCGGCGGCGGATCTCACTGTGGTGCGAAGCTCGAACGTCGACTACCGAGCGCGGATCGACGATCCGCGTGTCTCTGAGGTCAGGATCCTGCGACCCCAGGAGATCCCCGTGTACGTCGCCGAGGGGCTCTTCGACCTGGGAATCACCGGCAGAGACTGGGTCGAAGAGACAGGTGCCAAAGTTGTTTCGCTGGGGGAGCTCGCCTACTCGAAGACGAGCACGAATGCTATACGCCTGGTGCTGGCCGTGGCAGGTGATTCGGAGGTCGCGAATGTGTCGGAGCTGCCGGCCGGAGCCAGGGTCTCGACCGAGTACCCCGAGCTCACCAGGCGTTGGCTGGAGAAGCACGGAGTCCAANNGGTCAACCTTTCCTATGGCGCCACCGAGGCGAAGGTTCCCGAGATCGCCGACGCGGTGGTGGAGATCACAGAGACCGGGCGGGCACTTCGCGCCGCCGGGTTACGGGTAGTCGACACCGTGCTTGTCTCGCGAACGGAGCTCGTCGCCAATCCAGTCGCTGCCGCCGACGCCACGAAGCGCCACGCCATGGAGCAGCTGCGCACCTTGCTGCTCGGGGCGCTGGAGGCGCGTGGCAAGGTTATGTTGAAATTGAACGTGGCGCGTTCGGAACTGGAGCAGGTGGTGGGCGTACTCCCAGCGATGAAGGCCCCTACGGTCTCGGAGCTCTCGGGAGGGGGTGGCTTTGCCGTAGAAACGGTCGTGGAGAAGTCCAACGTGAACGTGCTGATCCCGGCATTGAAAGATCTCGGGGCCACGGACATCGTCGAGTTGCAACTTTCGAAGATCGTGCATTGAGCGCTTCGGACGTCCCGACAACCTCGGGCGCCCACACGGCACTATTGCGTTGTCTCGGTTTGCGTTGTCTCGGTTTGCGTCGTCTCGCCGTTGGCAGAACTTGACGCACCACTGATCTGGACAAACGCCAGCCGTATCTGCGAGAGAGCGTCGCGAAGCGACTGCTCGGGCTCTCCCAGACGGCCTCCCAGGTTCTCCACCAAGCTGGCCATCGCGTCCACGGCCAAGCGCGCGTCGTCGAGTCGAGGAGGCTTCTGGGAGAGGTGGATCGCCGCCAGCTCGAAGAGCCCGTACGCATGGTTGGCGATCACCATCTCGGCGGGAGTCGACACGAGCTGGTTCCGAAGCTCCTCGAGACGCGCCGCCAGCTGCTCGGAGTCCTCGGCGCCCAGATCGTCGGTCCCGGCTGGCCAGGTGTCCTGCGGCGGAGTTCGTGACGCTTGCTGTTCGGTGGTCGGCGGTTCTTGGTTCGCGCCGGTGGCGGCCTCGACAGGGTGCTCACCGCCGGGCGTCCAAAGACTGCTCACGGCTGGTAGCGTATTCCGTCGACAGAGCAAAGCGGGGTTGCGCCATGGGTGCTCCCCCACCCGGCCACTGATGCGGTGCGCCGGGTCGTGGTGACACGTCTCGGGCGAAACCGGGAGCGCTTCCCCGCTTGCGCTCGAGGTCCTGGGACGTCCAGGGTCTTGCCGAGGACAGGAGGGTCGTCGCATCGCCAGCACCACCACGACCAGCGAGACGAGGATTAACGACCGCATCCGTGCACGTGACGTTCGTCTCGTGGACCCGGACGGAGTGCAGCTCGGGATAAGGCCGCTGCCTGAGGCGTTGGCCATGGCCCGGCAGCTTGATCTCGATCTCGTCGAGGTTGCCCCGCAGAACGATCCCCCGGTTTGCCGGATCATGGATTACGGGAAGTTCAAGTTTGACGCAGCTCAGAAAGCGAAGGAGTCGCGGCGCAAGACCGTCAGTGTCGGGATCAAGGAGATGAAGTACCGACCGAAGATAGGTCCGGGTGACTTCGAGACCAAGACTCGGCAAGTGCTCAGGTTCCTGAGCGAGGGCCACAAGGTCAAGGTGACGATCATGTTTCGCGGTCGAGAGGTCTTTCACCCGGAACTCGGAAAGAAGATCCTCGATCAAGTGGCCGAAGAGGCGGACGGCACCGCTCGGGTCGAGTCCGAGCCGAGGCTGGACGGTCGCAACATGGTGATGGTTCTGGCCCCCGACAAGCGGGCCAGACAGTCGGCGGCAGCTCGTGCTGCACACGACGAGGAAACTGGCGGCACACGAACGGCAGGGGCCTCCGGCGAGGCGCAGGGGGTGCCAGACGAGGGGGCGTCAGGTGATGGGTTTGATGCCTCGGCCCGAGACGGTGGAGTTGACGAGGGGGGAGGTTGACATGCCGAAGATGAAGACGGATCGGGGAGCTGCTAAACGTTTCAAGATCACCGGCACGGGAAAGCTGCGGCGACGCAAGGCGTACCGTTCGCACCTTCTGGAGAAGAAGCCGAGCACACGGACTCGTCGCCTTGGACGCGAGACCGACGTGGACAGCGCCGACAGGCGCGAAGTGCGCAGGCTTCTCGGCCGATAGGAGGCCGATCGGAGAGCGCTTGCGGGAGGCAGTGGCCCGCAAGCGCCAGCAGGCCCGAAAACGCAAGACCGTAGTCCAGGAAAGGAGCTTGTCATGGCCAGGGTGAAGCGCGCGGTGAACGGCAAGAAGCACCGCCGCGCCGTCCTCGAGCAGGCGCAGGGCTACTACGGGAACCGCAGCCGAAGCTTCCGCTCCGCCAACGAGGCGGTCATGCACGCGTTGCAATACGCCTATCGCGACCGGCGCGCCCGAAAAGGTGACTTCCGGCGACTGTGGATCCAGAGGATCAATGCTGCGGCACGTGCCAACGGCACGAGCTATAGCAGGCTGATCGCGGGATTGCACCGGGCGGAGGTGGTGGTCGACCGCAAGATCCTGGCCGACCTGGCGGTGACCGAGCCGGAGACCTTCACGCAGCTCGTCGGTGTGGCTACCTCGGCACTCGCCGATGGTGACGGTGCGGAGCTACCGGTCGCGCGCAGCTCACAGGAAGCGCACTGAGCACCTCTCTTTCCTTCCGGCACCAGCGGGTACAACGTCTGCGGAGGCTCGTGCAACGGCGTAGCGCGCGCCGATCCGAGGGTGTGTTCGTGATGGAGGGGGAGAAGCTCCTTACGGGGGCGCTGGACGCCGGGGCCGAGGTGGAGTCGTTGTTCGTCGCTCGTGCGGCCAGCGCGTCTCGGGGAGTGGGCCAGCTGATAGGTCGGGCCGCGAGCGCCGGCGTCCGAGTGTTCGAACTGGCTCCCGGGGTCATCGAGCGTGTCGCCGACACGGTCACGCCCCAGCCGGTGCTGGGGATCGTACGCACCCCGCGGGCGAGCCTCGAGGACCTGGTGGCTGCGACCTTCGTGATCGTATGCGTGGACGTACGCGACCCGGGTAACACAGGCGCTGTGATTCGCGTGGCAGACGCGGCCGGTGCCGACGGGGTCGTGTGCTGCGATGGCACGGTGGACCCGTTCAACCCTAAGACGGTACGGGCGTCGGCGGGCTCCGTGCTCCATCTGCCGGTGGTCGTAGGTGGGGGGCCCGACGAGGTCCTCGACGTGCTCGGAAGTCGTGGCATGCGCCGGCTCGCAGCGGTGGCCCATGGCGGGGTGCCGCACACGCGTGTTGACCTGGAGTCGCCGGTTGCACTGGTGCTCGGGAACGAGGCGGCGGGACTGCCGGCGCAGTTGCGCCCAGCAGTTGACGGTCAGGTCACCATCCCGATGTCGGGCAAGGCAGAGTCGCTCAACGTGTCGATGGCTGCCGCTGTGCTTTGCTTCGAGGTGGCGCGAAGGCGTTCTAAGGTCCCTTTGATGGAGAAAACCCGGTGATGGATCCTGAGGTGCTCACCGAGCGTGCCGCGCAGCTGATAGCGCAGACCGCGACTCTTGGCGAGCTGCACGCAGTACAGGTGGAGCTGCTCGGCAAGAACTCCGCCCTGGCAGTGGCCCGCCATTCGGTCGGGAGGTTGGACGAGGCGGAGCGCCCGGAGGCAGGCCGGAGGCTGCTAGAGGTCCGCGAGGAGATCGAGAGGCTGCTGGCACAAAGGCGTGCGGTGCTCGAGGAGGACCAGCGCCGCTGCCGTCTGAGCGGTGACCGGCTCGACCTGACCGAGGTGGCGCTCGCATCGCAGAGGGGGCGGCTCCATCTGGTACAGCGGACCCGCGACGAGCTTGAAGACGTCTTCGTGGGCATGGGCTTCGTCGTGGCGGAGGGCCCCGAGGTCGAGACCGACTGGTACAACTTCGAAGCGCTGAACATGCCGGTGGCACACCCCGCTCGGGGAATGTGGGACACGCTCTATCTGGATCTCGGCGAAGAAGAGACCGTGTTGCTTCGTACCCACACGTCTCCTGTGCAGATTCGTCTCATGCAGGACCAGGTGCCGCCGATCTACGCGGTCATGCCGGGACGGTGCTACCGGCGCGACACGCCGGACGCCCGGCACATCCCGGTGTTCCACCAGCTGGAAGGGCTGGTAGTCGACCACGGCATCTCGTTCGCCGACCTCGCCGGGACGATCGAGACGTTCACCACGGCGTACTTCGGATCCGACACCCACTCGAGGTTGCGCCCCTCCTATTTCCCCTTCACGGAGCCGTCGGCAGAGTTCGAGGTGACCTGCTCCATCTGCAAGGGCAAGGGTTGTCGGACCTGTTCGCACACGGGTTGGGTCGAGCTCGGGGGATGCGGCATGGTGGACCCCGAGGTCTTTGTGGCCGTGGGCGTCGATCCCGAGGAGTGGACAGGTTTCGCTTTCGGCTTCGGCATCGATCGGCTGGCACAGATGCGTCACGTGATCCCCGACATGCGCATCCTGCTCGACAACGACGTCCGCTTCCTTCGGCAGCTCTGAGCCAGCCATGCGCGTCCCCCTGTCATGGTTGCGTGATTTCGCCCCGTTCGAGGGGGACCCCGTGGAGCTGGCCGCGACGCTCGACGACCTCGGCCTCGTGGTCGAGGAGATCCAGCACGTAGGAAGTGGGCTGGAAGAGGTGGTCGTGGCGCGGGTGCTCGAGATCGCGCCCATCGCCGGCGCGGACAGGATCCGCCGTGTGGTCGTGGACCGGGCCGCCGGAGAGCCGGTCGAGGTGGTGTGCGGCGCTTGGAACTTCTCCAAGGGTGACCTCGTTGTGCTCGCACCGCTCGGAGCGGTGCTTCCCGGTGGCTTCGAGATCACCCGGAGAAAGATGAAGGGGGTCGTCTCGAACGGCATGTTGTGCTCGGGCGCCGAGCTCGAGCTGTCCGACGACCACGAGGGCATCCTGGTCCTGGGGGAAGCAGCCGGCCAGGCCGGTGAGGTTGCCCGCGGCAGTGGCGGCCCGGCGCGCGTCGTCGCGAGCGCCGAAGAGCCTCAGCCTGGGACGCCTCTCACCGAGGCGCTCGGGATGGAGCCCGATGTGGTCTTCGACCTCGCCGTCGACGCGAACCGGCCCGACGCCGCCTCGGTCGCCGGCGTGGCACGGGACCTGGCGGCCCGGCTGCATCTGCCGTTCATCCTCCCCGACCCCCCGCCTGGGGTCTGCAGCGAGTCACCTTCTGTGGCGGAGCTCGTGTCGTTGGAGGTCGTCGATCTCGACCTCTGCCCACGGTTCACCGTGCGGGTGCTGACCGGTGTGCGTGTTGGTCCTTCACCTCGTTGGATCGCGCGCAGGCTGACCCTTGCGGGGATGCGCCCGATCAACAACGTGGTGGACGCTTCGAACTACGTCATGCTCGATCTCGGACAACCGACACACCCTTACGACCTCGATCGCCTGGGCGGGAGGGGCCTGAGGGTGCGCGCGGCTCGTCCTGGCGAGGTCGTAGTGACCCTCGACGGTGCGCAGCGCACGATGGCTCAGCGCGCGATCGGTCGTGATGACGACTTGAGGGACTGTCTCGTCTGCGACGCCGAGGACGCGGCCACGGGGATCGGGGGGGTGATGGGCGGCGCGACGAGCGAGATCGCCGCGTCGACCGCTCGGGTTCTTCTCGAAGCTGCGTATTTCTCGCCGATGGCGATCGCGCGCACGTCGAAGCGGCTGGCACTGCGGACCGAGGCCTCTGCGAGGTTCGAGCGTGGTGTCGACCCGGAGGGCATCGACAGGGCAGCGCTGCGCTTTTGCGAGCTGCTAGCGGTCAGCGCGGGCGACTCCATGACAGTGGCCTGCGGGGCCCTCGACGTGCGAGGGAAGGTGCCCGAGCCGAGACGCGTACGTGTTCGTAGCTCGCGGGTGAACGCGCTGCTCGGCAGCGAGCTGTCGGACGGAGAGATCGCGGGGTATCTCGAGCCGATCGGGTTCGGGTCCCAGCTCGAGTCGCCGGGTGTGCTCGAAGTCATGGTGCCGACGTTCCGCCCCGACACCGAGCGGGAGGTCGACGTGATCGAGGAGGTGGGACGCCACCACGGGTATGCGAAGCTGCCGCGCCGTCGCCCCTTCCCGCCTCAGGTCGGAAGGCTGAGCTCTTACCAGCGTGAGCGCCGCTTCGTGCGCGAGATCCTCGTGGGGACCGGAGCCGACGAGGCTTGGACACCGTCATTGCTCGGGCCCGAGGACCACGAGCTCGCAGGACTGGCCGGCGAGGTGTGGCCGGCGATCCGACTGGCGAACCCGCTGACCCCCGAGGAGTCGGTCCTGCGCCGATCGCTCTTGCCGGGGATGTTGAAGGCGCTCGAGTTCAACGCCGCCCGGCGCCAGGGCAGCGTCCGGCTTTTCGAGGTAGGAACGGTGTTCCCGGTCCCCGAGAGAGAGCGCGTGGAGACAGCGATGGTGCACAGCGACGCGAAGGCGTCGGTCGTAGACGAGCGCGAGATGCTAGGAGCGCTCCTCGCGGGCGAGGGTGACGACGCCCGCTCGGCGGTTCGCGTTTGGCACACGCTCGTTGGCTCCCTGGACCTGAGGGGTGTCGAGCTGAGGGCATTCGAGCTCGCGGCACACCCAGACGACCTCCCACCCGCCCTGGGCGGGCTGCACCCCACGCGCACGGCCCAGCTGGTCTTCGCGCCAAGCGAGGCGACCGCCAGTGTCGATCACAGCGGCGCCGTGGACGGCGGGAGCGCGCGAAGCGCGGTCATCGGGGTGGTCGGTGAGATCAACCCGGAGGTGCTCGAGCGCTTCGGGTTCGACACCGGTCAAGGACGCGCCGGGTGGCTGGAGCTGGACCTGGGGCTCCTCCTCCGGCGAGCTCGGAGAAGGGTGAAGATCGCCGCGCCCGTCAGCAGGTTCCCTTCGAGTGACATCGACCTGGCGTTCGTCGTAAGCGAGCTCGTACCGGCATCGGCGGTCTTCTCGACCCTCGAGCATGCTGCGGGCGACCTTCTCGAGTCGCTCTCACTGTTCGACGTCTACCGAGGCCCAGGCATGCCCGAGGGCTCTCGCAGCCTGGCATGGCGGTTGCGCCTCTGCGCGCTCGACCACACTCTCACCGACGACGAGATCGCACAGCTGAGAGCCAGATGCATAGAAGCAGTACTGCGCTGCAACAGCGCAGAGCTACGAGGTTGAGTTGTTGGGAGTGCCGCTTCGAGGCGAGCTCGTGTTCCTCGCCGACGCCGTGTCGCCAAGGGTATCTGTGCACACGCTGCTCACGGGATGGCAGACGGGTTCTCTCAGCCTGATCGCACTGGCGATCGAGGTGTCGTTCTGCGGCTAGTACGGGTGGTCGTCGCGTCGCCTGTCGTAACGGGGCCGGCGATGGTCGCGATGGCGGACCGCATCGTTCATGACCGGCATGGGGCTCGTGGTGATCGCTGTGCAGTCGGGGTTGGCTGCTTACGACGACCAGGTGTTCGAGATGCACGTGATTCAGCACCTACTGCTCATGAACTTCGCGCCGATCCTGTTGGCCCTGGGCGCCCCCATGACGCTTGCGCTGCAGGCGTCTAGCCGCCACACCCAGCGGACGCTGCTCAAGATCCTCCACCACCCGGCTGTGCAGATCGTCACGAACCCGGTGTTAGTCGCGGTCGTGGCTTACGGAACGATGCTCGTCTACTTCCTAACTCCGTTCTACAACTTCTCCCTGGAGCCCCTCTTGTTCACGACCTGACCCACCTGCACTTCCTCGTCTCGGGTTGCCTGTTCTGGTGGCTGGTGGTCGGCCTCGACCCGTCGCGCTGGCGCCTCTCGCACCCGGCGAAGCTCGCCTGCTTGGCGGTCGGCATCCCTGTGACCGCAATCCTCGGGGTTGCCCTGACCGGCGCCAGCGTGTCCATCGCGCCGCATTTCCATACGGTCGCCGACACGAGGGCGGGCGGTTCGGTGCTGTGGGTTGTGGGCGAGCTCGTCACCGTCGTGGCGATGGGGATCGTTGTCTACCAGTGGATGCGTTTCGAGGAGCGTGAGGCTGTTCGGGCCGACCGGCGCCTCGACGAGGCTGCGTCCAAAGACACAGCCTCGGACGGGCGGGCAGGGAGCCGGCCGGCGGTGGGGTCGGAGCCGCGCCGTGCAGAGCACGACGGGGTCGGGGCCCCGTCTGGGGCCGCCGAAGGCGGTCTGGAGCCCAACTGGTGATGCACAACTAGTAATGAATCTGATTCTCATTTATGGTAGACGACGTGAGGGCCATCTGGGTGGTGCTTGGTTGCGTTGTCTGTGCAGGGGCCTTGCTGGTGGGATGCACCACGGCCGGCGCCGGGTCCGTGGGCTCCAAAGGGGTCCTCGAGGTGGTGGCGGGGGAGAACTTCTGGGGGAACCTGGCCGCCCAGCTTGGTGGGGATCGCGTGCACGTCACGAGCATCGTCTCTGACCCGAACACCGACCCTCACGAGTACGAGAGCAGTCCCGCCGACGCACGGCTGTTCGCAACAGCGAACTACGTGGTTTTGAACGGCGCCGGCTACGACGACTGGGCCAGCAGGCTGCTCGGAGCCCAGCCACGAGCCGGCCGCAAGGTTTTGACGGTGGCAACGCTTCTCAGGAAGAAGGACGGGGACAACCCGCATTTCTGGTACGGCCCGGCGTACGTCTTCGAGGTCATCGACCACATCACGGCCGACTACAAGGCCCTCGACCCGAAGCAGTCTTCGTACTTCGCGTCGCGCTACGAAGCCGTGCAAGAGGACCTGGTGCCGTACAGGCAGTGGCTCGTCAACATCCAGCAGCACTTCGCGCGCACCCCGGTCGCGGCTACCGAGAGCATCTTCCAATACCTGGCCCAGTACCTGCACCTGGATCTCGTCACCCCGTACCCCTTCATGAAAGCGGTGGCCGAGGGAAACGACCCCCCGACGTCGAGCGAGGCCACCTTCGAACAGCAGATCCAAGCCAGGGCCTTCGACGTGCTGGTTTACAACGTACAGACGGTGACCCCGCTCACGACTTCCATAAGACAGCAGTCCGGACAGAAGAACATACCGGTGGTGGGAGTGTCCGAGACGATCCAGCCTCCGACCGCGACCTTCGAGGTGTGGATGGACGCACAGCTCAACTTGCTCACTCATGCCCTTCAGGCTCAAGCGCGTGCCCGGTAGTCGGGGGGCGCGCCGATGACCGCCGGGCACGCTCCTGTCATCGAGGCCAGGGGACTGGCCGGAGGCTACGGCGGGCGTGCGNNAACGGCGCCGGCAAGTCGACCCTGCTCAAGATGCTCCTGGGCCTGCTCCCGCCTCTCGCCGGGGAGCTCAGAGTCCTCGGTTCGTCTCCGAGGAGGGGCAGCGCGCACATCGGCTACGTGCCTCAGGGCCGCAACCTCGAGGCGGCGGTCGCCTTTCGGGGAGTGGACCTGGTGGGCCTGGGGCTCGACGGGCACAGGTGGGGTTTTCGGGTCCCGACGCGTCCGAGACGCGAACTGCCGAGCTCGGTGACAGAGGCGCTCGAGGCGGCCGGCGCATCGGAGTATGCCCGAAGAAGGATCGGGGAGATGTCGGGGGGCGAGCGCCAGCGGCTCATGCTGGCTCAGGCGCTCGTGAGCAAGCCTCAGCTTCTGCTGCTGGACGAGCCCTTCGCCAACCTCGATGTGCGCCACCAATCGGTCATGGCCGCAGTGGTGGCAGAGGTGGCGGTCGAACAGAGCTTGTCCGTGGTCCTCGTGGCTCACGACATCAATCCGCTCCGGCGCGTCGTGGACCGCGTCTGTTATGTGGCTGGCGGCGGAGTGGCCATCGGCACCCCGGAGGAGGTGGTCACGGGGCCAGTGCTGAGCAGACTTTACGGAGGTCCCGTGGAGGTCCTCACCGACAGCCGAGGTCGGCGTTTCGTGGTCGGGCTCGAGGAAGAAACGGCGCATCCTCATGCCAGGTCAAGGGCGAGCGTGGTCGAAGGAGCCGTCCGGTGAGCGTCGCCGCGCGCCACCTTCTGGCGAGCGCGGGCCCCGTGAGCAACTTCAGCTGGAACCTGCTCGCGGACCTCCGCCAGATGCTCGGGTACGCGTTCATGCGCAACGCCTTCGAGGCCGGCGCCATGGTGGCCGTCGTGGCGGGCGTAGTGGGCTACTTCGTGGTCCTGCGACGGACCGCCTTCGCGGCTCACGCTCTCTCGCACATCGGCTTTGCCGGAGCGGCCGGAGCTGTTGCCGTGGGCGTCATCCCCCTTTGGGGACTTCTCGCGTTCTGTCTGACCTCTGGGGCTGTGATCGGCGGGCTCGGTCAGCGCCTGCGAGAGCGGGACACGGTGATCGGGATCGTCCTGGCTTTCGCTCTCGGGCTCGGCGCCCTGTTCATCTCGCTCTACAGCGGAAGTTCGAACGAGGCAATCTCGATCCTGTTCGGTGAGATCCTCGGAGTCAGTACCGGTGACCTGTCGCTCACGCTGGCGATCGGCTTGATCACCTTGGCACTGGTGGCCGCGCTCTACCGCCCGTTGCTCTTCACCTCGGTGGACGAGGACGTCGCCGAGGCCCGCAGGGTTCCCGTGCGCATGGTTTCGGTCGTGTTCATGATGACCGTGGCGTTGGCGGTTGCAATCTCGGTACAGGTCGTGGGCGTCCTGCTGATATTCGGCCTCATGGTGACGCCCGCAGCCATTGCGGAGCGAGTGTGCCGCAGTCCGGGCCAGGCGATGCTTGTGGGTGTCGCCGTCGCCTTGGGATCGACCTGGCTCGGCCTGGCAATCTCGTGGTACTTCGCGTACCCGGTGAGCTTCTTCATCATCTCGATCTCCTTCGTCGTCTATGTGGCTGTGCGGGTCGCGTCGTGGGCGAAGGAGCGCGCGGTGCGAGCTATGGCGGTGGCATAGTGGGACGGGTGGGCACACCGCAACGACGTGACACGCGCCAGCGACGGGCGGTGCTCGGAGCGTTGACGAACTACGAAGCGTTCCGCTCTGCCCAGGACATACATGCTGCTGTTCGCAGCGGCGGTGAGGCCGTCGGTCTGGCAACCGTGTACCGCTCGTTGCAGTTGTTGGCGGACGCCGGCGAGGTGGACGTGCTGCGTGATGACTCCGGAGAGCTCCTCTACCGGCGTTGCGCGGACCGCGGACATCATCACCATGTCGTCTGCCGGTCCTGCGGGACAGCCGTGGAGGTGAAGTCAGATGCTGTGGGCCGCTGGGCCACCACCGTCGCCGAAGAACACGGCTTCACCGAAGTGGAGCACTGGGTGGAGGTTTTCGGGACCTGCGCCAAGTGTGCTCGTCACACGTCCTGAGCTCGCCCACCAGGCCGGCCGGCGCCCTGCGAGAGATCAGGAACGGCCGTCGATTGCCGAGCGTTGGTCGAAGGAGCCTGACTCGAGCTCGTCGGCCAGAGCCAGTGTGCGGGGCCCGAGCCAAGGCGCGACACGTCTCAAATCCTCGGGGCAGAGGCTGTCCAAGAACGACCAACCCACGAGTTCCTCGGCGTCGTCCGACTCGTGTGCGACCTGCTCGAGACTCGCCAGGCAGCGGACAAGCACGCCATCGGAGGGACCGCGACTCAAGACGAGCGAGGCGACGGAGTCCGCGAGCTTGCAAAAGGCAGCAGGCGCTCCAGGGTCGCCGTCGGCTGCTTCGACCAGGTGCATGAAACGATCCACGAACTCGGGCACGGTTTCGAGCACGGCGGCGACCTCGGCAGCGATCACACATCTAAGAGTATGGAACTATACGAACGGTAGTCAAGAGATGGGCAAAGGCAGGGGACTACATAACATGGTAGATGTGTGGGGGCTGTGTCAAGNNGCGAGGTGCTCGGCTTGTCGATCGTGGCCGCCGCCATCGCCGCCACAAGCATCCTCTACGGCCTCGGGGCCGCCTACCACAAGGACAGCGTGGCCGAGTCTCACACGCTGTTCCACTGGGCCGCTGGGGTGGCTGGCGGCGGGGTGGGACTCCTGGTCGTTGTCCTGTTCTTCTGGCCCGCCTATCGCTGGGCCGTCGAATATCGGACACGTTGGGTGGCCGAACTAGGCGGTCGGCCCGCATTGCGGGTCCCCCTGGTGGGGCATATCCGTCGTCGTAAAGCGGCCGGTGAACTCGTCATTGTCAAAGCGCTCTTTGGACGCGAGGGGGACGTGGTGGATGTCACCGACATCATTCGTGGGTTGGTCAAGGATGGTCGGTTGACGATGGTGGCATCTCTGGTCCAACTGGGCGTTGACGACCCGCTGTTCGGTGTGGTCAAGGAACTGGTGGTGACGTATCGCGTTGGGAGTGGTAGGGAGAGGATCGTCAGTTTTACCGAGAACTTTCCTGTTGAACTTCCTTAGCGCGCCGTGAGCATCCGCCGCGTGAGCCTGCGGCCGCCCGTCTGGCGCATGAGGCGCTTCATCCGCTCGGAGTCCGACAGCTTGCAGGTCGTGTAGCGGAAGTCGAACTCGGCCAGATACCGGGGCAGGTGGGTCTTGCTGACGTGGTGATGTGTCCCCCCGATAGATCGCTTCAGTTGACTGAAGTAGCCTTCAGCCCGGTTGGTAGTCACATCGCCGCGTGCGTACTCGCCCTCTGAGTGATTGACCGTTTCGTGCGAAACGAACTCTCGACCCATCTGTAGGTATTGCGCCCCTTCGTCGGTCCGTAGATGGCTGTTCGCCAGGTCCACATGCTCGGCAATGGCCTTGCGGAGCGTGTGACCGGATACGTCGGTAACGACGCGAGAACGCACTTCGCCAGTGTCGGCATTGATGATCGCCAGCACCGGAGTCTTGTCCGTCTTGCGAATTTTCATGCCAGGGGTAATGGGCTCGTAGATTCTTGCGTCGAGACGCTTCCTGTCGTTGGGGGCTTCGCCGTGACGGTTCTTCGGGTTACCACCGACCCACGTTTCGTCGGCCACGATGGTGCCGCGCAGCATGTCAGCCAACGGACCAGCCTTGGTCGCTTCCCTGATCCTGTGCATCATGAATCCGGCGGTTCGGTTTGTGACTCCGAGAGTGCGGTGAATCTCGTACGCGGCCACCCCGTTCTTGTTCGCGGTGAGCATGTAGAACGCGGCGAGCCACTTGGACAGGGGGACTTTGGAGTCCTCGAAGATGCTCCCGACGAGGACGCTGAACTTGCGCTTGCAGGCTTGGCACTTCCAGATCCGGCGATAGGAAACAGCGCCTGTCGAGGTGGTCCGGTGGCCGTTCCGAGGGGTCAGGTAGGTGGCTCGGTCAATCTCGCCACAGTGGGGGCACTCGGGGCCATTCGGCCACCGAAGGGACTCCATCAGCTCCCAGGCCGCTGCTTCGTCGTGAAAGTAGGGGGCAAGCGAGCAAAGGTTCATCTCCATGCCCCCATTTTCGCAGGGGGGTGTAACGCTTTCTCCCTGTTCAGGCCGTGTTTTCAGGGGGTGATTCAGGTCTTCAGTCTAGGGGATGCGATATCGTTTGAATGACACGTTTGTAGTTCTCCACAGGGCACGTACGTCTTGTAGAGAGAAGAGAGATGCACTTGGTAAACGCGACACGAGCCGGGGCGGTCACCCCAGCTCGTGCCCTTGTCATGGGGGCGAGGTAATGGCACCACTTGGACTCCAAATCCTCAGCAAGCGGGTTCGATTCCCGTCGCCTCCACGATCTTTTATTTGTCCAGGTCAAGAATCCTGCTTGGCCTCCTCATCCTCGTCCTGGGCGTCGGTCTTGGGCGGCTTGGTCTTGAGCGCGCCTTTGACGGCCTGTTCGAAGGTCAGGGGGGCGAGGCTCAGGCGCTCGGCATCCTGGCGCTCGCGGTGATGGGCGCGGCGCGACCGAAGCCGCTTCGTTGGACTCATCGCGATCGCCTCCTTGGGTAGTCGGCAGCCCTCACTCCCGCAAGACCACCAACAGTTGTCAACGCTAGCGCGAAATACGCATTTCTGAGCGTTTCTGTGGGCCTCTGACCTGCGTATACAGCCTGAGCAGGGAGAAGAACTGACCACGGTTCGCTAACACCGGTCAGTCTTCTAACCTGCGTCATCACCTGAGCCCTGTTCAGGGGCCTAGACAAAGGAGGGCCCATGGCCGACGAACCTCAGAGCCTTGAGGAGTTTGTTCTTGGCGAGCTGACCGCCGTTCTCAAGAAAGCCAAGCTTGCCCAACAGGGCGATAGTGCTCGCCAGTTCCCCAAGTCGGCAGACCAGGTCCGTTGGGATGCCTTCGGTGAGGCCATGGTGGGCCTAACCAAAGTCATTACTCGGCTGGCACGGGTTGTTGAGGAGCTAGCTCGGGGGTAAGGCCAAAGAGCTTTCTCAGATCAGCCATTATCTCAGGGTCAGGCTGGCACTCTTTCCAGGCCCGAATGATCTCCGCTGTCCTGTCGTTCTTTGACTCTAAGCCCTGGTCAGAGCCTTGTTTCTCGCTCTGCCCCACCTGCCATTGGTCATGTCTTCGGTACTCTTGGTCCGTCATGTATCCAAATACTGATGTGTGGGGGCTGTGTCAAGTTACACAGCCCCGAACGGAACGGGCCTGCTAGGGCCTCAGCGGTTGCGGGACCAGATTTGCCGGGCCGTATGGCTCACGTTCCCGACAACGCTCGACGAGGCGGCCTGACCGCGAGTGAGTTTCTGAACGACACCGGCAAGCTCTTCCACGACTTTGGCCAACTTCGCTAGGTCTTCTTCGACCGCCGCCGTCAACGACAGCGCCGTCTGGGTATCATCGCTCATTCTCGCCACCTCCCACTCGGGGTTGGTCGGAAGCTAATGGCTGCTCTGCCCGCTCGCCCAGGCCGATGGGTACGCCAGATAGACAGTCCCCGACAAACCCATGACCTCTTCCAGGACCCCAGACGCGCAACGACCCCCGAGGCGGGAACGGGGGTCGTTGCTTGGGTTGAAGGGGAATTGCACCTACGCCCCCCCTTATCGGCAGATCGGGTGCCGACCTTTAGCCCCAAGAACTATCTATTGGTCGGGCCAGGAATCTGGACTCAGAACCCCCATCAGTTTTGTGGAGGGACGCTTGAAGATCGCTGTCGGCCCCGACTCGGTATCGAGTATCCCGACCAATTCCCAGCCCAGTTTGCCTAGGTCGTTGAGCATGGCGCCCAAGGCATCCCGTCCTCTGATGTTGCCGCCCTCAACCAAGGTGTAGCCCTTCTCCCAGGATGAGATCGTGCGGTACTCCCACTTGTCGGCCATTCCTGTCGCCTAGTCCTTCTCGGGCTTGTCCTCGTCCTCCGGGTGCGGCCCAGTCTCCGTCACTAGCTTGATCGCCTCGTCCGGGGGCAGGGCGAGCTTGACCCGCTCGTCGCGCTCCTCTGGACTGGGGTGGTGCTGACCTCTGGGCATCGTTTCCATTGTACTTCCCATGGGTTTTTCAACCCTGTAAAATGAGTGGAGCACTCGGGGATTGGACCCGACACCGTCAGCTTCCAAGGCCCGGCGGTGGTCAACCGAGACGTGACGAGCCCACGGGCAATCTCGATGAGGAGACCCGCGACGACGTCGTGAACCTGCTCGAGTCGATGTCCCGCTTTCGCGACCTCACGCTGGTGATCGTTACCCACGACAGCGCGGTGGCCCGCCGGGCGCCTCGGATCGCGCTGATCAGGAACGGACGGCTGTCAATCCGCCAGCGCGAGCGAAGCGAGAGCCTTGCCTGATCTGAGACTGCTCGGTCGGTCAGGTGGCCCGGCTTGCTCGGAGCCGATCGCTGTCATCGCAGCGCCCTGAGGTGAGCTTTCGAGATGCGAGGGCGAGGTGGATGCATGAGTATGCATTCTGTTGTATAGTCTTGCGCTATGCGTGTGGGTGTCCTGGGCGCCTCGGGTTTCACCGGAGTCGAGCTGCTGCGACTTTGCGCTTCGCACCCAGAGTTCGACGTGGTGATGGCGGGAGCGGAGACTCAAGCCGGCAGAGCGGTGTCGGACCTGTACCCGTCGCTGGCGGCGTGCTATTCCTCGCTGGCGTTCACCAAGGCGAGCACCAGCGACCTGCGTGGGCTCGACGTCGTTTTCCTGGCCCTGCCTCATGGGGAATCCCAGATGTTGGTCCGGGAGCTGGTGGGCGAGGTCGGCGTGCTCGTGGACCTGTCAGCGGACTTCCGCCTGCGCGACCGGGGGGCGTACTCGCAGTGGTACGGGCAGGCCCACGCTTCGCCCGAGCTTCTGGGGCGGTTCGTCTATGGGCTCCCCGAGCTGTTCAGGCCCGACCTCGAAGGTGCGTCTCTGATCGCTGCGGCTGGCTGCTACCCGACGGCTGCGGGGTTGGCGCTCGCGCCACTCGTGCGCGCCGGAGTGGTCGAACCCACGGGAATCATCGTCGATGCGGCGAGCGGGGTCTCAGGAGCCGGGCGCAAGCTGGCTCATTCGTCGCACTTCAACACCGTGGACGAGGACTTCACGGCTTACAGCCTGCTCCGCCATCGCCATACACCCGAGATCGAGCAGGTCATCGGGGGGGAGGTACTGTTCACGGCCCATCTCGCGCCCATGAACCGGGGGATCCTGGCCACCTGCTACGCACGGTCGCGTCCGAAGCCCGCCGCTGGGGTCGCTCTCAGCACCGAGGACGTCATCGGTGTGCTGGAAGAGGCCTACTGCGAGGAGCCCTTCGTGGTCGTATCCGAGGCGCCGCCTTCCACCAAGGCGACTCTGGGGTCGAACTGCGCGCATCTAACGGCCCGGGTCGACCCGCGCACCGGATGGGTGGTCTCGATCTGTGCCATCGACAACCTCACAAAGGGCGCTTCGGGCCAAGCGGTGCAGTGCGCCAACATAGCGCTCGGGATCGACGAGATATCGGGGCTACCGAGAGTAGGTGTGTACCCATGACCAGGTGCCCGGGCTCGAGTGGTGGACCGGGATTGACCACTGAGGTCCTCGAATGAGCATCACCGCGCCGGCTGGCTTCGTAGCCGCCGGCACCTCCTGCGGGACAAAAAGGTCGGGCGAATTGGACCTGGCCCTCGTGGCCACCGACGACGCCCGTGCGGTACCTGCTGCCGGGGTGTTCACCACGAACCTCGCGGCGGCCGCACCGGTCGTGGTGAGCCGCGCCCACCTGAAGTCGAGGGGCGGCCACGCCGCAGCAGTGGTCGTCTCGAGCGGTAACGCGAACGCGGCGACCGGGCTCCAGGGTCTTGCCGACGCGGAGCGAATCTGCGCACTTGCCGGCGGGGGGCTCGGGGTCGAGCCTTCCGAGGTGCTCGTGTGCCAGACAGGGCTCATCGGCGTCGCGATGTCGATGGCTCCGATCGAGACGGGGATGGCTCCTCTGGTCTCGGCGCGCGCGGCCGGAGCGGAGGCGGCCGGGCGTGCTGCAGAGGCGATGATGACCACCGACACGTTTCGCAAGGAGGTCGTGGTCGAAGGACGGGGGTTTCGGGTGGGAGGGATGGCGAAGGGAGCGGCGATGCTGTCGCCGCACATGGAGCTCCCCGATGTCTTCGCGCACGCGACCATGCTGGCGGTCCTCACCACGGACGCGCGCTGCGGGCCCTCGGACCTAGCAGCTGCACTGGCCGGGGCGGTCGATTCGACGTTCAATCGGATGACCCTCGACGGATGTACCTCCACGAACGACACAGTCGTCGCGCTTGCCAGCGGCCGAGGCGACGTCCTGCCGGGGCCCGGGGAACTGGCGGCGGCGCTGGAGAGAGCCTGCGGGCAGTTGGCGGAGATGATGGCAGCGGATGGCGAAGGCGCGACGAAGCTGGCCAAGGTGCTCGTGACGGGCGCGGCTTCTGACGTCGAGGCTTATCGCGCAGCTCGTAAGGTCGCCGAGTCCGCATTGGTCAAGTGCTCGCTGAACGGCGAGGACCCGTACTGGGGGCGAGTGGTGAGCGAGCTCGGATCGGCCGGGGTCGCCTTCGAGATCGACAGGGTCGAGGTGGCCTTTGGGGGGACGGTCGTGTGCCGCAGAGGAGTGGCCGCCGAGCACGATCCGGAGATGGTGCGCGCACACATGAAACAACGGTCACTCAAGATCACGTGCGATCTGGGCATGGGCAGCTCGATAGCGACCGTGCTCACCTGCGACCTCGGGCACGGCTACATCGACGAGAACAGGACCACCTCGTGAGCGCTCGGGACTCGAGGTCCCCGGTGTACAGGTCCGAGCTCATGAGCGAGGAAGCAGGAGTGAAGGCGGCGATCCTGGTCGAGGTGCTCCCGTATATCCGGCGCTTCTCGGGAAAGGTGATCGTGGTCAAGTACGGAGGCAACGCTCTGTTCCCCCCTCCGCTCCCGACTCACCTCACGCGCGATCTCCCGGGAGCCGAGGTGTCTGGGGGTGTAGCGGAGACGAGGAGCGTGGAACGAGCAGCGTCGTCGCCCTCAACTGCTCAGTCGGCCGAGGACGACGCCCTCGAGTCGTTCGCCGAGGACGTCGTGCTCATGCGTTCGGTGGGAATGCTCCCGGTGGTGGTCCACGGCGGCGGACCGCAGATAGGCGAGCTCATGTCGCGCTTGGGGAAGGTTCCGGAGTTCCGCGACGGCATGCGCGTGACCGACGCCGAGACCCTCGAGATCGCGCGCATGGTGCTCGTCGGAAAGGTGAACCGTGAGATCGTCTCTGCCATGAACGTGCACGGACCTCTCGCGGTGGGACTTTCGGGAGAAGACGCCAACTTGCTGACCGCCAGCCAGCGCCCAGGTGGCCTTGGCTTCGTGGGGGACGTGGAGGTTGTCGACCCCTCGATAATCGAGCGCTTGCTCGCCCAGGGCCTCATTCCCGTGGTGGCAACCGTGGCCGCGGATTCGACCGGTCAGGCTTACAACATCAACGCCGATTCGGTGGCAGGGGCCCTAGCTGTGGCGCTTGGCGCGGAGAAGCTGGTGTTCCTTACCGACACCGAAGGACTGCGTGCCGATCCGCTGGACCCCGGGTCCCTGCTTCGAAGCGCGACCGCCGACGCGCTCGACGCGATGGTGAGCTCGGGCGCAGCCAGCGGCGGGATGGTGCCGAAGGTGGAGGCATGCGCGCAGGCTGTCCGCTCGGGGGTGGCACGCGCCCACATCCTGGACGGGCGGGTAACGCACGCGCTGCTCCTTGAAGTCTTCACCGACGAAGGCGTGGGCACAATGGTGACCAGGACCACAGACGAGGTGGAGCTGTGACGCCTGCCCACGGAACCGCCGAACCCATCGAATTGGACCGAAGCGCGTTGATGCAGACTTACGCGGAGCCGCCGGTCACTTTCGTGCGCGGTGACGGGACGTTGCTCTGGGACACCGAGGGACGCAGGTACCTCGACTTCCTATCCGGGTTGGCCGTGACCTCGCTCGGGCACGCCCATCCCGTCGTTGCCGACGCGCTGAACGCTCAGGCACGCACGCTCTTGCACACCTCGAACCTCTTCGGCAACGTTGTCGCCCCCGAGGTGGCCGCCACGATCGACCGCCTTATCGGCGGTGGGGAGGAGCGGGCCGGGGGCCAGGTGTTCTTCTGTAACTCCGGGGCCGAGGCGAACGAGTGCGCGTTCAAGCTGGCGCGCAAGTGGGCCGGGCCGGGCCGCCATGTGGTGCTGAGCGCATGGGACTCCTTCCACGGGCGCACTCTCGCCACCTTGCACGCGACCGGGAAGGCTGCCTGGCACATCGCGTTCGCTCCACTACCCGAAGGGTTCGAGCACGTGCCGTACGACGACCTCGACGCGCTGGACGCTGCTTGCGACCCGGCTCGTGTGGCCGCTGTGATCGTCGAGCCAATCCAAGGTGAGGCGGGGGTGGTCGTGCCGTCGTCGGACTACTTGAGAGGGGTGCGCCGGATCTGCACGGAACGGGGCATCCTGCTCATGGTCGACGAGGTGCAGACGGGTATCGCGCGTACGGGGCGTTGGTTCGCTTTCCAGCACACAGGTGTCGAGCCAGACGTGGTCACCATGGCGAAGGCGCTCGGCAACGGGGTTCCGGTCGGTGCTTGCTGGGCTCGCGCGGAGGTAGCCGCGGCCTTCGCCCCCGGCGACCACGCGAGCACCTTCGGGGGCCAGCCACTCGCCATGGCAGCAGCCAAGGCGACGTTAGGAGTCATGGAGGCCACGGGCGCCCCCGGTCGCGCTGCTTCAGCGGGGGCGAGATTGCGTAGGGGGCTGCAAGCCACAGACGGGGTGAGCGGGGTTCACGGAGAGGGCCTGTTGCTGGGTATCACGCTCGTATCGGGGCGCGCCAAGGACGTTGTAGTAGCCGCGCTGTGGCGAGGGCTCGTTGTGAACGCCCCACGCCCTGACACCATCAGGATGGCGCCTCCATTGTTGGTGTCAGACGATGAGATCGACGAGGCTCTGGCGATATTCGCCGATGCCGTAGGCGAGGTGAGCTCCAGAGAGCGGTCTGATGCATAACTTCCTAGAGATCGACGACCTCTCGTGTGACGAGCTCGAGGAGGTGATCTCGCTGTCGACGGCGCCACCGGTTGAGCTGGACGGCGCGCTTTCAGGTCGGGGGGTCGCTCTCGTGTTCGAAAAGCCTTCGGCTCGCACGCGTAGCTCGACCGAACTGGCCGTCTTCGCGCTCGGAGGTCATCCCGTGTACGTGCAGGGCGCCGAGGTGGGGATCGACGTCCGTGAGACGGCGGAGGACGTCGCTCGGACGCTCGCCTGCTACCACGCTGTGATCTGCGCCCGCGTGGTCGACCACGAGAGGCTCGTCCGGATGACGAAGGCCCTTTCGGTGGCGGGTGTTGCGGTGCCTGTGGTGAACCTGTTGTCCGACTTGGCTCATCCCTGCCAGGCCCTTGCGGACATCCTGACCCTTCGCCAGGTGTTCGGGGACCTGGGCGGACGGACGATCGCCTACATCGGCGACGCCAACAACGTGTGGCGCTCGCTCTCGCTGGCGGCCTCGATGGCGGGTGTGCGCGTGCGGACTGCTTCGCCCGAAGGTTACGGGCCTGACGCGGACGACCTCGAACGCGTCGTGCGGCTTGGCGGCGACATCGAGGTGACCGATCACCCGGCCGAGGCGGCCGCAGGGGCCGACGTCCTGTACACCGACGTATGGACCTCCATGGGCCAAGAGGACGAGGTCGAGATGCGGCGTAAGGCGTTCGCCGGGTTCACCGTCGACGAGGATCTGCTCAGCCGGGCCTCTCCCGATGCAGTGGTGCTGCACTGCCTGCCCGCTCACCGGGGCGAGGAGATCAGCGCGAGTGTGATCGACGGGCCGAGGAGCCGGGTGTGGCAGCAGGCGGCGAACCGCATGCACGCGATGCGGGGGCTTCTTGCGTGGGTGGTCCGTGCAGTGGACCGGGAGTCCACCACTGCGGGGGAGGGACATTGACGAGGCTTGGAAAGACGCAGCGCCAGCACCGCGTGGCCCAGCTGCTCGAGACGTGCGCTGTGACGAGCCAGGCGCAACTCGTCACGTTGTTGGCAGACGAAGGTGTGGAGGCGACCCAGACCACTGTGTCGCGCGATCTCGAGGAGATCGGCGCGCTGAAGGTAAGGGTGCCAGGTGGTGACACCGTCTACGCGCTCGCCCAGCTACCGGTCCACCAGGTGGCACCGCAAGAGCATCTGCGGAGAGTGCTGGGAGAGTGGGTGGTGGAGGTCGCTCACTCGGCAAACCTCGTCGTTTTGCGCACCCCACCAGGTTCTGCTCACGTGGTCGCCTCGGCGCTGGACCGCAGCGCCTTCGACGGCGTCGTGGGGACCGTGGCGGGAGACGACACGGTGTTGGTGGTGGCGAGCGAGAACACCGGGGGAGCCGAGCTGGCACGGCGGATCGGTCAGTCTGGGGCCCCGTTCGGGACGCCGAAGGCGCAAAGAGCACGAAGAAATGGAGAACGGTGATGGCAAAGCGAGTGGCGTTGGCCTACAGCGGTGGGCTCGATACCTCGGTGGCGGTCAAGTGGCTGGGCGAGGAGCTGGGCGTCGAGGTGGTGGCGGTGGCGGTCGACGTGGGACAAGGGGACGACTTCGAGGCGATCCGCAGACGTGCCCTGGATGCAGGGGCGGTGGAGTCGGTTGTCGTCGACGCGCGGCGCGAGATGGCCGAGGACTTCGTGGTGCCCGCGATCTTTGCCAACGCCCGCTATGAGGGGCGGTACCCGCTGGTGTCCGCTCTGTCGAGACCGGTTATTGTCCGTCACCTGGTGGCCCAGGCACGCCTTCACGGAGCCGACGCTGTAGCACATGGATCCACGGGAAAGGGCAACGATCAGGTGCGTTTCGACGTAGGCGCGCGCACCCTTGCACCGGACCTCGAGATCCTCGCTCCTGCCCGGACCTGGGGGCTGACTCGTGCGGACTGCATTGACTACGCGGCGCGCCATTCGATTCCGGTGGAGGCGACCAAGGAGAAGCTCTACTCCATCGACGAGAACCTGTGGGGAAGGGCCATCGAGTGTGGTGTCATCGAGAACCCGTGGGCCGGTCCGCCCGACGAACCGTTCACCTTGACGAGAGCGACGCAGAGCAAACCACGCGAGGTCGTGATCGGGTTCGAGGGTGGGGTGCCGGTGATGCTCGATGGCCGACGTGTCGCGCTCGCCGAGCTGATCGGCGAGCTCAGCTCAGTGGTAGGTGCCTACGGATGGGGGCGGGTCGACATGGTGGAGAACCGCCGGGTGGGGATCAAAAGCCGTGAGGTGTACGAATGCCCGGCGTCGCTCGCGTTGATCCTGGCCCATGCCGATCTCGAGGGTCTCACGTTGGAGCGCGACGTGTCCCACGAGAAGGCGCGCCTCGAGCCGAGGTGGGCCGAGCTCGTTTACGACGGGTTGTGGTTCTCCCCGCTGAGAGAAGCGATCGACGCGTTTTTCTCCACGACCCAGCGGCACGTGACGGGCGATGTGCGCCTGGTCCTTGCACCCGGCAGTTGCATCGTGGCCGGACGGCGCAGCCCGATGTCTCTCTACGACCACGGGCTCGCCACATATGACGCCTCGGACACCTTCGAGCACAAAGACGCCGAGGGTTTCTCGCGGATCTGGGGCTTGGGCCTCGTCACGTGGGCTGCTCGCCAAGGTGGTGGCAGTCCGGGGCCGGCGGGAACAGCGACCGACGGCCCTCCCGCGCGGTCGCCCGAGGTGTCGGGGGACGAGGAAAGCAAGTGACCTTGTGGGAAGGGCGGCTCGGCGCGACGGCACACGAGGTGATGGCGTTCACCGCCAGCATCGGCTTCGATCGCCGTCTCGCCGAGGACGACCTCGCTGGGTCGCGTGCACATGTGCGGGGTCTCGGACGTGCGGGGGTACTCGCGATGGAAGAGGTCGCCAGTCTCTTGGGCGCGCTCGACCGAGTGGACGAGGAGCTCGCTTCGGGCAGCTTCGTCTTTCATCCCGAGGACGAGGACATTCACACGGCGGTCGAGCGGCGGGTGACCGAGATCGAGCCCGAGGTCGGGGCGAAGCTGCACACCGGGCGGAGTCGCAACGACCAGGTGGCCACCGACTTGCGTCTATGGGCACGCCGCGAGCTGCTGGCAGTGGCCGGACGGGTGCTCTCCCTGCAGGAGACGCTGCTGCGGCGGGCAATCGAGGCTGGCGACGCCTACCTGCCCGGCTACACACACATGCAACGCGCGCAACCTGTGCTCCTGTCGCACCACCTGCTGGCGCATGGATGGGCGCTGGCGCGCGACGTAGACCGGCTGGTGCACAGTGTCGACCGGTTGGACGTGAGCCCACTCGGGGCAGGGGCGCTCGCGGGGTCGTCGCTACCGCTGGACCCTGACGGGGTCGCCGAGGACCTCGGTTTCACGGGACGTTTCGAGAACTCCATTGACGCGGTGTCGGACCGAGACTTCGTGGTGGAGGCTCTCTTCGACATGGCGCTGCTCGGGGTGCACTTGTCGCGCCTCGGCGAGGAGATTGTGCTGTGGTCGTGCGAGGAGTTCGGCTTCGTCGTCGTGAACGACGCTTATGCCACCGGTAGCTCGATGTTGCCGCAGAAGAAGAACCCCGACGTCGCGGAGCTGGCACGAGGGAAGGCTGGGCGACTGATCGGTCATCTCACCGGCATGCTCGTCACCCTGAAGGGTCTTCCACTCGCTTACAACCGGGATCTCCAGGAGGGGACAGAGCCCTTGTTCGACGCCGTGGACCAGGTGTCGGGGGCTCTGGTGGCGCTCGACGGGCTGGTTTCGACCGCCGATTTCGTCACTGAGAAGATGAGCGAAGCCGCAGCCGGACCGCAGGCCGCGGCAGTGGACCTTGCCGAGTGGCTAGTGGCACATCACGTCCCCTTCCGGCAAGCTCACGAGCTCGTCGGCTCCCTCGTGCGCGACTCGGTCGAGCGCGGTGTGCCTTTGACGGAGCTGGTGCATGCTCACCCCTCGCTCGGTGCAGAGGCGCTGAGCGTGCTCGAGCCTGGCGTCGCGGTCACGAGACGCACCTCGCCGGGAGGCGCCGGCCCGGTCCCGTTCTCGGTACAGCTCGAGCGCTTTCGCCAGCGCCTCGAGTTGGACTCTCAGCGCGTCTCGCACGCCCGCGAGCATCAGGTGCGCCATGGGTCGTCGGGAGCCGGTTCGGCCGGTTCGGGGGTGGCTGCTTCAGGGGGCGGTTCAGAGGCCGGAGCTGATTGTTCTGGCAGATGAAGTCGTCATTCGCCCGTCATCGGGTGCTGCCGCGCTCCTTCTACAAAGGGGATCCGAGGGAGGTGGGACCCGCGCTTCTGAACAAATTGCTCGTGGGACGAGGGCGCGCAGGCAGGATCGTGGAGGTGGAGGCCTACCTGGGCACCGAGGACCCGGCGTCGCATGCGTACCACGGCCCGACCAGGCGTAACGCCACGATGTTCGGGCCGCCTGGCCGGCTTTACGTGTACTTCACGTACGGGATGCACTTCTGTGCCAACGCGGTGTGCGGACCGGAAGGGATCAGCCGGGCGGTGCTTCTTCGCGCGCTCGCCCCGGTAGCGGGGATTGAACTGATGCGCGTCGCGAGGGGCCCAGCAGTGGTTGACCGGCACCTGTCCAGCGGGCCGGCGAAGCTCTGTCAGGCCTTCGGGATCGGACGTGCCGACGACGGCGCCGACCTGGTGACGGGGGACAAGGACCTGGTGATTGCAGACGACGGCACGCCCCCACCTGCCCGATCGGCGATCTCCGGTCGCGTCGGAGTGGCCAGTGCTGCCGAAGTACCGTGGAGGTGGTGGGTGGAGGGGGACCTCAACGTTTCGCGGGGAACCTCCCGGGTCGCGGTTGTCCTTTGACACCCGGTACGGTTACGGGTAGCATTACAAGTTCCCCCAGGTCGGCGGAGCCGCATCTGGGGCCCAGCACCTACGCCTTTCGAGGCGAGTGTTGTGTCGCTCCTTGAAAACGGAACAGTGAGAGCCAAAAGCCAGTGCGGGCGACCACACGGGGCGCTTCGGCGCGACCGGATGGTCGAACCACAATTAAGCACTGTCACGGACAACAACAAACCGTGCTGTGCCAGCTTCAAAGTCGGTCAGGGTCAGTCAGGCCCGAACCGGCTCTCCAGGTCGTCGCTTCGGTCGGGCTTGCCCGAACCGGGGCGTTGATCTCGACGGAGAGTTTGATCCTGGCT